>JAHFDK010000243.1 GCA_023249095.1 Candidatus Rokuibacteriota bacterium | reverse complement strand
AGGTTGAAGCGGCCGAGGGCCGACGAGCGCCTCGTCGTGCCGGCCCTCATGCGGGCCCGCCGTGGACGGCCCAGGAGCGTGAGACATGGAAGACATGGCAGGAGGGTGACCCGGTGCCCGGAGACGATGGGAACGAACGAGACGAACGGCCGGCAGAGCAGGAGTTGGCAACACTGGACACGGCGAAGCTGGCGGCGTTGCTGGTGAAGTCGCTGCGCGGGCTGGCTTTGGAGATGGCGCGGCTGCAGACACGCCAAGATGCGGCTCGTGGCGAGGCGAAGAAATTGATCGGCATCGTCGGGCTGTGTGGTGGCGTGGTGCCAGCGGAGGTGGCGGCGATGTTCGGGGTGAAGACGAAGGCCCCGGCGAGCGGCAGCCGCCAGTCAGTCCTGGGTTCCCGGCGTGATCCGACTGACAGCCGGAACGAGTGGCGGTGCCCGCATTGCGGACACAAGACCGTGAGCCGTTGGGCTCGGCGCCATCTCGATCAGGAACACCCAACCGCGGGGGTGGGCTGATCACAGGACGCACAACCGCAATTCGCAGGCAACGTAGAAAAAGCGAAGGCCCGGCGGTAGGACGCCGGGCACTTCATGAAACCTATCAGGGAGGCTCCATGGACAGTATACCAAACGGAAGCGCGACCAGGCTGGTGTTCGAGGCGAGGGTGACCGGGGCGAAGCCGGTGCTGGCGAAGGCGGACCAGTACGGCGGTGGGAGTGGCGGGCGGCTGGAGCTGACGTTGACCCTGGACCAGCCGAAGGCGCCGATGGCCCCCAGGGCGCCAACCCCCGACTACCGCTTCCGAGACCCGTCCAGTGACGGGATGTGTGCGAAGCCCGCCGACATCCCCAGGAAAAAGGGCGAATCGGACGAGGACTACGAAGCGCGCGATAACGTGGTCAAACGTCGCGCGGAGCAGTTGGACTGGGGCAACGAAATGACGGCGTTCGGCCACAAGCTGAACCGGTACAAGGAGCAGCAGGCAGCCCACGCGGCGGCGTTGCTGGCGCACCGGGAACGGACGATGAGCTACGCGCAGCTGGTGGGCATCGCCAGCGTGTTCGGGAACATGGCGATGCGGGTGGAGTTGACGCCGCTCGAGCAGGACCTGTTGCCGGGGTTCAGCGTGGGCTTGCTGCCTGAGCCCGCGGGGCTTGAGTAGGTGGGAGGCGCGAGGTACCAGGCGCGAGCCCCGAGTGCGTTCCCGCCGCGGGCGCATGTATCTATAAGGAAAGCGCCACCAGGACGCTCACGCTCCGCGTTGTGGGTGGAGTGGGTGTTGATGGGGCCTGAGCCGTGGATGGCGACGTGTGAGCGGTGCGGAGGGCCCATAGAGAAGCCGCCGATGGGCATTCCCCTGGACGCGTTCGTCCGGGCAGGACTGTCGGAGCACTCGGGGTGTGCGCGCGACACGGGCGGGGGTGGCCCGTGACGCCGGCGCAGTGGAAGAAGCTGGCCTCGGATTGTGCCGCCCGGAGCGCGGTGTGTGGTCCGGTGCCGGGGCTTGTGGCGCGCAATGTGCTGGTGGCGATGTTGTACCGGCTGGCGGGCGGCGGCGCCCCGCGGTCCCAGGCGGAGCTTGCGGCGGAGATGGGCCTGGGCGAACGGGCGATGCGTTCGGGGATCAAGGAGCTCGTCTCGTTGGGGCTGGTCTGGCTGGTGCGTCACGAAGAGGACGCACGGGTGCGGCTGCCGCTGGTGAACGAGGCCCAGGTGAAGGCCTGGGCGCGTGGCGATTACGTCCCGGAGGAGGCCGAGATAGGCGACGAAATTACCGGCATTTTTGCAGGGGATTTCAAGGCGGAAACCCTGCGCAACGCAGGGCATCCTCGCGCGCGGGGAAACTCATCATCGTCATCGTACGCGACAACACCAACAGCCCCGGCAGACTCCCGAGAGTCCTTCGAGCTGTACCAGGCCATGCTCAGCGCAGCCCGCAAGGCCCTCCCGATGCTCTCACCCGGCGCTCGCGAGGCCATCTGGGACTGGGTCGGCGTGTATCCCGTCCAGCTCGTGCAGGACGCCTGCCGGGTCACGGCCCGCAAAGGCGGCCGCAGCCTGGACTACATCGAAGCCGTGCTCTCGAGCATGCAAGCAGCGGCGTTACTGCCCGACGACAACGGAGGAGATTCATGAACGAAGAAGCGAAGGGGGACGCGAATTTGAATGGCACGGCGAGCGAAGTCCGGTTGGGAGCTGCCGCACAACAAGCGGCCTCTGAAGGGCCCATCGCTGAAGGACCTGCGACGGAGGCGGCTGCGGCGGGGGCTGGCGGAGCAGATGCGGGAGACGGTGCGCGGGATGAGCCCAGGGCCAAGAGTATAGAGCCCGCGGCGCCTCTGACGGGATTGGCCAGGCTGAGGGAACTGTTCTCGACGCCTCGACGCGAACGTGCTCCCCGGAGTGGGCCGAAGGAGCCAACTGCGGCCGCACTTCGTTGGCCCGCCCCGAAGCCGGCGCCCCGTCCTCCGGTGGCATGTGCCGTCTGCCATCGCCCCGTTGGGACGTTGCTGCGCGTGAGCGAGGGAGTGTACCGGCACAAGGGTTGCCGGGTTGTCCCGGAGTTCAGGAAAGGGGGCTCGCGATGACCTGGATTCAGACGTATGGCGGACAGCAATTCTGGGTGTTTCAGCCGCACGCGGATGAAGTGGACCCGCGAGATATAGCACACGCGCTCTCGAACCTTTGCCGGTTCAACGGCCACTGCGACGAGTTCTACTCGGTCGCGCAGCACAGTCTCCACGTGTCGCGTCTGTTGGAGGCGGACGGCCATGGTGCGGACGTACAGCTCTGGGGGCTTCTCCACGATGCAGCCGAGGCGTACATCGGGGACATGATCAGGCCTATCAAGCTCAGCCAACACATGCTCGCCTACTGCGCCATGGAGAAGCGGATCATGGCAGTCATCACCGAGCGGTTCGGGCTGCCGTCTGAACAGCCCGACGTGGTCGGCGTGGCAGACAACAAGGCTCTCGCGACCGAAGCGCGTGACCTGCTGAAACCTCCGCCGGTGCCATGGGGCAAGCTCCCTGAGCCTGACGTGGAGATCATCAAGCCCCTCGTCCCTGGTGCGGCTCGCGCATCGTTCGCCGAGCGGCTCGCCCAGATCGAACAGATGCGACGGAGGGTGACGGCATGAGCAAGACGACAGTGACCTTACAGGCCCCGGCGCCTCACTCCCGGCTAGCGGGCAGTTGGCGATGGCGTTGTGCGCGACGTGTGGGCATTAGCAGTCGCCGGACCACCCGGAGGACGGGGCGTGCCAGGTGAGATGGTTCAACGAGGACAAGGTGCAGCGGTTCTGCCGTTGCACGGAGTTCTGGCCGTACCGTCCTCAGCGGGAGGATGGGCTGGTGGTGCTGGGCCACGAGGTTGGGTTTGGCGGCTCGGCTGGCGTGCTGCTGGACCGTCGGCAGCCGACAGAGCTGTGGGATTCGCTGAAGCCGGGGAAGCACGTGACGCTGACGGTATCGCTGAAGGTGGCGAGCAAGGGGTTCAAGGCGGTCTACGAGAAGGGCGTGCTGATCGGGCTGGTGGAGTTGCGGAAGCTGGCGGCGGAGCGGGTGGTGTGGTCGGAGGAGTGGGACGAAGAGACGGGTGAGCTGCTGTGAGAGATTCGAAGAAGTCATGGTCGGAGACGAAGGCGGAGTTGCGGACGTGCATGCAGCAGTGGGGCGTGTCGCACTGGGATATCGAGTGTGAGACGACGCAGTACAGCCGCTTCGGGTTGTCGGACGAGCAGCGCAACGTGCTCGTCTGGTACGTGCACCCGTCGACGGGCGAGGAGAAGCGGTTACAGACGGCGGAAGGGTCGCGGCCTTCGGACAACCTGCGTGCGATCTACCTGACGCTGGACAGCATTCGCCTGGCCGAGTACCGCGGCCTGGGCGACTTGATGAAGCAGAACTACACGCTGCTGGCGGAGAAGGCGACACGGCGCGCCTGGCACGTGGTGTTGGGGGTGAATCCCGAAGCCTCGCTGGAGGAGTGTGAACGGGCCTACCGGGAGGTTGCCAAAGTGGCTCACCCAGATGTCCCGGGCGGAGATGAGCAGTGGATGCGTGACGTGAACGCGGCGATCGCTGAGGCGAGGGCGCGATGAACAGGACGGCCATCCAGTGGACAGACTTCACGTCGAACCCCATCAAGTACCAGCACATCACGGGGGATACAGTCTGGTCGTGCGTGAAGGTTTCGGCCGGCTGCCAGAACTGCTATGCCGAGGCGCTGGCGAAACGCTTCGGGCGGGGTGGGCCTTTCACGGTGTCCCAGATGGTGATTACGAAGCCTGTCCTGGACGAAGCGGAGCTAAAGGCGCTACTGAGCGTGAAGCGGCTGCCGCCGGGGAGCAAGGTGTTCGTCGGCGACATGACGGACATCTTCGGCGAGTGGGTGCCGGACGAGATGATTGACCGGCTCTACGCGACCTTCGCGTTGCGGCCGGACGTGGTGTTCCAGGTGTTGACCAAGCGGCCGGAGCGGCGGCGGAATTTTCTCACCGCGGCTCACGAGGCCGTCTGGAGGATTGTGCGGGAGGCGACGGGCTCCGGTGCGGGCATTCCGTGGCCGCTGCCGAACGTCTGGGAAGGCACGTCGGTGGAGGACCAGGACGCGGCGGACGTGCGCATCCCGGCGTTGCTGGCGACGCCCGCGGCGGTGCGGTATCTGAGTGTTGAGCCGTTGCTGGGGCCAGTGGACATCATGGTTGGTTTCCAGTGGGCGCGCGGGTCGCTCAGCGACCACTACAAGCCGCCCATCGATTGGGTGATCGTTGGCGGGGAGTCGGGGGCGGGTGCGCGGCCAATGGACATCGCCTGGGCGCGGTCGCTGCGAGATCAATGCGCGGCTGCTGGCGTGGCGTTCTTCATGAAACAGATGGGTGCGCGGCCCTACCGCAGCGGGTTCGCCCTGGACCCGGTTGGGGACAGTGAGTCCTACACGGAGCCCTTGCCGCTGCGTGACAGCCATGGAGGCGACATGGCGGAGTGGCCGGCGGACCTGCGGGTGCGGGAGTTTCCGGTTGTGAACCACGGAGACACGGAGGGCCGTTCGTGAAGGCGCTGACGTTGACTCAACCATGGGCCTCGGCGGTCGCGAAGGGAATCAAGGCGGTCGAAACGCGGAGCTGGTCGACGCCGTACCGCGGATGGATGGCGATTCATGCCGCCAAGGGCTGGAAGATCGAGGACCGGGAGTTCGCGCTGGAGGAGGCGTTCCGGTTCCTTGAAATGTACCCGGAGGATTACCCCAGGGGGGCGGTTGTAGCGGTGGCGAAGGTGACCCGCATCGAGCCGGCGGGGCAAGCGAAGGTCAGCGACATTGAGCGGCTGTTCGGTGTTTTCGAAACGGGCCGCTTCGCGTGGTTCCTTGATGAGGTTTACGAGTTTGCGAAGCCCGTGCCCGCGGTGGGCAAGCAGGGTCTCTGGGATCTGCCTGCGGGTGTTGAGAACGAGATGCGCGCGCAGCGCTTCGGGACGGTGTCACCGTGAGCCTGCGAGGGAACCCATACGAGGCGGTGAAGCGTGGCTAAGCCAGTTGTGCCAAACGTTGAGGGCTGGACGAACGTGGTCATCGCCGCCGGTGGACTGCCGGGGGTTGCGGACCTGGTCGCGGCTCGGTATGGCAGCCGGGAGTACTACACGCTCTGGGACCTGAGCTTCGACGAACGCCGGGCCATCCTGGACGGCGCGAAAATCGAAATCTGGTTTACGCGGACCCAGCCTGGCTTCAATCCGATGGCTGTGGGCGTCCAGGGTGTCCGAGAACCCGAGCCGGAATTGGGCGGTGAAGCGTGATAGCTCTTCGGGTGGACCTCGACATCGACTCTGCGCCCTGGCGCGACATCGACGGAGCAGCCCAGGGGATGCTGGCCCGCGTCTGTGGCATTCCGAAGGGGACCGGCGAGGGATTGCCCGCAGTCGGCATCGCGGTGCAGTTGGACGACGGGACGTGGGTGATCGCCCAGACAACGATGCGCCTTTTCGTTACGGCCGCCAGGGCGTTCGCGGCCCGTTATCCCGAGGTGGACTCGTGAGCGGTGAGAGCCACATTCAATGGACCGATCTGATCTTGGCGGAGGACGCGGCGCCACGGGAGGGCGAAAGGCTAGGCGGGAAGCCACTCAGCGAACGCATCTCGCCCGGTGCATGTGATGGCGTCCGCGTTGGATGCAGCGCAGGGTCCGAGGCTTTGCGGCTGGCTGTTCAAGTACGCGAACCAGAGGCCGTCCGATTCCCGGCGGTAGGCAACGAGGTCGGCAGGGGCGGTTGCTTCCCATTCCACGCGGTCGTAGAGGATGAGTGCGAGGTCACAACCGGCAGGCAGCGCCTCATCGCCGGCCGGGTAACCGCGGCGTATTCGTGGCCGTTGATTGTGACGATTTCGCCTTCGGCGGGCTCGTAGGTGGTAGCGGTGTGGTTCGTGGTCATTTCGGGTCTCCCTGGTCCTTGGTCGCTTCCATGGCGAGCATTGCTAAGAGGTTGTTCACGCTGCGATTCTGGCGGGCCGCTTCGGCTTCGAGCGCGGCCCAGAGGCTGGGGGTGAAGCTCAGGGTGTGCTTGCGCTTCGTCTCAGGAATCACGAGCCGCCTCCAGGCGCAGGTCCTCTGTTGCGAGGGTGGATTGATAGGTAGTCATTTTCAAACTCCTGAATGTGTGTCTGTAGGTACATTAGCGGTACGATGGACGTACGTCAACCACCACGACGAAACCTTAACAAATCTTTACCGGAGGGCCGCATGAACACCAACCCGCGATGCTCACGCCGCGGACACGAACCTACGGCCTGCCAGCATGTGCGGGAGCTGTTGCGGTCGGTGCGGATGGACGCAGTGGGGAAGTCCCTCCGGCTCGATCCATGGCCGGCGGACCTGCGGGTGTGGGCGACGCTTCACACGGATCCGTGCTCTCACTGCGGCGTGGTGTTCCGTATTTCCAGAGTCGAACCGAACAAGGTCCGGCTGGTTGAGGTGTTTCCATGAGCCTGCGAGACAACCCGTACGCGGAGGATGACCCGCTGGCGAAGGCGTGGAGCCGGGGCTACCTCGCGGGTCGCGAGGGGATGGCGAAGGCGTCGTGCGAGTACAAGCCGCGGGCTGGGCGGTTCCGTCGAGCATGGGCGGAGGGCTGGCAGGCGGGGCTGGTGGCGTTCCAGTTTGCGAGGTCAAGCAGGATCACGATTATCGATACTCGCGGACGTGAGCGTCGGATATGAGCGCGGCGAAGGCGGGCGTGGGCAGGGTGGAGGCTGCGCCGGTAGAATCAGAGCGATGGCGGCGGTTGCGGGAGTGGTGCATCGCCGTGATGCGTGAAGCCCAGGCGGAAGAGGAGAAGCAGGCTTCGTGAGAGTCGCGCTGTTTGCCCGCGTTTCGAGTGATGAGCAGGCGGAGGCCGACCGGGTCTCGCTGCCGGCGCAGTTGCGGGTGATGCGCGAACGCTGCGAGCGGGAGAAGTGGGACGTGGTGCGGACGTTCGAGGCGGCGGGAGAGTCGGCGTTCACAGACGACCTGGCGAAGCGTCCGACACTGCTGGCGGCGGTGGCTGCTGCTGAGCAGGGTGAGTTTGACCTGCTGATGGTGCATGAATCGAGCCGCTTCGCCCGGTCAGCGTTGCTGGCGCTGCAGGTGAAGTCGCGGCTGGAGAAGGCGGGCGTGGTGCTGCTGGATGCGGGCGCGGCGATGGGTTCGCGCACGGCCGAATCATCGTTGATGTTCACGGTGACGGCCGGGATGAACGAGTGGTATTCAGCCAAGCTCTCGGAGCATCTCCGCAAGGCGAAGGAGCAGCAGTTCGAGGAGGGGCTGCACCTGGGGCATCCGCCGTTCGGGTATCGTCGTGATGGGCGTCGCCGGCCGTTTGCCATCGTGCCGGAAGAGGCGGCGGCGGTTCGGGAGGCGTTTCGAGACTATGCGGCGGGTGCGACGTACACGGCGATTGCGCGCCAGTGGAACGCTCGCGGTCTGGTGCCTCGCTCGAACGATGGGCACACACGGTTCACGGTGCCGGCGATGCAGTCGATCTTCGAGAACCGGTTCTATGCGGGCTGGGTGTCGCACAAGGAGCAGTGGCGTCGCGGGGCGCATGAGGCGCTGATTAGCGATGAGCTCTGGCAGCAGGCGCAGCTCCGGGTTCGAAGGCGGGAACCTCATGCGACGCGGAACCGTCGCTTGCTGAGCGGGGTCGCGAGTTGTTCGCGCTGCAAGGGTCCGCTGTGGCTGACGCAGCGCAAGGGTGGTGCGTACTGGTACTACCGGGAGGCGTCGGCATTGCGCGGCGAATCCTGCGAGGGTGCCGGCAAGATGGTGAACGCGAACTCGGTAGAGGCGGAGTTCGAAACGGCGTTGATCTCGATGACGCTGGACCGGGACTGGCTGCGAGGCGTGGCACGAGAGGCACGTCGCGCGCCCAGGCGTCCGAAGGCGGACATCGGCAAGCTGGTGGAGACGAAGCGGCGGTTGTCGATGGCGTTCGTGGAGGGTGGCCTGGACGATGCGGTGTATCGCCGGATGATGCGCGAGACGGAGCGGGAGCTGGCGGAGGCGCGGGAGCCGGTGCGTCTGGGTGCGGTGAAGACGGCGGGCGAGCGGTTGTGGGACATCGGTTGTCTGTGGCGGGCGGCCAGTGAAGAGCGCAAGCGGGAGTTGCCTCGGTTGTTGTTCGAGGAGGTACTCGTGGACGTGTTTGCCCCGAAGGGTTCAGCAATGTGGCTGCGGCCGTGGCCGGACTTTGCGCCGTACTTTGCGGCGCGAGTTGGTTGTTTAGTGGGCCCACCGGGATTCGAACCCGGTAAACGGCCAACAGGACTCTACCTCGCTTCAGCGCTGGCGGTTGCATCATGAGGTGGCTGCCGCAACGCGCACGCTGCGGGAGATGTGATCGCCCAATCAAGCACGGGCAACCGTGCGACGTCTGTACTCGGCTGGAGAGTGTGCGCCGCCTGGCAGTGAGCGACGCACCTATCCCGCGGTTACTCGGTGAAACGGACACAGACACGCCCGAAGGCCGGGCCCGATGAGCGGGTGGAAGCAGAACGCCGGGCGCACCGCAACCGAGCGCGGCTATGACCCTGAATGGCGGCGGCTGAGGCGGGTTGTTCTGCTCGAAGAACCAACGTGCAGAAACTGCGGTGAAATCGCTACGGAAGTGGACCATATCAAGCCGGTCGCCCAGCGGCCTGATATGCGGCTGGTGAGGGCCAACCTTCAGGCGCTGTGCAAACCATGTCACAAGACCAAAACAGCGCGCGATAGCCACGTTTACCGCGCGCGCGAGGCGCGTGATCCCGAGGGTCATCCGGGTGATGTCGTATGATGGCTACGAAGGGTAGGGGGCTAATTTTTTGGGAATCTCGGGCGTGAGCCGA
>JAHFDK010000475.1 GCA_023249095.1 Candidatus Rokuibacteriota bacterium | reverse complement strand
AGAGCCTTCGCAGCGAGATCTCGCGATTCAAATGTGCTCGGCCGCCGGACCTGAGCGAACCGTCGGCCCAGATTCACGCTTGCGGAACAGCACCTCGCGGAGGCGCGGCGTCATGAGGATGGAATCGGATAGCTGCAGATCGTGGAACAAGGTGTCGATGTCCCGACTCTGCAGCACCCGACGGCGGCAGCCGGCGCCCATGTAGAAGCGGTAGCGGAGGCGCGACTCGTCCTCGATGAAGTACTTGGTGTAGCGGGTCTCCTCAGACGCCCGGGCGCCGAAGAACCCGAGCAGCAGCCCGCCCGGGCGCAGCAACCGGATCAGCTCCTTGGCTAGGACACCGCCGGCGGCCGGACCGAGACAGTCGAAGAGGTCCCAGCACAACACCGCGTCGACGCTCCCGTCGCTGAGGGTGAAGCGTTTCCCCAGGAACTCCGGCAAGCGATCGAACGTGCCGTCGCGCTTGTGGCGAGCGAGGTCGGCGTACAAGTCTCCGACGTGGATCTTGCAGCCGACCCGCTCGCCCAGGTACGAGATGTTCGAGCCAATGGCCGGACCCAGATCGACCAGGACAGCTACAGGCCGCGCAGGCACCGCGGCGAAGACCTTCGCGAGCGTCTTGCTCACGTAGACGGCCTCGGCGGCCGCGGGGACGACCGGGCCCGGCGTCATATCCCGACTTCAACAACGCCAACTCAGACGCGTACCAGATCATTGTTCCGGGACGAGACCCGGTCGCCGGTCCATGCCTCCTCCTCGCGGCGGGGCATCTCGACGCTGCCGCGGAAGTGCGAGCCGTCGGCGATGGCAAGCCTGGGCGCCACGATGTCCCCTTCGACCGAGCCCTTCTCCTTGATGTCGACCTTCTCAGTCGCAGTCAGGTTACCCACCACCTGACCGAAGACCACGATCGATTTGGCGGCGACTTCGGCTTTGATCCGCCCGTTCACTCCGACCGTGAGCACGTGATCGTGCAGCTCGATCTTGCCTTCGACCGTACCCTCGATCGTCAGGTCCTCGCCGCCGCTCAGCTCGCCATTGATGACAATGCTCTTTCCAATGCTCGCCCGCTCTTCGTTGACGACGATGCCCTTTCCATTGCTCCGCTCTTCGTTCATAGTCCACGGCCCTCCTTGCGTTTGATCGCATTCAAAAGACGGTCCCGGCGGGGGGAGGTCAATCGGTTCCTGCGCTGAGCTCGCCGGTGGCTGCGCAGCATTCATGGGGACGCTCGTCGGCGGTGGGTCCTCTCGCTTCCACATCAGCTTCCCCTCCGTTCATTCCCGGTCAGGAGCAACACCGGTGCCACCCGGGTCGGTCGCAGAAGAAGGCAGAAAGAAGGACTTCTTTCCCGGTCCTCGAAAAGTCCCACGACCAATCCGGATAGTTCTTCGCCACGCCGTGGTGAGATCGTGGACGGGTCTGCCGCAAGCCTTGCGGACTCCAACCGTCTCGTCTTTCGAACATGATCGCCTCCACTGGGCACCCCCATCCACAGTGCAAGCGGTGAGCCATGAGCAGGCCGCTGACAATCAATAGGTTCTAGAGACCGGGGCCGGATGCTGACAGAAACTGTCGACTGCGTGTGCCTGCCCGGCAGGATGATTCGCAGACCTCCCGGTCGTCCGCTTCCGCTGGAAGGACTACGCCGACCGCGATCGCGTGAAGATCCTGGCCCTCGACGCCGACGAGTTCATCCGCCGCTTCCTCCTCCACGTCGTTCCAACGGCTTCGTCCGCATTCGCCACTTTGGTCTCCTGGCCAACCGCACACGCCAGGCCAAGCTCGCGCGCTGCCGCGAACTCCTCGCGCCGCCTCCCGCTCCGACCGTCCCCCTCGGGGAATCGGTCCAGGCTCTAATGCTGCGCCTGACTGGCCTCGACATTGCCCGCTGTGCCGTGTGCCAGCAGGGACGCCTTCGCCTCACCGAGATCCTGGCACCGCCGCCGTATCCCCCGCGCCTCGTCGAGCTCATCAACACCTCATGACGTCCGCGCGGCCGCCGATCGGCACCGTCCCATCGGGATCCTGTTCGGGATCGTGCGGCCCGTCCGCCGGTGACGAACGCCAACCCGGCCGCGCTTCCGAGCGCCGGCCGCATCCGCGGCGTCGGGAGCGCGAGCGAGACGACGTACCAGCCCGCGAAGAAGAAGGCGAGACCGAAGATCGCGACGGTCCAGCGCGGCGCGCCGAACTTCTCGTCCGCCTGGGGAATCACATTTCCGGCGGCCAGGAAGAGGACCGCGCCCATCACCACGGTGAGCGCGCCCACGACCAGGGGGCCCCGTCGGTCACCCGGCATTGTCGCGTCCAGAATACCTCTTTGCCGGATATTCGAGATCGCGCACTGACGACGGCGGTCACCTGCGCGCCAGAAGGACACCCGATGAACCCTTCGGTGGTGCGACCAAGCTCCTAAGCCCCCGTTGTTTCGGGCCCGCTCGCTGGCACTGGTCGTGCACATTTAGAAGATCGCCCGACAGGATTTCCGGAGGGTGAGATATGACCGAGACAACGCTGATAACGCTTCTGCTCGCCGGTGGCCTGTTCTCCGCCTCGCCCGCACACGCTGACGTGAACGTCGGCATCAACGTCGCGGCGCCACCGATGCTCGCCGTCGCGTCAGCGCCACACCTGGTTGCCGTGCCCGGCAGCCCCGTCTTCTACGGGCCCAACGCGAACTACAACCTCTTCGTCTACGGGGGCCGTTACTACAGCTTCCACAGCGGCACCTGGTTCTTCGCGGCGAGCCCCGGCGGCTCATGGAGCATCATCGCGACCGAGCGTGTACCCAGGCCCGTGCTCGCCGTGCCGGCGACGTACTACAAGATCCCGCCCGGTCAGGCCAAGAAGATGGGCGCGCAGGCGTTCGTGCCGCCCGGCCAAGCCAAGAAGAACAAGAACCACTGAGACGGGCACACACCCCGGCAATCGGAGGACAACTCATGTACTCGCACCTGAAATCGACGATGCTCGTGCTCGCGCTGCTCGCATCGCTCGTCGGGCTGGCGGCGTGCGCAAAATACCCC
>JAHFDK010000036.1 GCA_023249095.1 Candidatus Rokuibacteriota bacterium | reverse complement strand
GGTTCTTCGTGGAAGTGAGTGGGTGAAAAGAAGGGGCTGAGAGTGCGGAACGCCGCTCTGGCAGCGGGCGGAAACGTTGAGGCGGGGACGCCGGAATCGGGCATGATCGCCGCATGCCGACTCCACGACGCCCGCGCCGGCTGTGGGATGCATATCGCTTTCCGGGGTTCCGACCCAGTCCGACCGTCACGGGGATCTTCGGCGAGCCCCACGCCCGCATCATCACGCTCACCCGGCGGTCAAAAAAACGGCCTGCGGGACCTGCGGCCGGGGGCAGCGTGGCTGGTACGACCGCAAGCAACGCCGCGTCCGAGATCTCGCCTGCGGCGACGTGCGGATCTACCTCGAGGTCGAAGTCCGGCGCGTGGCCTGTCGGCGCTGTGGCAAGGTGAAGCAGGAACGGCTCGCCTTCCTGGCCGACAATCCGTTCTACACCAAGCGCTTCGCCTTCTACGTGGGGCGGCGCTGTCGGGCCTCGCCGATCCGGGACGTGGCCAAGGAGCTGCATCTCGACTGGCACACCGTGAAGGCCCTGGAGCAGCAGTACATGCGCGAACAACTGCGGCGCGCCGGGACGCCCGGCCCGCCGGTCATCGGGATCGACGAGATCTCGATCCGCAAGGGGCATACCTACCGCATCGTCGTCAGCGATCTCATCCGGCAGCGGCCGATCTGGTTCGGGGGGACGGATCGCTCCGAGGCGAGCTTGGATCAGTTCTACGCGTGGCTCGGTCCGCGGAAAGCGGCCCGGGTGCGCCTCGCGGTCATGGACATGTGGAAACCCTTCCGGCTCGCGACCGCGCGCCACGCCCCGCAGGCCAGCATCCTGTTCGACAAGTTCCACATTCTGCGGCATCTCGGCGAGGCCCTCGATCAGATCCGCAAGAGCGAGTACGCCCGCGTGTCCGGGCGGCAGCGCCGGTTCATCAAGGGGCAGAAGTACACCCTGCTCGCCCACCGCGAGAATCTGACGCTCGATGGCCGGCGGGCGCTCAAGACCCTGCTCGCGGCCAACAAGCGGCTGAACACGGCCTACCTCCTCAAAGAGTCGTTCGGGCAGCTCTGGGACTACGGCCGGGAGGGCTGGGCGCGTCGCTTCTTCGAGCACTGGCGAGCGGCGCTCAAGTGGCAACGCCTGCGGCCCTACGAGAAGTTCGCCGCGATGATTGACCGGCACTGGGACGGGCTCGCGGCCTACTGCCGTCCGGACAACAAAGTCGCGCTCGGCTTCGTCGAGGGGCTGAACAACAAGGTCCGCGTCCTCCAGCGCCGCGCGTACGGGCTCCGCGACGAGGAGTACCTCCGTCTCAAGATCCTCACCTGCATGCTGCCGGCGATCTGACCATGTCGTCACACCCAAACGTGCCCGAATTCACCCACACGACTTCACGAAGACCCTCTATTTGGACGACCGGGTTGGGGCGACCTCCGAGTGGGGTGACGTGATCGCGCCGCCGACCTTCGCCGTGACCTTCCGGGACGAGACGGCTGATACCGGGGCGTTGCTTCGCGATCTCGGCACGGACATCTCACGTATCCTCCATGGCGAGCAGGAGTTCGAGCTATTCCGCCCCCTGCAGCCGGGGGAACGTACCTGTGCCGGGCCCGGATCGTCGACATCTGCCAGCAGGTCGTCAGCGGCCGGGCGACGGTCGCCCTGCCCACGCGCGCCTAGCCTCCGGGCATCGCGCCTCGAGCCGCCACCCACTCCCGTAGCGCCTCGCGCGTCGACTGGAACGCGAGTGCGTCCCACGGAATCCGCTCCGGCGTGACCCACTCGAGCGCGTCGTTCTCGTCGCACGTCGTGAGCGTGCCGCCGATCACCCGAGCCGTATAGACGATGATCACAGGCGCGGCCGGGTAGGTGTAGACGTTGAGGAGCCCGGTCAGGTCCACATTCAGGCCTGTCTCCTCGAAGGTCTCGCGCATCGCCGCGTCGGTCACCGTCTCGCCGAAGTCGACGAACCCGCCGGGAAACGTCCAGAGGCCGCGCCCTGGATTGATCGAGCGGCGCGTCAGGAGCGTCGCGCCGTCCCGTTCCGGAATGGTCGCCGCCACCACCTTCGGGTTCAGGTAGAACACGAATCGGCAGCGCGAGCACACTTTCTGCTCGCGATGGTCGGGCGGCACCGGCTCGGCCGCGAGCGGCGCGCCGCAGAGCGGGCAGAAGCGGATCGTGGAGGGCGCCAGAAACGGACCGTCACTCACTGTCCAGAGTCTAAACCAACCGCTCTGGACGCGACAACCGAGTGAACGACGCTTCGGGGCTGCCTTGACACTTCGCGCGCGCCGATGCTACAACGCGACCGTCGCACTCAGGATGTCTCCCCGAACCTCCTTCTCGGGGCCCACGCCGGCCGGGCGCGGGGCGGGCGCGACCGTACGCTGTCGCACGTCTACGCCCTCTTTCCTGTCCTCGGCGAGCGCCGGACGCAACTCGCGGGATCGCTGTCAGGGGGAGAGCAGCAGATGTGCGCGATCGGTCGTGCCCTCATGGCGGCCGCGGGTGTTGTTGCTCGACGAGCCGACACTTGGGCTGGCGCGCGTGCTCGTCGCCAAGATCTTCGAGACCGTGCGCGTGATCAACGGTGAGGGCGTGAGGCACTCACCCACCACGCCTGCGTTCTGGAGAGTGGGCGGCTGGTCCTTCAAGGCCCGGCACGCAACCTGCTGAGCGACGAACGCCTCAAGCGTGCATATCTCGGGCTTTAGGGCTCGGTCCCGGAGGGAAAGTATGAAGATCGACAGGCGTCGCCTGGAGCAGTCGATCGAGGAACTGGGGCGGATCGGCCAGACGCCGCGCGGAGGGCTCACTCGCCTGGCGCTCACCGATGAGGACAAGCGTGGCCGCGACTGGATGGTCGCGCGGATGCGCGAGGCAGGCCTCTCCGTGACGGTCGACCAGATGGGGAATATCTTCGGCCAGCGCGCGGGCGAGGCCGCGCTCCCGCCGGTGATAATGGGCTCTCACGTGGACTCGGTGCCGACCGGCGGCAGGTACGACGGACAGCTCGGCGTCCTCTGCGGCCTCGAGGTGATCCGGACGCTGAACGACGAGCAGATCCGGACGCGCCATCCGGTCACCCTGGCGATCTTCACCAACGAGGAGGGAGCGCGCTTTCAGCCGGCCATGATCGCCAGCGGCGTGATGGCGGGCAAGATCGCCCTCGAGGACGCCTACAACGCGCGGGACAAGGACGGGATCCGTCTCGTCGACGAGCTCGAGCGGATCGGCTACCTCGGCGCCGAGCCCTGCGTCGCCCGCCCGTTCCGCGCCTATCTCGAGCTGCACATCGAGCAGGGACCGTTGCTGGAGGAGGACGGGCTCGCGGTGGGTGTGGTCGAGGGAATCGTCGCCATCGCGTGGTCGCGGCTGACGATCCACGGCGTGCAGGACCATGCCGGGCCGACGCCGATGCGTATCCGCCACGACGCCCTCGTCGCTGCCGCCGAGGTGGTCGCCGGCGTCCGTCGGATCGCCAGTGAGATCGGCGGCGACCTGGTGACGACGGTCGGCAATCTCGTCGTGACGCCGAATATCGTCAACGCGATCCCCGGCCGGGTGACGCTCTCGATCGACATGCGCGATCCCCGGGATGCGACGCTCGACCGGGCGCGGGACAGGCTGGAGCCGATCGTCCGTGACGCCTGTGAGCGCGAGGGCGTGCGGTACGAGCTCGAGCACTACTGGCGCGTCCCCTCTACACCATTCGACCGCGACGTCGTGAACGCCGTGGCGCGCGCCGCCAAAGCGGCCGGCGCGCGCCACCGCCGGATCCGCTCCGGCGCGGGCCACGACGCCCAGTACATGGCGGCGATCGGACCGGCCGGGATGGTCTTCGTGCCATCGCGCGACGGCCGGAGCCACTGCGAGGAGGAGTTCACGCCGATCGGCGATATCGACTACGGCGCCCGCACGCTGCTCCTCGCGGCGCTCGACCTCGCGGGCCGCGCGTGACGCCATCATCGCCGGTGCCGACTGCCCCTTACTCCGCGGGCGGAAGCGCGTCGCCGACGACGTAGGGGGCCAGGCGCGGCGGCGGCTGGGACAGGCGCAGGCGCGCGACGACCGGCAGGTGGTCGGAGGCGACACGCGCCAGGCGGCTCCGGTGCACGCTGAACTCCTCGCCCTCGAGCTCGGCGTCCCAGTAGATCCGGTCCAGCGCGAAGAGCGGAAACATCGCCGGGTGGGTCCGACGGCGCCGCATCGGGGACGAGAACTCACGGCGGAGCCCGCGCGTCACCGGCCCGCGATGCCACTCGTTGAAATCCCCCAGGAGGACGCGCGGCCCGGCGAGGCGCTCGGAGTCTCGGATGAAGACGCCGAGCAGGTCGAGTTGCTCGCGCCGCTCGCGCAGTGCCAGTCCGAAATGGCAGTTGAAGACGTGGAGCGGCGTGCCCGCGACGTCGAGGTCCACGCGGAGGCAGCCTCGCGGCTCACGGATACCGCGGCTCAGGTCGCACCGGCCAGATCCCAGCACGGGCAGGCGGGTGAGGACGACGTTGCCGTACGTCCCACCCCCGTGGGTCCGGGTCTCGCCCATGACGATCTCCGACATGTCGAGCCGCGACGCGAGGTACATGGCCTGATCAGCGTGCGGCACGCCCTCTTCGCGAATCACTTCCTGCAGCCCCACGACGTCGGGCGAGACCTCGGCGATGACGTCGGCGATCCGGTCCAGGTCACGGCGGCGGTCGAGTCCAACGCCGCGGTGAATGTTGTAGCTCACGACGGTGAGGTGCATCACACCCCCTCCGGCTGATACCGCACGAAGTATGGATACAGCTGGATCGGGTGCGTGATCGGAGACGGGACGTCCGCGTGCCGCGGATGGATCAGGAACGTGTGCAGCTCGTCGGGAGAGGGACCGGCGTGGGCGCCGACCTCGGAGATGAACGACACGTCGCCTTGTGGCGCGTTGGTCCCGTAGATCACGAGATCGCCCGCCGACGGCATCGCCATGAGGTCACGGATCCCCTCCACGACCCGGTCGAGGTCGCGCCGCCCGGCGAAGGGGCCGGTGTGGAGCTCGTCGAGGCCGTACCGTCGGCCTCGCCAGAAGCAGAGCGGCCCCGACGCGGAGCGAACCAGGACGAGGCCGATACCGCGGGCGCTGGAGATCGACGTTGCCAAAGCGGGGAAGCGCTCCTCGATCCGCTCGAGCGTCAGGGGGTTCGCGGACTCCAGGAAGTAGACGAACGCGTTGGGCCCGGCGGAGATGACGCGGATCCCGGCACGCTCGCGCACCTCGGGCGTCTCACCGAGGACCCGCGGGAAGTCCCGCTCGAGATAGTTCACGAACCGTTGGAAGAAGCCCGGAGCCCGTTGCGCGCGGTAGGCCTTGAGGCCGCTCGCGAATCGCCGACCCCTGCCCTCCGGCGCCGCCGTCCGGGGAGCGCCGGCCGGATCCAAGAAGTCGTCGAAGAGCGACCGCTCGATGGGCGGTCCCCCCGTCACTCGCTGGTACGGGATGCACGTGGCCTGTCCGTGATCGGACAGCACGTAGAGATCGTAGCGATACTCCGGCACGCGCCGGAGAATCCGCCACAGCCGGTGGATCGAGGCGTCGACGCGGCGGAGCGCGCGGAACGCGCGCCGGTGGCGCGGCCCCCACCCGTGGGCGACGACGTCGTAGTCGAGATAGTTGACGTAAATCGTGGGGACGCCGCCGTAGAGGTCGTGCGCGACCGCCAGCGTGAAGAGCTCCCGCAGCCACACCGAGATGCCGATCTTGATCGCGAGCCATTTCCAGCCGTCCGTCGAGACGGACAGGGGATCGGCGACGATCCTGAGCGCCGCCCGGATGAGCTCGATCAAGGACGCCAGGCTGCCCTTCATCAGCACCCACGCGAGGACGACCGACTTGGAGACGGTGCAGAGCAGGCCCGTCCCGCTGGGGCGCTTGATCATCGCGAACGTCAGGAGGTTGCTGGCGGCACCGCCGGTGAAGACGCAACCGTAGGCGCCGCCGCCGGCCAGGATGCCCCGACGGCCGGCCGCCTGGACCTTCTCGACGTGCGCCGCGTCACCGCCGCGGGGAAAGTAGACATCGGCCTTGCGACGCTTGTCGTGGTAGTGGAAACCGGGAATATCCGGCCGCACGCCGTACATCGCCGCCATCTGGAAGGCCGGTGTCGAGGTCGGGAGCCCGACGCTCATCGGCGCCAACCGGTAGCCGCGCTGGCGGAGCAGGCGCGCGAGGAACGGCGCTCGCCCCTGTACCATAGCCTCTTCGAGGACGGCCCGCGAGAGCCCGTCGATCTGGACGATCAGGAATCGGCGGCGACCAGGCGCGGGCGCCGCGCCGAGCCGGAGCCGGCGGACGAGACGATCGAGCGCGCGCTGCAGACCGAGGACCAGGTCGTCGAGGGGCATGCGCCCTTATTGTAGTATCTGAGCGCCCATGGACCATCCCGTGGTCGCCGCCGTGCGCGAGTTCGTCGACACGGAGGTCCGGACCATGAGGCTCGCGAGTCGCGAGGAATGATCGAACACGCCGCTCCGGAGTCGGACGTCGAGGAGATCGGCCAGGAGGCCGTTGCCCCGCCGTGGATCACGGTCCTGCACAACTGCGACTGTCACACCTTCGAACAGGTCGTGAAGCAGCTCCAAAAGGCGATCGGCTGCAGCGAGGCCAAGGGCTGGGAGCTCGCCTGGCAGGTCCACAACACCGGCAAGGCCGTCGTCAAGGTCGGCTCGGAGCCCGAGTGCGTGCGCGTCGGCAACATCCTCGCCGCAATCGGTCTGGTCGTCACGGTGGTGCAGTCGTGACGGGCAGCGGTGAGCGAGACCGCGACGGCTCTGTTACATCACCGGGCCGATGATCCAGGGAGCGAACTCCTCCTCGCCGAAGAGCTTCGTGCCGGACCCGGACTTGTGGGTGACGGCGAGGACGCCGTCGATGCTCGGATAGTCCTTCTGGACGTCGCGGAAGCGGTCCTTGACGAACTGGCTCACGCTCGCCGAGCAGTTGACGCCCGAGATGACCGCGACGTAGTTGCGGGTGCCGACGCGACCGTCCTCGCGCTTGAAGCCGTCGAACGTTCGCATCGTCTCGGGCGGATGGAAGTCCACCGGCCGAACGTCCACCCCGGCCTCGTAGCGGTCCGCGCCCAGCTCGCCGATGCCGAGGTTCTGCGTGTGGACGTGGTCGCCGACGGCGATGTCCCGCGTGGCGAACCCGATCACCTGACCGTACCGGCGAACGGGAGCGCCCGTCCTGACCGCGGTGCGGGCCACCTTGTGGCCGGGCTTGATGTCCTGGCGCACCTCGATGCGGTGCCCGCCGTCGTCGAGCACGGTGCCCGCCGTCAGCTCCGCCTTCGCGACCGCGACGGCGTCCTCGGGCCGCAACACGACCGCCTTCTCCGTGAGCGCGTATGTCGCCCTCGGATACCTCCCGCGGCCAACTATATCGGGTTGGGTCCCTGGATGCGGAGCACCACCGGGGGCTCCGTCTCGAGCTGGATCGTCGTGTGGTCGATGCCGAAGCGCGCGTGCAGGACGGCGTGGAGCGTCTCCAGCAGCCGCTCGCTGTCGCGCACGTCGTCGACGACGGCGTGGGCGCTCATCGCCTCGCGCCCCGACGTGAGCGTCCACACGTGCAGGTCGTGCACCCGCCGCACGCCTGGCACGCGGCGCATCGCGTCCTCGATCTCTCCGAGGTCCAGGTGTGCCGGCGTCCCCTCGAGGAGGACGTTGACCGCCTGCCGGAGGAGGCGCCAGGTGCGCGGCACGATGACGAGCGCGATCGCCCCGCTCACGAGCGGGTCGGCGAGCGTCCAGCCGGTCGCGACCACGATCGCCGCGGCCACCACCACGCCGATGGAGCTCAGCGCGTCGCCGAGCACCTCCAGGTACGCCGCTCGGACGTTGAGGCTCGCCGCCGCCGCGCCATGAAGTATCCAGGCGCATGCGAGATTCACCACGAGCCCAACCGTCGCGACGGCGAGCATGGGGCCGCCCAGGATCTCGGGCGGTGCCAGCACGCGCCGGTAGGTCTCGACCAGGATCAAGCCAGCGACTCCGAGCAGCACGATGGCGTTGACGAGCGCGGCCAGGATCTCGGCGCGGTAGTAACCGTAGGTCTTCGCCGGCGTCGGCGGGCGCGTGGCGATCCAGATGGCGAAGTGGGCGAGCCCGAGGCCGGCCGCGTCGGCGAGCATGTGGCCGGCGTCGGCCAGCAGGGCGAGGCTGCCCGACCACACGGCGCCCGCCACCTCGACGACGAGGAATCCGCACGTTAGGACCAGGGTCGCCGTCAACCTGCCTCGGGAGCGCGCGGCGGCCGTCTGCCGGTGCGGAGGCGCCTCCATCGTGCGGATCGTAGCAGGTTCCTGCGCCAAACGGCGCTGATCGGGAGCCGCGGCGCGAGCAGATCCGGCGGTCTCAGTCGTGCTTGTCGACGTCGGCCACTGTGAATCCGAAGAAGAGCAGCACCGTGAACTTGTCGAGCTTCGCGCGCCCGGTTGACGGCGGTGGCGCACGGGTAATGACGTCGGTCTTGCCGTCGAATTCGTAGAGCCGTAGCTCGGCCTGGCCCCGGCTTTTCTGCCACTTGAAAATCGCGATCTCCGGGACCGGGATGCTCATGAGCGGCGCCTGGAAGGCGGGGATCCCGATCAAGGTCTGGTCGCTGTCGGTCCCAAAGACGGACGCAAAGGCCTTGACCTTGAGCTCGGGGGACTCCGAGGCTGTGCGCACGCCGTGGGCGCGGAGCCAGGTGACGATGAACTCCCTGACGAAGGCTTCGGGGCCCGCCTGGAGGAACACTTCGACCGCAACGCTCTGGCTCTTGAGCTTCTCGATGTCCAACCCGGCCAGGGCACGCTCGAGGGACCGGATGAGCAGCTGCTGCGTGACGCCGGAGGGCTGCGTCGGGCTCGGCACGGGCGACCGTGTGCAGCCGCCGAGCAGCAGACAAGAGAGCACAGCGCTCACGCGAAGGTTGGTCACATTCAACCTCTCCCGGCGTTCCTTGCTAGAATTCTATATGCATCGGGATCGAACGGTCATCCTGCAGGGTCGGCGGTTTCACTACACCGAATGGGGCGAGGCGACGGCGCCGGTCCTCGTCCTGCTCCACGGCGTCACCGGCCACGCGCGCACCTGGGACGACGAGGCCGGCGCTCTCGCCTCCCGCTACCGGGTCCTGGCGCTCGACCAGCGGGGCCATGGCGATTCCGACCCGGCGGCCGACGGCGACTACACGGTCGCCGCGATGGCCGACGACCTCGCGGCGTTCGCCGACACCCTCGGGCTCGCGCGCCTCTCGTTCGTCGGGCTCTCGATGGGCGGCCGCGTGGCGATCGCCTTCGGCGGGCAGCACCGGTCCCGGGTGGACCGGCTCGTGGTCGTGGATATCGGCCCGGACATCTCCGAGGCGGGTCGCGTGCGCGTGGGCACGCTCCTGGCCCAGGCGCCGGAGCTCTTCACCAGCCTCGAGGAGGCGATCGCCTTCGGGCGCGCGACCAGCCCGCGCTACACGGAGACGATGCTCCGCCACCGGGTCCGGCACGGCACACGGCCGGTGCCGGGTGGCTTCGCCTGGAAGTACGACCGCGCGCTGCGCGATGCCGTGCGCTCCGGGAAGTGGCGTGACCCGATCGATCTCTGGCCGCTCTGGCGCGCCATCGCCTGCCCCATCCTGCTCGTGCGCGGCGCCGACTCCGACGTGCTGTCTGCTGAGATCGCCAAGCAGATGCTCGCAGAGAATCGCGCGGCGCGGCTCATCGAGGTGCCCGGCGCCGGGCACACCGTGCCGGGCGATCAGCCCGCCGCCTTCCGCGCGCTCCTGGACGAGTTCCTGGCCGCCTGAGGAATCGCCGTGGTCAGCGGTCTCGGAGCTTCCGCGCGGCCTCCGCGCGCATCTGCTGCATGGCACGCGTCTCCTGGTCGGAATAGCGCTCTTCCGTCCACGGGTCGGCGTGCATGTGGTAGCCGTTCTGCTCCCAGAAACCGGGCGGGTTGACGTCGAGGAACTCGAAACCCCGGAGCCACTTGGCGCTCTTCCAGAAGTAGAGCTTCGGCACCACCAGGCGCATCGGGCCGCCGTGGTCCGGGTCGAGGTCACGACCGTTGTGCTTGATGGCCAGCAACACATCGTCCTGCACGAGGTCCGCGAGGGCGATGTTCGTCGTGTAGTCAGGGTCGGCGTGCTGCATGACGAACGTCGCCTCGGGACGCGGCTTGGCCCGACTCACGATCTCCCGGATCGGCACGCCCTCCCAGACGTTGTCCAGCTTCGACCAGCGCGTCACGCAGTGGACGTCAGACGTCACCGTCGCCCGCGGCAGCGTCAGGAACTCCGGCCACGTCCAGGTCACGGCGCGCTCGACCAGGCCGAAGCAGCGGAACGTCCAGCGGGCGGGATCGAACCGCGGCGTGAGGCCGTACGTGAGGACCGGCCACTTGGCCGTCAGCGTCTGTCCCGGCGGGACTCGTCCGGCGGTTGTGGGATCGACCTGCTTCATCCGTGGCCTCCGTAACTTCCAGAGCTCGTAGAGCAGCTTCGCCATCGCGCTCCACTATACAACGCCTGCCAGAAGCTTTTCGGGCCGGGCCGAGCCGGGCCGTATAATCGTGGAGACGCCGCGCCCGCGCGAGGCTCGGAGCGCCGGCTGAAAGGACAGGACGGGATGAACGGGGAACGAAAGCTGGCGCTGTTCATCGACTTCGAGAACATCGCCCGCGGTGTGAAAGAGGCGCAGTACAAGGCCTTCGAGATCAAGCTGGTTCTCGAGCGGCTGCTGGAGAAGGGCAAGATCATCGTTCGGCGGGCCTACGCCGACTGGAACCGGTTCACCGAGTACAAGCGACCGTTCCACGAGTGGGCGATCGAGCTGATCGACGTCCCGCAGTCACGCTACAGCGGGAAGAACTCCGCCGACATCCGGATGGTCGTCGACGCCCTCGACCTGGCCTACGGAAAGACGCACATCGACAGCTTCGCGTTGGTGTCCGGCGACTCCGACTTCTCACCGCTCGTCTCCAAGCTCCGCGAAAATGACCGCTATGTCATCGGCCTGGGCGTCAAGTCGTCCTCCTCCGATCTCCTCGTGGCCAACTGCGACGAGTTCATCTTCTACGAGGACCTCATCCGCGACACGAAGAAGACGACCCTGCTGCGAGGGCTGCCCGAGAAGAAGGCCGAGGCCATGGCCCAGCTCATCGACGCCATCCAGGCCCTCCAGCGCGAGAACAAGGAAACCCTCTGGGGCTCGATGGTCAAGCAGACGATGATCCGGAAGAATCCGGCCTTCAACGAGTCCTACTACGGGTTCTCGACCTTCTCGAAGCTGCTCGAGGACGCGGCCAAGCAGAAGATCGTGACGCTCGAGCGCGACGAGAAAAGCGGCACCTACGTGATCACGGCGCTCACGGAAGAGGGCGGGCGCGCGGCCTGAACGCCTCGAGGGCCCGCCAGTTTCATAACCGGCCGAGCCGCCCGCCATCGCTGACGAAGACCGTCAGCGCCCAGCTCACGACCGAGATCAGCAGCGCGCCGAGGAACGCCGCCCGGAAGCCGTGGACGACGAACCCCGGAACGATGACCGACGTCAGCCACAGGCAGAACGCGTTCAGCACGAACACAAAGAGGCCGAGGGTCAGGATCGTCAAGGGCATCGTGAGCAGCTGCAGCACGGGCCGGACGACTGCGTTGACGAGCGCCAGGACGAGGCCCGCCAGGAGCGCGGGCCAGACCGGCCCGTCTCCGAGCGCGATGCCCGGAACGATGCGGGCGGCGAGATAGACCATCACCGCGTTCACGATCACGCGCGCTACGAAGCCCACCGGGCCCTACCCGCCCAGGGGCGCGATGAGCCGATCGATCGACAGGAGGCCGGCGCCGCCGATCAGGATGGACAGCGCCATCGCGATCAACACCAGGTTGAACTCGTAGCCGTGTCCCTGGCCCGGCACCAGCGCGAAGTTGAGGAAGAACCCATGCTTAGCATGGACCTTCGAGACGGCCACCAGCATCACCACGATCAGCCCGAGGGCCGCCGGCCGCGCCAGGAATCCCGCGAGCATCGCGAGACCGCCGAAGCACTCGACGACCGCGGCCATGGCCGTCGCAGCGGGAGGGATGCCCATCTGCCGGAACCCGGCGATGGTCGCCGACAGTCCCCGCCCGCCGAACCAGCCGAATGTCTTCTGGGCGCCGTGAGCGAAGAAGACGATGCCCAGCGCGACCCGGACCACCAGATGAGACCACGACGGAAACGTGCCGAACACGAGCTCGACGAGGTCTTCCATGATTCCTCCCCGCCCGTTGCGATGGGCACGGTCACGTCGTATCCTCGAGCCGTGAAGCGCGCGTCCTTCTTGTACGCTCGCCGATCGGCGCGAGTGTACTACAGGTTGTTTTGCGCGGTGCCCCTCCTGCTGGTCGTGCTCGCGCTCGGCGCGGCGAGCGCCTCCGCGCAGGTCGAGCTCACCGCACACCCGAGCATGGTCAAGGGCCCGCCCGGCGCGCCGGTGACGATCATCGAGTTCTCCGACTATCAGTGACCGCACTGCAAAACGGTCCAGCGGTCGCTGGCCCAGATTCTCCATGAGTACGACGGTCGCATCCGACTCATCTTCAAGGACCGACCGCTCGCGATGCACCCTTTCGCCCGCCCGGCGCACGAGGCGGCGCGCTGCGCCGGCGCCGACGGTAAGTACTGGCCGTACCACGATCGGCTCTTCGAACGGCAACCTGCGTTTCGGCGTGCCGATCTGCTGCTCTACGCAACCGAGCTCGGTCTTGATCGCGACGCGTTCGCCCGCTGTATCGACCAACGACGGTTCGCCGCGGACGTCGAGCGGGACGTCGTCCAGGCGCAGGCGCTCGGTGTCAACAGCACACCAGCGTTTCTGGTCAACGGCCGGCGGGTCGTGGGCGCCCCCAGCTTCGAAGAGTTCCGGGCGATCGTCGAGGAGGCGCTGAGGGCGCGTCCCTGATGGCGTTCGTCAAGATCGCGGAGGTCGAAAACATCGGCGTCGGTCAGGGCACCTTGATCGAACACGACGGCCTGACGGTCGCGGTCTTCAACGCGGGCGGCGGCCGCTTCTTCGCGTGCAGCCCGACCTGTCCTCACGAGGACGGACCGCTCGCCGAAGGCTGGCTCGAGGGGGACACCGTCGTTTGTCCGTGGCACGGGTACGACTTTGATCTCGCCAGCGGCGCCTGCCGGGTCGCGCCGGGCCTCGCGGTGTCCGTCTATCCGGTGCGCGTGAACGGCTCCGGCGTCGAGGTCGATCTACCATGAGCGGCGCGCGAATCGTCGTCGCGGGCCGCGGGTGTCGGGGTTCTGTGAGCGGTTGCGAAACCCACGGAAAGGTGGTTAACGTAGGGACCACAAGGAGGATCACCACCCCGTGACAGAGCGCGCCGTCAAGCACGTCAGAAGATTTCTCGGTCAACGCCTCCGTGCCCTTCGCAAGCAGCGCGCGCTCAGCCAGGAGCGACTCGGCAAAGGGTCCGGGCTCAGTGGAAAATTCATCGGCGAGGTCGAACGCGGCGAGAAGTCGATCTCCATCGACAGCCTCTACCGCGTATCGGTCGCCCTCGAGGTTCCTCTCCGCGACCTCACCGACGTCGGCGACAAGAGCAGCACGGTGCCGACGGAGGAAGCCGAGAAGATCTTCGCTCTCGTCTCGGGGCGGCGCCGGCCGGAAGACGTGCGCAGGGCGTACAATGTCCTCCGCGCCATGTTCAGCCGCGCTTCGTAAGCTCCCTCCGTCACCGCTCCGGCTCGGCAGCCCACACGCGACCGCTCAACCATCGGACGCGACCATGAGGATGGGACGATGACTACGGATCAGCTTTGGCTCGGCATCGGATTTCTCGGCCAGGCGCTCTTCTCGGCGCGATTCTTCGTCCAGTGGATCGCCTCCGAACGTCAGCGCAAGAGCGTGGTCCCGCGTCCCTTCTGGTATTTCTCCCTGGGTGGCGGCATGACGCTCCTGGCCTACGCCCTCCATCGGCGGGACCCTGTGTTCATCGTCGGGCAGGCCGCCGGCCTTTTCGTGTACGCGCGCAATCTCTATTTCATCTTCCGCAGCCCCGAGCGCGTCGGACCGTGACGCGCATGCTAGAATGCCGCCGTGTTGCGACGCCGTCGCGTCGCGAAAGGTGGATCGGACGGGATAGTCGGGCGTGTCGGAGCCGGCTCGCACCTGATCCCGGATGTTCGGGCGTGTCGGAGCCGGCTCGCGCCTGTCTCAGGCCACCCTCGGCCTGAGCCGGCCTCACGGCACCCGCTACAAAGGAGCCGCTGGTGACGATCAACTGGGCCCAGTGCCACACGCGTCCGGTGCTCATGATCCCCGGTCCGACCGAGTTGCCGTTCCCGGTGATCCAAGCCATGAATCAGCCGCCCACGATCCAGTACGACCGGAGCTTCGACGAGGAAGTTCTCGAGCCCACGACGCTCGCGTTGCGCGAGGTCTTCCAGACGAAGAACGAGGTCATCCTGATGCCCGGCTCGGGTCGCACGGCGCTCGAAGCCGGTGCGCTGTCGGTGATCGAGCCAGGTGACCGGGTACTCGTCGTCGGCGCGGGCCAGTTCGGCGTGCTGATGCGCGAGATCATGAACCGGGTGGGCGCCGCCTGGACCGAGTTTCCGGTCGAGTGGGGCGCGCGGCTCGATCTGGAACGTCTGGCACGGGAGGTCGAGCAACTCCGGCCCAAGGCGATCACCCTCGTCCACAACGAAACCTCCACTGGAACGACCTATCCGGCCGACGAAGTCGGTCGCATCGCGAAATCCGTCGGCGCGCTCTACCTCCTCGACACCGTGTCGTCGCTCGCGGGCATCGATGTGCGCACCGACGAGTGGGGCGTCGACCTCAACATGACCGGCTCGCAGAAGTGTCTGGCGGCGCCGCTCGGTATGGCGCTCGTCGCGGTGAGCCCCCGGGCGTTCGCGGCGATGGAGCGACGCAAGCGCGCGGCGTCGAGCCTGGTCTACGACCTGCTCCGCTGGAAGGAACTGTGGATGCCCGTGTCGCGCGGCGGCAAGGTGCCCGACGGCGCGGCGCGGCGACAACCAGTGTCGATCCCGACGCACCTCACCGGCGCGATGCGCGTCGCCGCGCGCCTCATCCTCGACGAGGGGCTGTCGCACCGCTTCCGCCGTCACGCCGTCGCCGGAAACGCCGTGAGGCGAGGCGTCGCCGCGATGGGGCTCGAGATGTTCCCTGACGCCTCGCTCCTGTCGAACACCGTGTCCTGCGTGAAGACGCCGAAGAGCATCGATCCGGCCGCCGTCGTCACCCGGATGCGGGACCAGTACGGCATCCTGATCGGCACCGGCCTCGACAAGATGCGCTCGAGCACCCTACGCATCGGCACGATGGCCATGACCGCCAGCCCGCACTACGTGTTGCCGACCCTGTCGGCGCTCGAGCTCGCGCTCCGGGACCTCGGGTACAAGTGCGAGCCCGGCGCCGGCGTCGCCGCCGCCCAGGCAGCCTTCGCCGACGCCGGCTGATATCGGTGCGAACCGGCCTCAAGGCGCCCGTTACAATAACCATCCCGGACGACTTTCCGTCCGTGTTCCAGGGCACGCCCGCGCACGAACGCTGCAAGAAGATCGGCGAGACACACGTCTTCACCGCCCCCGGCGCCGACGATGAGGCCGAGCTCATCCATCGCATCGATGGCGCACGTGTCGTGATCAACATCCGTGCCCACGCGCGGTTCACCGAGGGCGTGATGGCGGCGTGCCGCAAGCTCGAGATGATCTCGATCTGGGGCACCGGAACGGACAACGTGGACCTCGACGCCGCCGGCCGTCACGGGATCACGGTATGCAACACGCCCGGCGTCAATGCTTTCGCCGTGGCCGAGCACACGCTGGCGCTCATGCTGGCGACGGCCCGGAGGATCCCGCGCATCGACCGTGAGGTGCGGGGCGGCGCCTGGCCCCGCGATCTTCTGACCCAGCTGCTCGGCAAGACACTCGGCGTCTTCGGCACCGGCAAGATCGGCGCCCGCGTCATCTCGCTCGCCAAGGCCCTCGGGATGGACGTCCTGGCCTATAGCGCCCGCGGCGACGCCGCCTCCGTCGTAGCGCTGGGCGCCCGCGCCGCCTCCAAGGACGAGATCTGCCGCCAGGCGGACCTCATCACACTCCACCTGCGCCTGGCGCCCGAGACGCGCGGCTTTCTCGGGCGCCGCGAGTTCTCGCTGATGAAGCCGACCGCGATCCTCGTCAACACCGGCCGCGGGGCGCTGGTCGAGCGCGGCGCGCTGCTCGACGCGCTCGGGCAAAGCAAGATCGCGGGCGCCGGCCTCGACGTCTTCCACGACGAACCGCTCAAGCCGGGCGATCCCCTCGTCGCGCTCCCGAGCGTGGTGCTCTCGCCGCACAACGCCGGGCAGACGCCCGAAGTCATCCGCGATGGCCTGTTGCGGGCCATCGAGAACGTCGAGAACTATCTCGCCGGCAAGCCGACGGACGTCGTGGTCGCTCCGGTCAAGGCGAAGCGCTGAGGCGCGTGAGGGAGGAATCGCTCCGATGGCCGTGACCTCACTCCGGATCACGCGGCGTTCGCTGGTGCTGGACGGTCGTCCGTTCGGGGCGGCCGGCGCGTACGAGAAGATCATGGGCGTGCTCCGCATCGGCGTCGATCCGGTGCACCCGGCGAACCAGGCCATCACCGACCTCGCCGCGGCGCCGCGGACCACCGCGGGACTGGTCGAGTGCGAAGCCGATTTTTATCTGCTGAAACCTTACGATTCGGCGCGCGGCAACCGCCGCCTCCTTCTCGACGTCCCGAACCGCGGCCGCAAGGTCGCGCTTGGACTGCTCAACAGCACGCCGCGAGTGCCCGACCCGGCGACTCCGGAGGACTTCGGCAACGGCTTTCTCATGCGCTGGGGTTACACGGTCGCGTGGTGCGGTTGGCAACACGACGTCCCGCGGCGCGACGGGCTCATGGCCCTGACGGTGCCGGCGGTGCGCAGCGGAAACGGGCCGATCAGCGGGCCGGTCTCCTGCGAGTGGCGGCCGAACGCCCGTGTCGAGACGTTGCCGATGGCCGACCGCTACCACACCGCCCATCCGACCGCCGATCTCGACGATCCGGCCGCGCGCTTGACCGTCCGCGAGAACGCGGGCGCCCCGGCGGGGGCAATCGCCCGGACGGCGTGGCGGTTTGCCGATGCGTCCCACGTCAGCCTCGACGGCGGCTTCGAGGCGGGAAAGATTTACGAGCTCGTGTACCGAGCCGAGCATCCGCCCCTCGTCGGCCTCGGCCTTCTCGCTGTGCGCGACGCCGCCGCCTGGCTCCGGGCCGCCTCGACCGCCGACGGCAACCCGTGCGCCGGGGAGCTCGAGCGTGCGTACGTCCTCGGCGTGTCGCAGACCGGCCGTTTTCTCCGTCACTTCCTCTATCTCGGCCTGAACGAGGACGAGGCCGGGCGCCGTGTCTTCGACGGCGCCATCGCGCACGTCGCCGGCGCGCGCCGCGGAGAGTTCAACCAGCGCTTCGGTCAGCCGTCGGTGAACGCGACCTGCTCCGTCGGCAGTCTGTTCCCGTTCACCGACACGCCCGAGGTCGACCCGGTGACCGGCGAGCGCGGCGCGCTGCTGGGCCGCCTCGAGACGCGCGGTACGTTGCCGAAGATCGTCACGACCAACACCGCGGCCGAGTACTGGCGCGGCGACGCCTCGCTCGTCCACACCGATGTCGAGGGCACGCGGGACGTGGCCCCGCACCCGCAGTCGCGCCTGTACCTCTTCGCCGGCAGCCAGCACACGCCCGGCACGCTGCCGCCGCCCGACGCCGATCCGAACACAGGCTCGCGCGGCCTGCAGACGTTCAACGTCGTGGACTACGCGCCGCTCCTGCGCGCGACCCTCGTGAACCTCGACCGCTGGGTTACCGCCGACGTGGAGCCCCCGCCGAGCGCCGTGCCCCGGCTCGACGACGGCACGGCCGTTCCGGCCGAGTCGACTCGAGGGCGCTTCACCCGGATTCCGGGTGTCCGCTTCCCGGATCGAATCGAGCGGCCGCGGCGGCTCGATTTCGGCCGGGATCTCGACCGGGGCGCGGTGCACGAGCTGCCACCGAAGATCGGCGCGCCGTTCGTCTCGTTCGTGCCGTCAATCGACGACGACGGCAACGACCTCCCGGGGATTCGGCCCGTCGAGCTCCTGACGCCGCTGGCCACCTACACCGGCTGGAACACGCGCCACCCGGCGCAAGGCGTGCCGGGAGATCTCATGAGCATGCTGGGCTCCACACTGCCCTTCCCCCTGACGCGCGGCGCGCGTCAGGCGAGCGGCGACCCTCGCGTGTCGATCGAGGAGCGTTATGCCTCCCGCGCCGCTTACCTCGCGCGCGTGCGCGACTCGGCGACGCGGCTCGTCGCCGAACGGCACATGCTCGCGGAGGACGTGGACGCGGTCATCGAGCGCGCTGGACGGCTGTGGGACTTCATCGCCCGCGCTTGAACCACTCGTAGATCTCCTCGCCCGTCGTCATCCAGACGCCCTTGTGCCGTCGGATGTAGTCGTAGGCCGCCTCAAAGTACTTGATCCGATGGGGCACGCCGTGGATGTAGGGGTGCACGGCGATCGCCATGACGCGAGGGTTTTTGGCGCCTTCCAGGTAGAGCCGGTCGAACTGGTCTCGCACCCGATCGAGCCAGGCGGTCGACTCGTGATGCTGGATGAGCATCATCGGGATGTCGTTCAGCTCGAGCGTGTAGGGCACCGACACGAGCGCGCGGGTGGTCGTCTTGATCTCGTAGGGCTGGTCGTCATTGACCCAGTCCGACACGTACTCGATGCCTTCGTCGGCCAGGACGTCGAGCGTCTCCCACGTCTCGGTCAGTCCGGGCCCGAGCCAGCCTTTGGGGTTCTTGCCGGTGAACTCGCGGAGGATCTTGATGGCCGTGCGGATCTCTTCGCGCTGGTCGGGTACCAGGTGCATCGCCCCCTGCTTCACGCCGTGGCCCATGAACTCCCAGCCCGCGTCCAGCATCGCTCGCGCGACGGGCTCGTAGGACCGGCAGACATTGGCGTTGATGGCGGTCGTCGCGCGGATCTTGCGTTTTTCGAGGGCCTCGAGCATCCGCCAGAACCCGACACGCATTCCGTAGTCGTGCCACGCCCAGTTGGGCACGTCGGGTACCGTCGTGACGCCCTGCGGGGCGGACAGGACCCCCCGGGGCATCGGCTTCTCGATGTCCCACTCCTCCACGTTGACGATCGTCCACACGGCGATGCGGGCTCCCCGGGGAAGCTTCCAGGGGCGCCGGGCGGCGAGCGGCGAATAGTCGAAGCGCTCGTGGGGCAGTCTCACGCGTGCCTCCTGTGATCAGGCGGTGCAAACGCAGGATGGGCCTATAGTACAATCACCAGCCGTGACCGGCCCCCTCGGCGGCAACGCGCCTCGACTCCTGCGACGCTGACCGGCGTCGTGGACTTCTGGATCAGCCAGCTCTTCAACGGCGTGTCGTACGGCGCCCTGCTCTTTCTCCTCGCGGGAGGCCTCTCGCTCATCTTCGGCATGATGCGCATCGTCAACATGACCCACGGATCCTATTACCTGCTGGGCGGCTACGTCGCCTTGACGGTGATCTGGCGCAGCGGCAGCTTCCTCCTCGCGGTCGTCGTGGGCGCGCTCGCGATTGCGCTCGTCGGTATCGCTGAGTGGAACGCGTTCCTCAAACGCCTGAGCGGACAGGAGCTGGGCCAGGTGCTCACCACGATGGGCTTCGCGCTCATCTTCCAGGACCTGGCCCTGGTGCTCTGGGGCGGTGATCCGTACACGATCCCGATCCCACCTGCGCTCTCCGGATCGTACGTGGTGGGACAGCTCTACTTCCCCGTGTACCGTATCTTCATCGTCGTGGTCGCCGTGATCGTCGCCCTGACTCTCTGGCTCGCCCTCGAGCGGACACGCATCGGCGCGATGATCCGGGCGACCGTGGACGACCCCGAGATGGCGCGCGGGGTCGGTATCAACGTTCATCTGATCTCGATGGCGGTGTTCGCGCTCGGCGCGACGCTGGCGGCCCTGGCGGGCGTGGTGGCGGGGGGCTTCGTCGGCGTGTATCCAGGCGCCGACTTCGAGATTCTGCCGTACGCCTTCGTGGTCGTCATCGTCGGCGGCATGGGCAGTCTCAAGGGGGCCCTGATCGGGAGCCTCCTGGTGGGACTGCTCGACAACTTCGGCAAGGCGCTTTTCCCCGAGCTCTCGTATTTCACGCTGTTTGCCCCGATGGCGGCGATCCTGGCCGTGCGGCCGACGGGCCTCTTCGGTCGCGCGTAGTGCGCGGCGTGCTGCCGCCGAGCACACCGCGGATCGCGATCGTCATCGCGTTTCTGGCATTGCTCGTGGCCCCTCCGCTCGTCTCGTCGTTCCTGCTCGCGCTGCTCACCCAGGCGGTGATCTACGCGGTGCTGGCCATGAGCCTCGACATCATCCTCGGTTACACTGGCCTGGCCTCGCTGGGACACGCCGCCTACCTGGGACTCGGCGCGTACAGCGTCGGGATCCTGGCCACGCGGCACGGCGCCGGATTCTGGGTCACGCTCGTGGTCGGCGTTCTGCTGGCGACGGCGGTCGCCGCGATCTTCGGCCTGGTGGCCCTGCGCGCGACCGGCGTCTACTTCCTCATGATCACGCTGGCGCTCGGCATGGTCGTGTGGGGCCTGGCCCACCGGTGGGTGTCGATGACGCAGGGAGACAACGGCATCTCCAGTGTCCCGCGCCCCGACCTCGGGCTCCCGTGGTCCTTCACCCAGGGAATCTCGTTCTACTATCTCGCCTTCGCCGGTTTCCTCCTGGCCCTCGGCCTGCTGCAGACGATTGTCCGGTCTCCGTTCGGGCACACCCTCGTGGGCATCCGCGAGAGCGAGTCCCGCATGCGGACGCTCGGCTATCACGTGTGGTTGCACAAATACATCGGGTTCGTGATCGCGGGAGGCGTCGGTGGGTTCGCTGGTGTGTTGTGGGCGTACTACAACGGTTTCGTCAGTCCGGCCGACCTCGAGCTCGCGACGTCGGTAGAGATCCTTTTGATGGTCGCGCTCGGCGGTCGCGGGACTCTCCTCGGGCCAGCACTGGGCGCGGCCGTTATCGTAGGCCTGAAGAATCTCGTGTCGGTGTACACGCATCGGTGGCTCCTGATCCTGGGCGGCGTATACATCGGCACGATCGTGTACGCGCCCGAAGGCATCGTGGGAGCCTTGAGACAGTGGACGAAAGGAGAGCGAGCCATGGGCAAGAAAGTGGTCGTCTCGGTCCTGATGACGCTGGTGCTGGTCGCGATCGGGGAGCCCGGGTCGGCGTGGGCTCAAAAGGGGCCGATCAAGATCGGCTTCCTCGCGCCGATGACTGGCGGCGCCGCCCAGATCGGCAAGGACATGGTCAACGGCCTGACGATGTGGCTGGAGGAGAACGGTAACCAGATCGCCGGTCGGAAGGTGGAGGTCATCGTCGAGGACACCCAGGGCCAGCCCAACATCGCCCTGACCAAGCTCGCCAAGCTGGTGGAGAGCGACCGGGTCCACGTCCTCGCGGGTGGCCTCTTCGCTCACGTGGGGTACGCGCTGGCGCCGAAGGTGGACCAGTACGGAATCCCGATGCTCTATCCCGTCATGGCGGCGGACGACCTGACGCAGCGAAAGCCCGCCAAGTGGGTGGTGCGAAACGGATGGACGTCGAGCCAGCCTTCGCACCCCTTCGGGGAGTACGTCGCGAAGACCCTCGGCTACAAGCGGGTCGTGGCGATCGGGATCGACTACGCCTTCGGCTGGGAGGTCATCGGAGGCTTCCAGAAGACGTTCGAGGAGAGTGGCGGACAGGTCATCCAGAAGCTGTGGGCACCGCTCAACACCACCGATTTTGCGCCCTACCTGTCGCAGATCCGCCGGGACGCCGATGCCGTCTTCGCCTTGATGGTCTCGATCTCGGCCCTCCGATTTCCCAAGCAGTACCAGGACGCGGGGCTGAAGGCGAAGCTGCCCCTCATCGGCGGCGGCACGACGTTCGACGAGTTCGTCCTGCCCTCGCTCGGCGACGAGGCCATCGGGGGAATCAGCCCGCTCATCTACAGCGCGGCCCTCGATACCCCGGCGAACAAGCGCTTCGTGAAGGAGTACCGCGCGAAGTACGGCAAGGTCCCGTCGTATTACTCGGAGACGTGCTATACCACCGGTCGCTGGATCAACGAGGCGGCCAAGATGGTCGATGGCAACGTCGAGGACCGTGAGAAGTTCCTCGTCGCCCTCCGCAAGGTGGAGGTCCCTGACGCGCCCCGGGGACCCATCAAGCTGGACGCCCACGGCAATCCGATCCAGAACATCTACATCCGAAAGGTCGAGAAAAAGGACGGCGAGCTGTGGAACACGGTGATCCACACATTCCCGGCCGTCTCCCAGTTCGGGAAGTACAAGCCGGAGGAGTTCTTGAAGCAGCCCGTCTACGACCGGAACTTCCCGGCGTGCAAGCACTGCTGATGGCCGTGCGAGCGACATGACGGGATCACCCCTCCCCGCGCTGAGCCTGACCGACCTCTCGAAGGAGTTCGGCGGGCTCCGCGCGCTGGACGGCGTGAGTCTCGCCGTGGGGTCGGGCGAGCGCCGCGCCATCATCGGCCCGAACGGCGCGGGCAAGACGACCCTGTTCAGCTTGATCAGCGGCGAGACCCGGCCGACCGACGGGCGCATCGTCCTGTTCGGCCGGGATGTCACGCGCTTCTCGCCTCATCGGCGCGCCGCGCTCGGCCTGGCCCGCACGTACCAGATCACCAATCTCTTCCCCCGCCTCACCGCCCTCGAGAACTGCCTTCTCGCGGTCCAGGCCCTGACGCCGGCCAAGTTCCATCTGCACCGCGGTCTCCGCCGCTATCCCGCCTTCTTCGCGCGCGCGCGGGCCGTGCTCGCCGCGGTCGGGCTCGACGACAAGGAGAGCGAAGCGGTGCGGAACCTCTCGCACGGGGAGCAGCGCCAGCTCGAGATCGCGCTGGCGCTGGCCGGCGCGCCCCGGCTGCTGCTGCTTGACGAGCCCACCGCGGGGCTCTCGCCGGCGGAGTCCCACGCGATGACCGCGCTCCTGAAGGACCTCGATCCCGCCATCACGCTGCTGGTGATCGAGCACGACATGGACGTCGCGTTTGCGCTCACCGACCGGATCACCGTCTTGCACTACGGCAAGGTCGTCGCCGACGGTCTCGCGCACGAGGTCAAGGCGAGCTCGCTCGTGCAGGAGATCTACCTGGGAACGCCGTGATGCTCGAGGTGCGTGACATCCACACCTACTACGGGGACAGCCACGTGCTGCAGGGCGTGTCCCTGAGCATGGCGCGCGGCCAGGTCGTGGGCATCCTCGGGCGGAACGGCATGGGCAAGACCACGCTCATCCGATCCATCATCGGCTTCACGCCGCCCCGGCGGGGGCAGGTGCTGTTCAAGAGCCGGGACATCACGGCGTGGCCCTCGAATCGGGCCGTGTCGTTCGGGCTCGGACTGGTGCCGCAGGGGCGTCGCGTCTTTCCCTCGTTGACCGTTCTCGAGAATCTCGCGGTGGCCGCCAAGGCCAACAGCGGCCCCTGGACGATCGCGCGCGTGCTCGAGCTCTTCCCGCGCCTGGGCGAGCGCGGAGCGCACCGCGCGGGTAAGCTCTCCGGCGGCGAGCAGCAGATGCTGGCCATCGCGCGCGCCCTGACGACCAACCCGGAGCTCTTGCTGATGGACGAGCCGACCGAGGGCCTGGCGCCCCTCCTGGTCCGCGAGGTCGGCCGGGTCATCGAGAACCTCAAGACCCAGGGGCTGTCGATCCTCCTCGTGGAGCAGAACCTGCCGCTGGCGCTCCGCGTGGCCGATCATGTCCATGTCCTCTCGCGTGGCCGGGTCGTTCACTCGAGCGCGCCGGACGCCCTGTGGCGGAACGAGGAGATCAAGTCACGCTATCTCGGACTGTGAGGGCCACGAGATGAACCGTATCGCGATCATCGGCGTCGGGCTCCTCGGCGGCGCGGTCGCCTCCCGGCTTCTCGAGGCCGCCTTCGCGGTGAGCGCCTACGACAGCCGCCCAGATCAGCTCGCGCGGCTCGCGCCCCGCGGACTCACGCCCGCGACCAGCGTCAAGGACGCGGCGGCGAGCGCCGACGCCGTCTTCACGATCTTGCCGTCGCCCGAGTCGGTGGAGGCGGTGATCCTCGGCGCCGGCGGGCTGCTGGACGTCATGCCGCGCTCGGCGACCCTGCTCCAGATGAGCACGATCTCCCCCACCCTGACGCGCCGCCTCGCCGAGGCCGCGGCGGCCGCCGGGCGCGGGTTCCTCGACGCGCCGATGAGCGGGACGAGCGCCATGGTCGAGCGCGGCGACTGCACGATCTTCGTCGGCGGCGACGCCGCGCGCCTGGAGGCGTGCAGCGCCGTCTTCGCGGCCATCGCGAGGAAGACGATCCACGTGGGGCCGGTCGGCAGCGCGTCACTCGCCAAGCTCGCGACGAATCTCCTGGTCGGCCTCAACACCGCCGCGCTGGCCGAGGCCCTCGTCCTCGGCGAGAAGGGCGGGCTCGCCCCGCAGGCGCTCCTGGACATCTTGCGCGAGAGCGCGGCCGCCTCGAAGATGGTCGAGGTGCGCGGCCCGCTGATGGTCGACGAACGCTTCGAGCCCCAGATGAAGCTCGACCTCTTCCTGAAGGACTTCCGGCTCATGCTCGAAGAAGGGCAGCGCCTGGGCGTACCGCTGCCGCTGACGAGCCTCACCCAGCAGCTCTGCACGGCGACCGCCGCCGCCGGGCGCGGCGCCGAGGACCTCGCCGCGCTCATCACGACGCTGCGGCAGATGGCGGGGCTCAGGTCGACATAATCTCCCAGCGGACAACCCCCGTCACGCCGTCGACCGCGACGACCGCCCCCCCGGGAATCCTCCGGGTCGCGTCACTGACGCCGAGCACCGCCGGAATGCCACGCTCGCGCGCGAGGGCGGCCAGGTGGGACGTGCTGCCGCCGAGCTCCGCGACGACGCCGGCGACACGCGGCAGGACGGCCGTCAGCGCCGGACCGGCGACCTGCGTGACGAGGACGTCGCCGAGCTTGACGTGCTCGAGGTCGTGCTCGTGGAGCACGACGCACGCCGGGCCCGTCGCCCAGCCCACGCCCGCCGGCTGACCCCTGAGACCGGGATGCCGGAGCCACACTTCGTCGGGCGCGTGTCGGGGCTCGACGTGAAGCGGCCGCGCCTGGAGGACGTGGAAACCGGCCTCGTCCTTCGCCCACTCGACCTCGACGGGCCCTCCGACGAGGGACTCGATTCGCGACACGAGCCGCCCGAGCTCCACTACCTCCGCCGGCGCCAGACACGGGGCATGAACGAGCTCCGGGGCGACCGCCTCTGGCCGAGCGCCGCCCGCGGCTGACGCGACGACGAGTCGGTCCTTCCGCCCGGGATCCGCGCTCGCCAGCGACCCATCGCGCGCGAGCGTCCAGCGGTCGGGAACGACGTCGCCCTGAGCCAGCGCCGAGCCGAGCCCCCACGTCCCGGTCACGACCGCACCGCCGTCCTCGGGGCGGCTGAGCGCTCCGCCCGCCGCGCGCGCCTCGACGATCGTCTGGAGGACAACGGCCATCGCCGTGTGCCCGGGGTCCACGTCATGGGCCCGCATGTATCTGAGCGCGCGCGTGGACCAGAGGCACGCCCAGCAGGCGCGCACCGCGGTGACCGTGTCCACACGAGTGGCGATTCCCAGGAACGTGTCGAACTGCCCGGCGAAGGAGGTCCCCGGCGCGTCCTCGCGAAGCGCGGAGGAGCGCACGGCAAGGAGCCGTCCTGGCGTCTCGGCCATTCGCGCGTGAGCCGTGTCAAGCGCCTCGGCCACCGGCGCTGCGAGCGGGCCCTGCAAGAAGCCGAGCCTCACCTCGAGCGCGAGCCTACGCGCCTCGTACGGGTCGTCGGCGCTGCCGACGCGCTCGGCCGGCCGTGACACGCCCGCCGCGTCGCGCTGCAGTCGGTAGGCGTCAGCGGCCAGGCAGATCCCGTCGGGCACCGGCAGACCGGCTTGCAACAGCCGGGCGAGTGTCGCGGCCTTGCCTCCCACGAGCTCGGCGTCGCGGGCGTCCGGGGCGTCGAGCGGGACCGCGAGCCGCTCACTCGTGCGGGGCAATGACGAGCCTCAGGACGGAGTCGGCGGAGCGTTCGTATTCTTCGAACGCCGCCGCCACCCGTTCCAGCGGATACGATGCGGTGATGAAGCCGTCGACGTCGACGGCACCCGAGGCGACGAGGTCGATCGCGGGGGCGAAGTCGCCGGGCGTCAGGGCGCGAGAGCCGTACAGGGTCAGCTCCTTGAAGTAAAGTGGGAACGTCGTGAAGTCGGGCACCGGCCGGTGGCTGATCCCGTACACGAGGAGCCGGCCGCCCGGCGCCAGCATCTCGATCGCGGGCGCGATGAGCGCCGGATCGCCGGCGGCATCGACGACCACGTCCGCGCCGCGTCCCGCGGTGGCTTCCCTCACGGCGGCGATGGCGTCCTCGTGGGCGGAGTTCACGACGCGGTCGGCGTTCCGGCGGCGCGCGAGCTCGAGCTTCCAGGGGCTGCGGGACACGGCGACGACCGGGCAGGCGCCCGAGAGCTTCGCGAGCTGCGTGTGGAGCAGCCCGGCCACGCCCTGGCCCAGGACCACCACCGACTCGCCCGGCGCGATGCGCGCGCGCTCCTGTGCGTGGCGTACGGTGGCGAGTGTCTCGATCAGAGTCGCCGCCGCGAGCGGCACGTGAGCCGGGAGCGGATAGAGGTAGCTCTCGGGCAGCACGACGTGCTCGGCGAGGGAGCCGTCCATCTCCCGTCCGAAGAGGCCGGCGTTACGGCAGAGGTTGCCGTGGCCACGCGCGCAGGAGTCGCACGCGCCACAGGCAATGATCGGATTGAGCAGAACCGCCTGCCCGGGCTGGACCCGCGCGACGCCGTCGCCGACCGCCTCGACGACGCCGGTGGCTTCGTGGCCCATCACCACGGGGAGACGGACCCCGGGATGGCGTCCGGTGTAGATCTCGAGGTCCGTGTGGCAGACGGCGGTCGCCGCGATCCGAACAACGGCCTCGCCGCGACGGGCGACCGGCGTCGGTCGCGTCAGGAGCTCGAGGCGCCGTGGCGCCTGGAGCACCGCCGCGAGGGTCACGCCCCGCTCACATCACCACCGTGATCTGCTCGACCGGGAAGCTCGAGATGATCTCCGTCCGGTCGTCGTGGACGATCAGCATCTCCTCGATGCGCACGCCCCACTCGTACCGCTTGCCGTGCTGGGTCTCGAGCGCGAACACCATGCCTGGACGGATCTCCAGCGGATGGTCGAGCGACCAGATCCGCGAGATCACCGGTGGGTCGTACTGCGCGAGCCCGAGCCCGTGCCCCCAGAGATTCGCGGCGGCCTGGTCCTCTTCCGCGTACCCCCACGCCTCCTGCGCCGATGGCCACTTCAGCGCGATGTCGCGCGTCGTCGCTCCGGGACGCACCGCGTTGATCGAGTCGTACAGCCACTTCAGCGCGATCGCGTAGTAGTCCTTCATCTCCTGCGTCGGCTGTTTGCCGACGCAATACGTCCGGTAGTAGCACGACTTGTAGCCGTTCCACGTCAGCGCGGCCAGGTCCATGAAGACGATCTCGCCCGGCTTGATGATCCGATCCGAGAAGTTCCGCCAGTTCGGCCACGTGTTCGGCCCCGACGACACGATCACGTCCTCCACGTCCTCCACCCCCGGAATCGCGTAGAGGTACTGCATGATGTGCGCCGTCACCTGGTTCTCCGTCAGGCCGGGCTTGAGGAAGCGCATCGTCTCCCAGTGGGCCGCGTCACCGATGGCGCCCACGATTCGCAGACACTCCTGCTCGTCCACGTTCTTGATCGCCCGCGCCTCCATCATCGCCGTCATGCCGTCCGCCCACGTGAGCTTTGCCTCGTTGAACTGATTGAGCATGTTGATGTCGATGAAGTCGACGCCGAGCGTCTTGTCGGCGACGTCGTAGCGCCGCATCTCCTTCATGATGGCGTCGGTGAACTTCTTGACCTGCTGGCGCGACGCCGGACCCGCCGCGCCCTTGATCCACGCGTACGAGTACCGGATGTTCTCCTGCGGGATCCACGGGGCGTGCCGCTGGATCTGGAACCCGATGTCGCCCTGCTCGAACAGCACCGGGGCCCCGTCGCCGCACAGGAGCGCGTAGCGGAGCCCGGGCTTCAGCCGGTTCCACCCCGGCGTCAGCGTGCTCGTCACGTAGCGGACGTTCTCGTCGTACATCAGGAGGAGGGCGCCGAGGTTGTGCGCCTTCATCCGCTCGCGCGCCCGCTCCAGCCGGTACGTCCGCAGCCGGCCCCAGTTCACCCGCTCCTGCCAGTCCACCCCCACCGTGCCGAAGTTCGCCATGGTTGTCCTTTCGTCAGACGGTCAGATCGGCGAGCCGGACGTTCCGCAGGCGGCAACGATAGTGCGCAAAGCGCTTGCTTCATATCAGCCGCGCTGCTAGCCTGTCAAACCAAAATGACGATGGGACGGACACTCAGACGCACGCCCGAGGACGAACGGGTCTGATCGGGGTGGCCGACCAGGACCTCCGGAGCTTCGTCGCCGCCTACGATCGGGCTCACCCGGGCGAAGTGATCCACGTGACCGAGCCGGTGTCGATCGAGGAGGACGTGATGGCGCTCGTCCTCGAGTACGAGCGCCGGCGGCGCTATCCGATCCTCTTCTTCGATCGGGTCGCCGGCCACGACATCCCCATCGTCTGCAACGTCGTGGCGAGCCGCCGCGCCCTCGCGTGGGCGCTCCGTGTCGACGAGCGCGCGCTCGCCGCCGAGTACGCGCGCCGCATCAAAGAGCACATCAAGCCGGTCGTCGTCCCGGATCCTCCCTTCCGCCATCGGGTGCTGACCGGGCCGGCCGTGGACCTCGGGGCCCTGCCCATGCCGCGGTACTTTCCCGGCGACGCGGGGCGCTATCTCACCGCCGGGATGCTGGTCGCTCGCGATCCCGACACCGGCGTCGAGACCGAGGGGTATCACCGCTTCCAGCTGAAGGGGCGCGACCGCATGGGCGTGAGCCTCCACTCCCGCCGACGCATGTTCGAGTACCAGCGGCGCGCCGAGGCGAAGGGCCGCGCGCTGCCGTGCGCGATCGTGCTGGGGCTCCACCCCCTGGTGTCGATGGGCTCGCTCGCCTATCCCCCGCCCGACGTCGGCAAGTTCGAGGTGGTGGGCGGGCTCCTGGGCGAGCCGCTGGAGGTCGCGCCCTGCTCGACCATCGACCTGCACGTCCCCGCGTCGGCCGAGATCGTGATCGAAGGCGAGATCCTCCCGAACGTACGCGAGCCCGAGGGCCCGTTCGGCGAGTTCACCGGCTACGTCTCGCGCCGCTCGACCGAGCACGTTTTTGTCGCGAAGGCCCTCGCGATGCGCGAGGGGCCGTGGTTCCAGTCGATCGGCTCCGGGCGCGCGGGCGACCACATCACGACCCTCGGCCTGATCCGCGAGGCCGAGATTGCCAACGCCCTCGCGCGCGTCATCCCGAACGTCCGCGGTGTGCACGTGCCGCTCTCGGGAACGTCGTCGTTCACGGCCTACGTCTCGATCGCGCAGAGCCGGCCCGGCGAGGCCAAGCACGTGATTCCGATCGTCCTGGGCGTGGATCACTACGTGAAGCTGGTCATCGTCGTCGACGACGACATCGACGTGTTCGACGAATCGGAGGTGCTCTGGGCGGTGGCGACGCGCGTGCAGGCCGATCGCGATCTGGTCGTCATCTCCGGGAGTCTCGGCGCGTTGCTCGACCCGAGCGCCGACGAGCGGGGCGTCACCGCCAAGCTCGGCATCGACGCGACCCGGCCCTTCGGCGAACCGTTCGCCGCGAAGCTCGTGATGTCGCATGAAAAAATGGCCTGGGCTCGGGACCTCGTGGACCGCCTGGCCCGCTCATAGGAGACCGCGCCCATGAAACGCTACATCGACCTGTCGGTGACCGTGGACGACGCGACGCTCTCGCCGCCCTCCACCAACATGCGGCTCGAGATCACGCCCCACCGGCGCGGTCCCGGGTTCTGGCAGGTCTCGAGCGTGCACCAGAGTCTCCACACCGGCGCCCACATCGATTCGCCCCTGCACGTCTTCCGGGACGGCATCACCACTGCCGAGATTTCGCTCGACCAGGTCATGGGCGAGGCCCTGGTGGTCGACCTGTCGTTCGCGGGACCGAACCACGCGATCACCATCGACGACCTCAAGCGCGGGGGGGCCGACAACGTGCGTCAGGGCGATATCGTGCTCCTGCGCACGGACTGGACGGACAAGATGTACGGCCGGTGGCCCGACTATTTCACGCGGTCCCCATACTTCCCGCCCGAGTCAGCGGAGTGGCTGGTCGCGCGAGGCCCGAAGAACATCGGCTTCGATTTCTTCGAAGAGTACTGCGCTCGGCTGCCCGACTTCTCCTCGGAGGATTTCCCGATGCACCGGGTGATCCTCGGCGCGGGCGTCGTCATCATGGAGGGCCTGACGGGCCTCGGCGCGCTGCCCCGGCGGCGCGTCGACTTCGCTGCCCCCTTCTACAAGATCGCCGGGACGGAGGGCGCCCCGGCGCGCTTCTTCGCGAGCGTTTGAAAATCGGGGGGCACGACACCGCTCTGCCCTTCAAGGGCCGCATAGACGCCCGCATGCGACTGATCGGGCTCGCGGTCATTCTCACTCTCATCCTCATTCTTGCGCCGCTCGCCGCTCAGGGGCAGCAGCCGGGGAAGCTGTACCGGATCGGTTTCCTCGGGAACTCCACGGCTGCCCTTGAGGCCCATCTCGTGGGGCCATTCCGCGAGGGCTTGCGTGACCTGGGCTACGTCGAGGGACAGAATATCGTCATCGAGTATCGATGGGCGGAAGGGAAGTACGAGCGTTTTCCGGCCCTCATCGCGGAGTTGCTCGCCCAGAGGGTGGAGGTGATCGTGACCGCCGGGACACCCGCCTCCCTCGCTGTCAAAAGGCGACGACGTCGGTCCCCCTCGTCATGGTGGCCGTCGGCGATCCCGTCGATACGGGCCTCGTCGCGAGCCTCGCGAAGCCCGGCGGCAACATCACCGGAATAAACTCGACCGTGGAGGGACTGGAGGGGAAACGGCTGGAATTGCTCCGGGAGGTGATACCCAAGCTTTCCCACGTCGCCGCGCTCCAGAATCCGGAGAATCCGACTCTCCTGAACTACCTGAAGGAGATGCAGGTCGCAGCTCAGGTCTTGGGAATGAAAGTGCAGGTCTTCGAGGCGAGGACCCCGAGTGAGTTCGACGAGATGTTCAAAGCGATCGTCAGGGCGCGGCCAGGGGCGCTCCGCGTGATGGGGGATCGTTTATTCTTGCACAATCGCCAGCGCATCATGGACTTCGCTACCAAACAGCGGCTCCCGACGGTGCCTTCGCACCCCGAATTGGTCGACGCGGGCGGATTGTTCTCCTTTGGGCCGAGCTATTCAAGTATGCACAGACGAGCCGCCTACTTCGTGGACAGAATCCTGAAAGGTGCGAAGCCCGCCGAGCTGCCCGTGGAGCGGCCGACGAAGTTCGAGCTGGTGATCAACCTCAAGACCGCCAAGGCGCTCGGCCTCACGATCCCGCAGTCGATGCTGGGGCGGGCGGATCAGGTGATCCAGTAGCCTACCCGCTACGCGCGCAGATTCTTCGCGAAGAAGTCCGTGCAGCGCTTCCAGGCGTCGGCGGCCGCGGCCGCGTTGTAGGACGGACGGTAGTCGGCATGGAAGCCGTGACCCGCGCCCGGGTAGACGACGACCTCAGCGTTCTTGTTGTGCTGCCTCAACAGCTCGCCCAAGCGCCGGGCATCCTCGGGCTTCGGACTCTGATCCGTCTCCCCGTAGAGCCCAAGGAACGGGATCTTGATGTCCTTGGCGAGGTCGAACCCCGTGACCGGACCCGAGGCGCCCTGATAGGGACGTGCGGGCGGCCCGTACCAGGCGACCGCGCCCTTCATGTCCGCGTTCGTGGCCGCCACCTGGTACACCGTCGAGCCCCCCCAGCACCAGCCCGTGACGCCGACGCTGGCCGCCTTCACGTTGGGCCGCGTCTTGGCCCAGTCTACCGCCGCCTTGAGATCGCCCAGCGTCTGCTCGCGCTTCTGCGCGAGCACGATCTTCAGGATGTCCTGGACGTTCGGGAGCTGCGCCACCCCGCCCTCGCGTTTGAAGAGCTCGGGCGCGACCGCATAGTAGCCCGCCTTGGCGAACCGCCGCGCGCAATCGCGGACGTACTCGTGGACACCCCAGATCTCGGAGATCACGAGCAGGATCGAGTGGTCCTTCCCTGTCGCCGGCCGCGCCTCATACACGGGCATCTCGTAACTGCCGATCTTGACCACCTGGTCACCGGCGAGAATCCCGTCGCTATCGGTCTTGATGGCCTGGGCCAGCACGGTGTCGACGGATAGCGCATATCCCGCGAACGTGGAGCTTGTGGCCAGCATCTGGCGGCGAGTGAGCATCACGTCCTCCTTGCGACTTTGGGTGTCGGGGCGGAGCCCCGCCGGATGATACTATGGTCCTGCACCACATCGGTGCGGGTTTCAGCGCTTCTTCCCGGTTTCGGGGAGGATTATGGATCTGCTCGAGGTCAAAAGCCGTATTGCCGAAGCCCTGGTGGAAGCCATCTTCCGCCGCGCGCGCTACCAGATCCACCCCTTCCGCAACAACACCTCGCCGCTCCGGTTCGGGCGCGAAGACTTCTCCCCTGATTTCCGCGTCTCGTCCGAGGCGGAGTCGGAGAACCCCGGGGAGTTCCTCGTCGAGGTGAAGTACCGGCCGTCGGCCTACCAGTTCGTCTCCGTCGAGAACCAGCGCGGCGAACGGTCGATCTTCTACATGGCGCGCCGGCAGTGGCCGAACCTCTACTTCATCCTCGTGACCGACCGGCCTGAGGCGGGGCGCTCGTGCTTTCAGGCGATCAACTTCGGCTCGATGCGCCCGGGCGAGCCCTTCCGCACCGTGGACCTCGTGGAGCTGAAGGAGCTCCAGATCTTTCAGCAGAATATAGAGGACCACGAGGAGCTGATCCGTCGCATCTTCGCGCTGCTGACCGGCGCAGCCTCCTGAAGGCGCGGGTCAGAGCGTCCGCACCACGAGCCAGGCGCCGAGCGTCGCCAGGAACACCAGCACCCCGCGGTTGAAGGCGCGCTGGTCGAGTCTGTCTTGCACGCGGATGCCGAGCCCGAAGCCCGCGAGGCCGGCGGCGGTCAGCCCGAGCGAGCCCAGCACGAGCGGCCAGCCGAGGAGCCCGTACCAGCCGAGCGAAGCGAGTTGAACAGCCTTGACGATGAGAAACGTGAAGGCGATCGAGCGGACGAACTCGCGCTTGTCCATGCCGAGTGCCACGAAGTAGAGGGCGAGCGCCGTGCCGGGCGCGTTGGTGATGCCCCCCATGACACCAGCCGCGAGCCCGACGGGCGGCGCGAGCAGCCGCTCCCAGCCCGCGGGCACCCGCGGCGAGAAGCGTGCGAGATCGAGCGCGACGAAGCCGAGGACGAAGGCGCCGAGGATCAACGTCGCCGTGCGCCCCGGGAGCACGACCAGGAGCTTCGTGCCGACGATCGTGCCCAGCATGGTGAAGACCAGGAGCGGGGCCAGCCGGCGTGGGGTGGCGCCGAGCGGGCGCTGGCGCCGGAGCTGAAGCCCGTCCATCACGAGGTTCGGAATGACCAGCGCCGCCACGGCGGTCTTCACGTCGACCACGAGCGCCAACAGCGGCGTGCCCAGCGTGGGGAATCCGAAGCCGATCGCCCCCTTGACGAAGGCGGCGGCGAAAACGGCAGCGATCGCGACGGCGACTAGCGCGAGAGCGCCTCTCGCAGGACTTCGGCCGGGTGC
>JAHFDK010000242.1:6923-9452 GCA_023249095.1 Candidatus Rokuibacteriota bacterium | reverse complement strand
CTAGAAGGGCAGCGTCACGCCCTGCGAACGGAAGAAGCTCGCCACCGCGGCGGTCCAGAGTGGCGTGCCCGTCGGGGCGGAGAAGACGCCGTGGCCGCGGGCCGCCGGAAACGGCGGTATCACGACGAGCTCGCCGCGGCCGCCCGCCGCCCGGAAGCTCTCGAACCACATGCGCACCACCCGCGGGCCGAAGTACTGGTCGTTCTCGGCGTAGAACCACAGCACCGGCACGGCGATCCTCGGCGCAATCGACGCGAACAGCTCGGCCATGCGCTCCGGCGAGCAGGGGTCGCCCGGGTGCGTGTCCGGCCTGCCAGCGCGACCCGGCGCGAACGCGAGCACCGCGACCAGCCCGTCGGGACGCTTCGAGGCGGTGTAGATCGAGGCGAACCCGCCGGCGCTCTGGCCGACGAGCAGCCATCGTTTGCCGTCCAGATCGCGCTGCGCCTTCGCCCATTCGACGGTGGCGAGCAGGTCCAGCGCCGCGCCCTCGCCGGCGCGACGGAAATCCGGACGCGAGCACGAGCCGCCGTAGGAGTCGCCGAACTTGTCGCCGCCGCTCGCGCCGTAGCCGCGCCGCACCGGCGCCACCACCGCGTATCCCCGATGCACCCACTCGCGCACCGGCGCGAGCGGCCGGTAGCGCCCGAGAGCGCGGTTTGCCGCCGCCGTCGGTGCCGTGCCATGGCTCAGGACGATCCACGGGAACGGCCCGTCGCCGCCCGGCCGGAAGCTGGTCACCACGATGGTCGCGTCCGCCTCCGCCACGCGCACGGTGTGGATCTCTTCGCGGAGCGACGTCTCGAGCGTTGCGTCGCGCGCGGACGGCAGTGCGCAACCGCCGAGGGCGGAGAGGAGCAGCAGAGCGAGCGTCAGGGCGCGCACGAGCTTTAGACTAGTGCTTTCCTCGGGCTCCAACAATCGTCTCCAACAATCGTCTTGGCTCCCGGCCGAAGGTGGACTAGAGTGGCGCAGCCCCTGAGGAGGAGAGCACATGAGCGCTGAAGGCCATCACACAGCGGCACAGATCCGGTCTCGCCTTGAGCATCCGGTGATCGACGGTGACGGCCACTGGGTCGAATTCGACCCCGTCTTCAGCGAGCGCATGCGCAAGGTTGGCGGCGACAAGGCCGCCGAGGGGTTCCTCGCCGCGATGAAGACCACGCACGACGCGCTGAGCATGTCGGTCGCCGAACGCAGGCGCCGGCGTGTCGGCCAGCCGGCCTTCTGGAGTCGTCAGGCGGAAAACACGCTCGATCGCGCAACCGCGATGATGCCGCGCTTGCTCTACGAGCGTCTTGACGAGATCGGCTCGGATTTCGCGATCATCTACCCGACCGCCGGCCTGCGCGTGCCGCGAATCAGCGATGATGCCACCAGGCGCGCGGTCGTTCGCGCGCACAACATCGTCACCGCGGAATACTTCCGCGACCTGGGCGACCGGATGACCCCGGCCGCGATCATTCCGATGCACACGCCGGATGAGGCCATCGCGGAGCTCGAATACGTCACGAGGCAGCTCGGGGCGAAGGTGGGCATGTTCGGCAGCGGCATGTCGCGGCGCGTTGCGTCGGTCGCGGCGACCGATCCAGATTCGGCGCGTCTCGCGGTCTGGTACGACGTGCTGGCTCTCGACAGCGACTACGACTACGATCCGGTCTGGGCGAAGTGCCAGGAGCTCGGCATCGCCCCGACCTTCCACAGCGCGAGCAGCAATCAGGGCCTGCGGCTGTCGCCATCCAACTTCGTCTACAACCATATCGGGCATTTCGCGGCCGCCGGCCACGCGGTCTCCAAGGCGATCTTCCTGGGTGGGGTGACCCGGCGCTTCCCACACCTTCGATTCGCCTTCCTCGAAGGCGGCGTGGGCTGGGCCTGCCAGTTGTTCGGCGACCTGACCGAGCACTGGGAACGGCGCAATCGCCAGGCGCTGGAGCATATGGATCCGCGAAAGCTCGATCGAGCCCTGCTGATGAGCCTGGCTGAGAAGCACGGCGATCCCGACCTGGTGGCGTCGCTGAAGGCGCGGGATGGCTGGCCCGACAACGACGCGAGCCTGACCGGCGGGGTCGATGATCTCGACGATTTCTCGGCCTGCCAGATCACCCGCAAGGAAGACTGGATCGATCTGTATGCCAAGCCGTTCTACTTCGGCTGCGAAGCCGACGACCGGACCAATGCCTGGGCATTCAGTCGAAACAATCCGTTCGGCTCGAAGCTCAACGCGATTTACAGCTCGGACATCGGGCATTTCGACGTGATCGACATGCGCCATCCGCTGCCGGAGGCCTATGAGCTGGTCGAGGAAAATCTGATAACCAAGGACAACTTCCGCGACTTCACCTTCGCCAACGCGGTTCATCTCTGGGGAACGCAGAATCCGCGGTTCTTCGAGGGGACGGCGGTTGCTAAGGCGGCCGCGGCGGAGCTGGCGCGCGCGCCGGTGCAGGTGGCGACGAAGTAGGCACCGTCGTCTCTAGGAGAATATGTTCCTGCCTGATGAGAGGTGGCTCAGCCCGCGCGTAATCG
>JAHFDK010000242.1:0-6823 GCA_023249095.1 Candidatus Rokuibacteriota bacterium | reverse complement strand
GATGCAGTGGCGCGGGCCTCCGCCGAATGGGAAGTAAGCCAAGGTCGGGCGCGCGGCCGACCGGGCGGGCGCGAAACGATCGGGGTCGAAGACCTCGGGCGCATCCCAGACAGCTGGATGGCGGTGGGTGACGTAGGGGGACAGCAGGACGATCGCGCCGGCCGGGATGGTGTAGCCAGCGAGCGTGTCGTCCTCGACGGGCATACGCGCGGTGAGCCAGGTCGGCGGATACAGGCGCAAGACCTCCTCGATCACTCGCCGTGTGTAGCCGAGGCGTGGAAGCGTCTCGACGCCTGGCACACGGCCGCCGAGGAGGGCGCGGCACTCCTCCTCAAGCTGTTCCCGCGCATCGGGGTGTTCAAACAGCACACACCAGGTCCAGGCGAGGGCGCTCGCGGTCGTCGTGTGCCCCGCGATCAGGATGGCCTTCAGCTCGTCGCGAAGGTCGGCGTCGGTGAGGGGCTCGCCAGTGGCAGGGGAGGCTAGAAGCGCGGCGAGCAGGCTGCCCGGCGGCGGAGCGGAGCGGCGCGCCTCGCTGACCATGTGGGAGACGAAGGCGTCGATCGCCCCGAGGGCGCGCTGATAGCGAGCGGCCGCGGGCGTGGGGACCTCGAGCCAGGCGAACGCACTCCAGAGACGACGGTCCACGTAGCCCACGGCCACATCCAGCGCGTGACCGAGCGCCTCGACCTCTGCGGCGGCAACATTGCCGAAACACGCCCGGATGATGACCGTCTGGGTGAGGCGCCGCATCTCGGTCACGGCGTCGACAGGCTCGTTCCGCTCGGCCAATGGCCGCCAGCGCTCGAGCATCTCGCTCGTGGCCCGCGTGACGACGGATGCGAACTGCGCGTGCTGGCCGGGCTGGAAGGCGGGCTGCACCTGCCGACGCCGCTGGCGCCAGCGGTCGCCATCAACCACGGTCAGGCTATCGCCGAAGAGCGCGCGCACGCGCGTGGCGGGCGGACCCTTGGCATACGCGCGGGCATTGTCCTGCAGGACGTGCTTGACGTGATCGGGATGGCTCAGCAGATAGACCTGGTGCCTGCCGAGCCGTATGGAGATCACGTCGCCATGGCGTCGCGCGCATTCCATGAAGAAGCCGAGGGGATCGCGTCGCATCCTTGGAAACACGCCCACGAGCGGATAGCCCGTGGGCCCAGGGGCAGTGCCTCGAGACGGAGCGATGGACATCCGAGCGCTCAGGCCGCGCGAGCGCGATAGGCCGGCGGCGGTGCCGCGTAGCCGTGGGCGACGAACCAGTCGACGGCTTCGCGCAGGGCCTGCTCCACCTGAGTCTGGGGCACCCCGAGCTCCCGCACCGCCTTCGCGGCGCTGAAGTACATGTGCTTCAACCCTCACCAGCGATTCCGGTCAGCGTCTCGTCGACGATCGGCGCCAGCTCGGTGACGATCGCCTCGAGCGAGAACACGTCGTCGATCTGGGCGGTCAGCGATGGCCGGGCGGCGACAGCGACGTCCCTGAGATGGCGATGCTCCCTGACCGCGACGGCTGACCAGTCGTCGACGAGCGTGAGCGCGCTGGCGCGATCGGTGTCGCGGGCGACCAGGCGGGCCAGGCGCTCGGAGAACACGAGGCCCTGCAGCGATTCCAGGTTGGCCTTCATCCGCTCCGCGTTCACCACGAGGCCTCCCGCGATCCGCTCGAGAGCATCGAGCGCGCCGCCGGCGGCGTCCACCAGCTCGGGAATGGTCACGAGCTCGGCCTGCCAGCCGCCGAGCGCGCGCTCGTGCTCGCCGAGCGAGCCGGACAGCAGCGTGGCCATCAAGCCGGGCGCGCGAACCGCGGCGGTCAGGGCCTGAAGACAGGCGACAGGGTTGCGCTTGTGGGGCATGGCGCTCGAGCCACCTACACCCTTCGTCGGCGGCGACTCCAGCATCTCGCCGACCTCCGCCTGCGAGAGCAGGGCGACGTCGCGCGCGATTTTGCCCACTGTCTCGGTGACGATCGCCAGCTCGGCCATCACCCGCAGTAGCTCGTCGCGCTGGTCGTGCCAGGCGGGCGCGTCGCCCAGATGCAGGCGCATTGCCAGGCCGTTGCGTACGGCGGTGCGCTTGCCGCCGAGGGCGTCCAGCGTGCCGACGGCTCCTCCGAGCTGGACGCAGAGCGCCCGCTCGCGCGCCTCGGCGAGGCGTAGCCGGCAGCGGTGGAGCGCCGCCGCCCAGCGCGCGATCTTCAGGCCCGCCGTGATCGGCGTGGCGGGCTGCATGAGCGTTCGGCCGAGCATCGGGACGCCGGCATGGCGACGCGCGTGATCAGCCAGGCGGCTCACCGACGTGGCGAGGACGCGGTCGGCGTCGGTGAGGCACGGCTTCAGGCATAGGATCAGCGCGGTGTCGAGCACGTCCTGGCTCGTCGAGCCGTAGTGCACGAAGGCCGCCGCCGGCGCGTCCACGCGACCGACCTGCTCGGTGAGCGCCTTCACCAGCGGAACCGCCAGCGAGCCCGACCGCTTGCCCTGGCTGGCCAGCGCCTCGGGCGAGAGACTCAGGTCGGCACAGGCCTTGGCGATGACCCGCGCGGCATCCTGGGGAATGACGCCAACATCGCCTTGCGCGCTCGCCAGTGCGCGCTCGAAGTCGAGCATCGCCCGCACGAACGCCTCGGCCGACAACGCCTGGGTGAATATGTCGCGCGCGAAGCTGCGGCCGACGAGGTTCACGACGATCGGCGCCCGCGCGCTAAAGCTCGATGAAGACCGCTTCGCCGGCTCCCCGCAGCCGAACGTCCCACCGATAGATCTTCGGATCGCCGGGATCACGAGCCGCGATCAGCGTGCGGAGCCGGTCGGGATCGCTGATCGCGCGGGCCAGGGGATCGTCCTTGATCGCCTCTAGCGGGGCGAGGAACACGCGGGTCTGGACGGCCTTCAGGAGCCCACGCGCGAAGATCGTGACGCTGATCTGGGGCGCGTACGTCTCGCTGCCCGGGCCCCTGAACGAGCCAGGCATGACCGTCTCGATCGCATACCGGCCGTCGGTGTCCGTCGAGACGCGGCCGTAGCCGTACGGCCGGGCGCCGTCGCCGCCAGAGGGGATCTTGCCCGCGGCGTCCGCCTGCCAGGTCTCGAAGAGGGCATCGAAGATGGGAGCGCCGGCGCCGTCGAACACGCGTCCCGTCAGCGTGATGCGATCGCCCTGACCGGGGAACAACACCTTGTCGCCGTCGCCCCAGAGCAGCTCGCGCGCGAAGAACGGGCCGACGGTCTGCGAGGGCGTGGGCTTGGCCATCGTCACACCCCCATCGGCGTGGCGCGCGGCCCGCGCAGCACCATGTCGAACCGATATCCGAGCGCCACGCCCTCGACGCCGTGCTCGAGGTCGAGATCGGCGATCAGGAGCCGACGCCCGGCCTCGGGCACGCTCTGGAAGATCGGATCGATCGCCAGCAGCGGATCGCCGGGGAAGAACATCTGAGTGATGAGCCGCTGGGCGTACGCGTTCCCGAAGAGCGAGAAGTGGATGTGCGCCGGGCGCCATCCGAACGCATGGTTCTGCCACGGATAGGCCCCGGGCTTGACCGTCACGATCCGGTAGCGCCCTTTGTCGTCCGTGAGCACCTGTCCCTTGCCGAGAAAGTTGGGATCGAGCGGCGCCTCGTGATCGTCCACGGGGTGCGGATACTTCCCCGAGGCGTTGGCCTGCCACACCTCGACGAGAGACCGCCGCACCGGCCGACCGTCCTCGTCGAGCACGCGGCCGACCAGCACCATCTTCTCGCCAAGCGGCGCGCTCTTGCCCCAGGTCGTGAGATCGGCCTCACTGTCCTTCACGAAATGCTTCGGGAACGTCGGCCCCGCCGTATCCAGCGGGCTCGGCGCCACCCGCACCAGCGGCTGGGCCGGGGCACGGAGCCGCGTGCTCTTGTAGTCGGGGTAGAGGTACGGCGGGTGGACGTCAGCGGCGGGTGTTTCGGCCATCGGCTAGAGTCTACTCCTTCGGGGCGAAGGCCGGTCGGGTCACGAGCGCCCCGCCGCCGTTTGTGAAAGAATCGAGGCGGCATTGCGATGAAGACCAGCACCGAGCGCATCCTCACCACCCACGTCGGCAGCATCCCCCGTCCGGAAAGCGTCCGGGCTCTTCTCCGGGCGCGCCTGGGCGGCCAGGCGATCGACGAGGCCGAGTTGTCGGCGCGTGCCGCCGAGGCGGTGACTGACGTCGTGCGCCGCCAGGCGCAGGCCGGCCTCGACGTCGTCTCCGACGGCGAGATGAGCAAGACGAGCTTTCTCGCCTACACTGACGACCGGCTCACCGGGTTCGTCACCACCACCGCCGCGACCGACCCGAGCGCCGCGCTGACCGGCGCCGGCGGCGCCTGGGCGCGGCGGGTGGACAGCCGGAGGGAATGGCGTGCCTTCCGCGAGTACTACACCGAATACTTGCCGCGCGAGATGCCCATGGCCACGCCGCCCACGGTCTGCCAGGGCCCGATCGCTTACAAGGGTCAGGGGCTGCTCGAGAAGGACCTGGTCACCTTCAGGGCCGCGCTTGCGGGCATGGCGGTCGCCGAGGCCTTCGTGCCCGCCATCGCCCCGGCCATGGTCGGCCGCGGCCAGAATCGCTACTATCCGACCGAGGAAGCCTACGTCTTCGCCATCGCCGAGGCCCTGCGCACCGAGTACCGTGCCATCGTCGACGCCGGGTTCATCTTGCAAATCGACGATCCCGGACTCGGTGAGACGTGGGACATGCTGATCCCGGCGCCACCGCTCGAGGACTATCGGAAGATGCAGGCGCGCAACATCGACGCCCTCAACCACGCGCTGGCCGGCATCCCCGAGGACCGCGTGCGCTACCACCTCTGCTGGGGCAGCTGGCAGGGTCCGCACCTGCACGATCTCGGCCTGCGCGACGTCGTGGACCTCGTGCTGCGCGTTCGAGCCCAGGCCTACTCGATCGAGGCCGCCACGCCCCGCCACTCGTACGAGTGGCGCGTGTGGGAGGACGTCAAGCTGCCCGAGGGCAAGGTGCTCATCCCGGGTATCATCGCTCACACCACTGCGGTGGTCGAGCACCCCGAGACGGTGGCCGAGCGCATCATGACGTACGCCCGGCTGGTCGGGCGCGAGCGCGTCATGGCCGGCGCCGACTGTGGCTTCGCCCAGGGCGCGCTGTTCCAGCGCCAGCACCCGACCGTCATGTGGGCGAAGTTCGAGGCGCTCGTGCAGGGCGCGCGGCTCGCCTCCGCGCGATTGTGGCGATGACCGGAGCTAGAACCCTGCCACGTACGGCAGCTTCCTCGCCGTCGTCTCGATCGCCGCGCCCGCCTCCAGCAGCACCGCCGTCGAATCCCACATGCCCCCCACGAGCTGGTTGCGCGGCCCGTCCGGGACGGTCGCCTTGATGACGCGGTCGCCGAAGCGCACCTCTTGCTTTTCCACGTCCACCGTCACCGGCGCCTGCGGCGTCCGGCCGATCGCCTTCTGCAGCCACTCGAGATCCTCTTGCGACGCGCGCAGGCACGGGATGCCCAGCATCACGCAGTTGCCGAAGAAGATCTCGCCGAAGGAGCCACCGACGATGGCGCTGATGCCCCAGCGCATGAGCGCCTGCGGGGCGTGCTCGCGCGAGGAGCCGCAGCCGAAGTTCTGACCGACCACGAGCACCGAGGCCCCGCGGTACACCGCCTGGTTGAAGGGGTGCTCAGGGTTTTGCTTCTTCGCGTCCTCGAAGGCGTGCTCGCCCATGGTCTCGAAGGTCACTTCCTTGAGGAAGCGCGCGGGGATGATTCGGTCGGTATCGATGTCGTTGCCGGGCAGGGGAATGCCTCGGCCCGCAACCTGGCGCCGCTTGAAGTCGACATTGCTCATCGAAGGATCTCCCTCACGTCGGCGACGGCGCCGGTAATTGCGGCGGCGGCGACCATGGCCGGGCTCATCAAGAGCGTGCGCCCCGTGGGGCTGCCCTGGCGCCCGATGAAGTTGCGGTTGCTGGACGAGGCGCTCATCTCGCGGCCCACGAGCTGGTCGGGGTTCATGCCCAGGCACATCGAGCAGCCGGCCTTGCGCCACTGAAAGCCCGCGGCCTGGAAGATCTCGTGCAGACCCTCGGCCTCGGCGGCCTTGGCCACCTGCTGCGAGCCGGGCACGATGAGCGCGCGCACGCCCTTGGCCACCTTGCCCTTCTTCGCCACCTCGGCGGCCACACGCAGGTCGGACAGACGCCCGTTGGTGCACGAGCCGACGAAGGCCACGTCGATCTTGGCGCCCTTGATCGGCTGGCCCGCCTGGAAGCCCATATGGGCGAGCGCCTCGCGCAGAGTCGACCGGTCGGCCTCGGGCGCTGACTCGGGCGACGGGATTCGCTGGCTCACGCCCACCGACAGGCCTGGATTGATGCCCCACGTCACCACCGGCTCGATGGCCGCGCCGTCGATGCGTGCGACGTCGTCGATCGGCGCGCCCGGCTCGGTCGCCATCGACTTCCACCAGGCAGCCGCCTTGTCGAAGGCCGCGCCCGCGGGCGCGTATTGCCGGCCGCGGAGATACTCGACGGTCGTCGCGTCGGGATTGACGTAGCCGCAGCGCGCCCCGCCCTCGATGGACATGTTGCAGACGGTGAGGCGCTCCTCCATCGTCATGCGCTCGATCACCGGTCCCGCGTACTCGTACGCGTAGCCCACGCCGCCCTTCACTCCCAGGACGTTGATGATCGTGAGGATGACGTCTTTCGCGTAGACGCCCCGGGCGAGCGCGCCGTCGACCCGCACCTGCCGCAGCTTGGGCTTGGCCATGGCCAGGCACTGCGTCGCCAGCACGTCGCGCACCTGCGTGGTGCCGATCCCGAACGCGATGGCGCCGACG
>JAHFDK010000005.1 GCA_023249095.1 Candidatus Rokuibacteriota bacterium | reverse complement strand
GGGGGCTGGAGGGCGGCGTCACCAACAGCCAGCCGGTGGTCGCGCGGGCGGTGATGAAGCCGCCGTCGACGCTCCGCACGCCGCTCAAGTCGGTCGACCTCGCGACCAAGGAGGCGGTGGAGGCGGTGGTCGAGCGGAGCGACGTCTGCGCCGTCCCGGCGGCCGGCATCGTGGGCGAGACGATGATGGCGATCGTTCTCGCCGGAGCCTTCCTCGAGAAGTTCGGCGGCGACAGCCTCGAGGAGATCCGCCGAAACTACGACACCTGTCTCGCCAGCCTGAAAACCTGGTAGCCTTACTGCGTCGGTAACCCGCCGTCAGAGGCGAGCCGCCGAAGAATCCCGATGAACGTCGACGTCAGTCTCGGAAGCCGGTCGTATCGCATCGTCGTCGCCTCCGGCGCGCTCGCGACCGTCGGCCCGCGTCTGCGCGAGCTGTCGGTCGGGGCCCGCGCCGCTCTGGTCAGCGACGGCGCCGTCGCGCGTCTCTACGGCAAGACGGTGATGGCGAGCCTCGAGTCGGCCGGCTTCACGGTCGCCACGATCGAGGTGCCGGAGGGCGAGGGGGCGAAGACCCTCGCGATCGCCCAGCACTGCTGGAACGAGTTGCTGGCGGCGGGTCTGGACCGGACCTCGACCGTGCTCGCGCTGGGGGGCGGCGCCGTCGGTGACGTGGCCGGTTTCGCCGCCGCGACGTACATGCGCGGGATCAACTTCGTGCAGCTCCCGACGACGGTGCTGGCCCAGGTCGACGCTTCGATCGGCGGCAAGACGGCGATCGACCACCCTCTGGCGAAGAACCTCATCGGCGCGTTCCACCAGCCGCGGCTCGTCCTCGTCGATCCGGCCGTCGCGCGGACCCTGCCCGAGCGCGAGTTTCGCTCCGGGCTTGCCGAGATCGCCAAGCACGGAATCGTGCTGGAGGCGGAGTACTTCGCGGAGCTCGAGCGCGACGTGGAGCCGCTTCTGGCCCGCGAGCTCGGCGTGCTCGAGCGGATCATCGGAGGGTCGTGCCGCCTCAAGGCCTCCGTCGTCGAGCGCGACGAGCGGGAGGCCGAGCTGCGTCACGTACTCAACTACGGCCACACCATCGGCCACGCGCTCGAGGCCGCCACGGGGTACGCGCGCTTCGCCCACGGCGAGGCGGTCTCGCTGGGCATCGTCGCCGAGGCGCGCCTCGCGCGGCGGCTCGGCGTCGCCGGCGACGAGACGGTCGCGCGGCAGGAACGGCTGCTGGAAGCGCTCGGGCTCCCCGTCCGTGCCGCCGCGATCGACGTGGAGCCCGTCGTGGGGGCGATCGCCCGCGACAAGAAGGCGAAGGACGGCCGCGTCCCCTTCGTGCTGGCGCCCAAGATCGGCGCGTTCCGTCTGGTTTACGACGTCCCGGCCGCCGACGTCCGCGCGGTCATCGCGTCCCTCGGATCGTGACGCCCGAGGTGGGGTTGACAACGCAAACGAGCGCTCCGTATAACCGGCTTGCGATGCCCGTGAATGATCAGGCGATCGTCGGCGCCATCCGCCGGCAGGAGGAGCGGCTGGCACGGGATCCCGCCTCGCTCGCCTTCGCGCAGCTCGCGGATCTCTACCGCAAGGCCGGGCGGACGCGCGACGCAGTGGCGCTCTGCCGCGACGGGCTCGCGCGCTATCCGCGCTACACCACGGCCCGACTCATCCTGGCGAAGGCGCTCGCGGCCGACGAGCAGCTCGCCGCGGCCCTGGTCGAGCTCAACGCCATCCTCGAGGTGAGCCCAAAGGACCTCCAGTGCCACCTCCTGGCGGCGGAAGTTCATCGACGACTCGGCCACATCGACGAGGCGGTGAAGCATCTGGAAGCGGCGGCCGACCTCGATCCCGGGGATCGCGAATCGCGCGCGCTACTCTCGCTGCTGCGCGCGGCCGCGCCGCCGTCCGGCGAGGCTGCGGGCCTCGCCCGGCTGCTGCGCGACGACACCTTCGCGACGGTCACCTTCGGGTCGCTCTGCCTCGAGCAGGGCTGCGTCGAGGAGGCCGTGCAGGTGTTCACTCGCATCTTGCGGAAGGATCCGGATCACCGAGAGGCGCGCGATCGGCTGGAGAGTGCGCTGCGCGCCCGTCAGCGACGGAAGGGCTAAGCGCGATGCAGGTCTCAACGGCCGAGTTCAAGAAGGGGCTCCGGATCGTCTACGACGGCCATCCCTACACGATCGTCGACTTTCAGCACGTCAAGCCCGGCAAGGGCGGCGCGTTTGTCCGGACGAAGCTCAAGCACATGAAGCTCGGCAAGGTCATCGACAACACCTTCCGCTCGGGCGAAAAGGTGGAGCTCGTCGATTTCGAAGACAAGCACATGCAGTTCCTCTATCGCGACGACCGCTACCATTTCATGGACATGGAGACGTACGAGCAGGTCTCCCTGTCCGCCGACGAGATCGGCGACGCGCGCGAGTACCTGCAGGAGAACGCCGAGGTCGACGTCCTCTACGTCGGAGGCGCGCCCGTGGCGGTCGAGTTGCCTAATTTCGTCGAGCTCGCGATTGCCCACACCGACCCGGGCGTGCGCGGCGACACGGCACAGGGCGGGACGAAACCCGCGACCCTCGAGACAGGCGCCGTCGTCCAGGTCCCGCTGTTCCTGAACGAGGGCGACGTCGTCAAGGTGGACACCCGGACCGGCGACTATCTCGGCCGCGTCGCGGTGGCGGGCAGCTGATGCCGATCCGACGCCGGCAGCGCGGCCAACGCGACGGTGCGGTTCTCGAGCTCGCGCGGCGGCTCGGCGCGCTCCTGTCAGAGCTCGGGCTGTCCGAGATCGAGGCGGCGGTCGGCGAGATCCGGGTGCGTCTGCAGCGCGGCGGCGTCTCGGCGCCGGCGCCCGCACCGGCGGCGGTCGACCGACCGGCGGCGCCCCTCCCGGCCGAGGCGGAGTCTTCCTCGATGGTCACCATCGAGGCGCCGATGGTCGGGACCTTCTATCGGGCGTCGTCGCCGACGGCGGATCCGTACGCGAGCGAAGGCGATCTCGTGAAGGAAGGACAGATCCTCTGCATCATCGAGGCGATG
>JAHFDK010000241.1 GCA_023249095.1 Candidatus Rokuibacteriota bacterium | reverse complement strand
GTGATGGTGGAGGACGATCCCGCCCAGCGAGCCGTCGCCGGGGAGGCGTGCGCGGAGGCTGGCGCGCCCGGGCGCCGCCTCGATCGTCTCGCTTTCGATTCCGTCGCGAGCCAGGACGTCGGCGAGAAACCGGGCTCCGGCGATCTCGTTGCCGGGAGGATTCGTGGTGTCGATCATCAGATAGCGGCGCAGGAGATCGACCGTCTCGTCGCCCAGCGCCGCCCAGTCCATCACCGCGCTTCCACCTCGGGGATCATCGCCTGGACGTCGCCGAGCTCCCATCGAGCCATGTGGCAGTAGAGGTCGAGGAGCTGCATGGTGCGCTCGATGGCCGGATTGTCGCTCGCCTGTCGCAGCTCCTGGACCCGCGCCTGCAGATCGCGGATGCGCTCGAGCGTCTCCTCGCGCGTCATGCGCCAGTCCTCCCCCCGAGCTGCCAGCGGTGCGCGGCCGGGCGATGGTCGAAGAAGCGCTTGGCCTTCAGCTCGTAGCGGGGGAGGCTTCCCGGCTTCTGCACCTCGACGCCGATGCTGACGCCAATGGCCGACTTGAAGACCGCCTCCGCGTCGCGGCGTAGCTCGCCGTAGCGCCGCTCGTCGAGCTCCGGCCGCGCCTCGGCCTTGACGGTCACGAAGTCGTTGGCCGCGTCCCGGCCGACGTGCAGCTCGTAGTGCTCGGAGAGCCCCGTCACCCGGTGCAGCATCGCCTCCACCGCCGACGGGTAGACGTTGACGCCCTTGACGATGATCATGTGGTCGGTGCGGCCGAGCACGCCTCCCGGGTAATAGAGCCACGTCGTCCCGCAGCCACAGGGGTGATCCGTCCAGCGGACGAGGTCGTGCGTGCGGTATTTGATGAGCGGCTGACCGTCCTGGATGTAGCTCGTCACGATGTGCTCGCCCACCTCGCCGTAGGGCACCGTGTTGCCCGACTCGTCGACGACCAAGGCGTGATACCAGTCCTCGCAGAGATGGACCCCGCCCTGCAGGGGGCAGCCCGGGTTCGTCGGACCGAGCTCCGCGATTCCGTAGAGCTCGTAGCACTTGGCGCCCCACAGGTCCTCGATCGCCTGGCGCGTGGCGGGGATGCTGCCGCCGGGCTCGCCGGCGACGATGACGCGCGAGATGGAAGTCTTGGCGAGGTCCATGCCGATCCCGCGCGCCGTCTCGCCGAGGTAGAGCGCGTAGGTCGGCGTCGCGAGCATGACGTCGGGACGGTACTGCTCGATCTGGCGCAGCCGCGCCGTGCTGTCGAGCCCTCCGCCCGAGACGACGGTGGCGCCCAGGCGGCGTACTCCCATGTAGGCCGACCAGAAGGCCGCGAAGATCCCCCAGTTGAACGGGAAGTAAAAGCTGTGGCGCGCGCGGAGACCCGCGGCCCAGTAGACGTACACCCACGACTCGCCCCAGAGCTCGGCGCTGTGGTACGTGAGCGGGATGTGGAGCGGGGCGCCGGTCGAGCCGGAGGTGGCGAAGCGCTGATGGAAAAACTCCTCGGAGACGGCGAGCGCCTCGCCGAACGGCGGGCTGACGGCCTGCGCGTCGAGGACCTCTTTCTTGTCGATGAACGGCAGGCGCTTCAGGAAGTCGTCCATGGTGCGGATCTGTTCAGGCCGGACCTTGTGGCGTTCGAGCAGCTTGCGGTACATCGGACTCCGCGCGTACGCGTACGCGATCACGGTCTGGAGCTTGCGGAGATGCAAGCGGTCGAGGTCAGCCCGCGCCATGGTCTGCGTATATGGATTCCAGAACCGCTGGGCCTCGACCTCGGGCTTGTAGAGCTTCATGGATCGGAGCTCGTGCCCGGCGCTGCCGAGGGTGGCCGGTTCGAGGTGCTCGGGGCACCGGTCAGCTCGCATCGCACCTGGCGCGTTCCGGCCACCAGCGCCTGGAGCTTGGCGAACGCGAGGTGGCGTGGGAGCCGCGCGAGCCCGCAGTCGGGATTGATCCACAGGCGCTCCGCCGGCACGCTCTCCAGGACCCGACGGATCCGCCGCGCGACCAGCTCCGGGCTCTCGACGTAGAAGTTCTTGAGATCCAGCACACCGGCACCCAGCTCTTTTGGACAGTCGAACTCACGCCAGAGCCCGCTCTCGGCCATCTCGCGATTGGCGAACTCGAACACGAACTGGTCGGCGCAGACGCTCGAGATCGTCGGGAACAGCGGTCGATAGGTCCGCTCCCCGAAGCCGAACCCCTCGAGTGTCCCAAAGCAGATGTGCCAGAAGCGCCGCTCGACCGCCACGCCCTCGAAGCAGCGGTCGTAGAACTCCACCAGCCGCTTGGGCTCCATGATGAAGCTCTGGTAGACGTCGTCGAGCTGGAGGTTGCGGGCGCCGCCGGCGGCGAGTGCGCGGAGCTCCCGGTTCAGGATCGGCACCAGGTCGGCCGCGACCTCATAACGATCGCGATAGGGTCCCCCCTTGGTGATTTGTGTGGCGAGCGTGAGGGGGCCCGGGAGCGTGATCTTGAACGGACGCGGCGTCGCCTGCCGGAGGTAGTCCAGCTCCTTCAGCGTCCCGAGCCCGTCGGGCGCCGAGATGCGCTCGACCGGCTCGTAGAACACGTGGCCGTCGTAGGACAGGACCCCGACCTTCCGGCGGGGCTCGAGCGGCCGGAGTCCGCGGAAGTACTTGAAGATCGACACGATGAACCCCTGGCGCCGCATCTCGCCGTCGGAGATCAGGTCGACGCCGGCGCGCTCCTGATCGCGGATCGCGGTCTCGACGGCGTCGTTCTCGGTCTCCGCCAGATCCATCGCGCCGAAGCCGCCGGCCTCGATCTTCTCGTACGCGGCCCAGAGCCAGGCCGGGATCGCGTAGCTGCCGACGACGGACGTCGGCAGGATCGGCAGCGCCGGGGCGGTCACGCCTGACTACTCGGCGAGCGTGAAGACGCCCTTTTTGACCGTGAGGGCCCAGATGTGGCCGACGTTCACGCCGAGCTCGTTCATCGTGACCGCGCCGATGGCGCCATCGTAGCTCTTGAGTCCGTTCCAGCACTTCGCGAGCTTTTCCCGGTCGCTCTCGAGGTCGTCGGGCTTGTTGGTCACGCCCGCTGTCTCGATGCACATCTTGGAGATGAAGAGCTGGTCGTACATCGCGAGACCGGACGAGTTGGGCCGTTTGCCCCCGGAGCGCTCGAGGAACTTCTTGACGAAGGCCTGCACCCGCGGGACCGGGCGCTCGTTCCACGCGTACGTCGTCGTGTACCAGCCCTCGACGACGTCGCCGCCGAGCGTGATGAGGTCTGGGGTGGCGGTCGCGACGCCGCCGTGGAACGGTCCCTTGTATCCCTGCCGGCGCGCCTCCTTGGCGATCAGCGCGGCCTCGCGCGACCCGGAGCCGAGGAAGAGCATGTCGGGCTGCTTGGCGAGGGCACGCGTGACCTGCGCGCTGAAGTCCAGATCGCCCGTCTGGAAGGTGATCGAGTCGAGGACCTCGATACCCGCTTGCTGGAAGGTGACCGGCATCACTCGCGCCCCCTCCGCAGTGGAGATCCCGTCGGCGCTGTTGTAGAGAATAGTCGCCTTCTTGACGCCCGGGTGGTGCTTGCGCAGGGCCGCGAGCCCGGTGCCGAGCGCCTTGGCGGCGCCGGGGTTCATGGTGTAGGCCCATGGCCGGAACTTGTCGGTGAGCCCGGGCGCGGCGGCGGTTGGAGTGATGATCGGCACCTTCAAGCTCGCCGACAGCGGGAACATGACACCGGCGCTGGAGCTCGAGATCGACCCGTGGATCATGAGGACGCGGTCGGTCTGCGCGAGGCGGCGCGTCAGCGTGACGGACTCCTTGGGATCGCCCCGGTCGTCGGCGACCACGAGCTCGACCGGCAGGCCACCGATCCCGCCGGCGGCGTTGATCTCGTCGCGCGCGAACTCGGCCCCGATCAGCCCGTGCTGGCCCCAGTCGACGAACAGCCCCGCCATCGGCATGATCACGCCGAGCCTCACCTTATCCCCCGCCAGCTTCGCGCCGACGGCCGGGGGCGCAGCCAGGCCCGCGAGCAGCACGGTGACGAGAGCGACCCCGACCGCCCGACGCCGGATCCCGATCATGTCAGTCTCTCCGCTCACGCCAGCGACAGCGCGAGCCGGTCGAACTCCGTGACGTGCATCTCGCGACCCATGCCCCAGCGATGGATCGCGGCCATGACCTCCTCGAGCTTTTCGGAAGGATAGGGCGCGAAGACGAAGCGCTCGCCGGCGCCCCACTGGTTCACGAGCCATAGCCGGTCGGCGAACTCGGGGGGAATGCACTTCGTCCAGAGCGGCAGGTACTGCGCGAGGTCGCGCTCGAGCGCCGCGTCGGCGCGCGCCAGCGCCGTGAAGTAGCGCCGCAGCACGTCCCGCTCGCTTGCCTCGTCCACCCACCAGAGCGTGTTGAACTGGCCGTCCAGGATCTTCCGCAGGCCCAGCTCCTCGGCCATGTAGATCTGTGGGTCGAGGAGGCTCGCCGCCTCCACCTCGCCCTTCAGCAGCGCGTCGAGCCGGCGCCCGAAGCCCCCGACCGGCGCGATCTTGATGTCGTCGAGCGGCAGGTACTGCTCGAGGCGGTAGGGCACGTTGTAGTGGCTGCCCGCCATCAGGCCGACCGCGACGGGCACGCCGCGGAGGTCCTCGGGTCGCGCGATCGGCGAGTCGGGGCGCACGTAGATCGCGTGCCGCGCGACGCCGTAGGCGTCGGGCACGAACTTTCCCATACCTGCGCCCGCGTTGCACACGCTGCCCCACGCGCACGCGTTGCCGATGGCCTGCGTGCCCTCGAGGAACGGCTGGTCTTGCGGGCGAGCCTTGTAGCCGCCGGTCCACGCCTTCATCTGACCGTGATAGACGTCCCACATCACCTCGGGATCGAGATCCTGTTCGCGGAAGTAGCCCTCCGCGAACGCGATCCACTCGTGCAGCCGCATACCCGTGGGAAAGATGCGGATCCTCGTGAGGTCGTTCATCGGTTGGGCGACGGTAATACGGCGGACCGAGCCCTGTCAATCCAGGTGTATCATCGCGCACAATGTTCGTTCAGCAGCTCGTCAACGGGCTGATGCTCGGCGGCGCCTACGCTCTGGTCGCGATCGGGTACACGCTCATCTTCGGTGTGCTGAACCTGCTTCACTTGGCGCACGGCGACATCTTCATGGTCGGGGCCTACGTGGGGCTCGCCCTGGCGCTCGCGGGATTTCCGCCCTGGGCCACGCTCGGCGGCGCCATGCTCGCGGCGGCGGCACTCGGCGTCGTCGTCGAACGCGTCGCGTTCCGCCCCGTGCGCAGCCGGGGGAGCCACGTCACACCGCTGATGACGACGATCGCCGTCGGGCTCGTGCTCCAGCACGTCGTGGTGAAGATCTTCGGCGCCGAGCCGGTGGCATTCCCTGCGCCCTTCGCGGCGGCGTCCCTCGCCCTCGGCCCCGTCACGCTCTCCACGCTCCAGCTCCTGATCCTCGGCACGTCCGTGGCCCTGATGGGCTTGCTCGAACTTTTCCTGCGCTCGACGCCGACGGGCATGGCGATCCGCGCGACGGCGGAGAACCCGACGGTTGCCGGGCTCATGGGCATCAACGTCTCGCTGGCGATCGTGATCACGTTCGCGATCGCCTCGGCGCTCGCCGGCGCGGCCGGCGTCCTTCTCGCCTGGAACTTCACCGGCCTGAGCCCATTCTTCGGCGTCAAGGTCGGCCTCAAGGGGCTCGCCATCATGCTGCTCGGCGGGCTTGGAAACGTCACCGGCGCGATGGTCGGCGGCCTGGTCGTCGGCGTCGTCGAGGCGCTGAGCGTCGGCTACCTCGACTCGTCCTACCGGGACGCGTTCGCGTTCGCCGTGATGATCCTGATCCTCCTGGTGCGCCCGACCGGCCTGCTCGGCGCCCGGCTCCAGAGCGGCTGAGGCTCGCGTGCTGTCGGATCACGCCGTTTCGATCCTGATCTTCGCTGGCATCGACGTAATCATGGCGCTGTCGTTCTTCTTGCCCGCCTCCGCCGGGCAGCTCTCGGCGGGCCAGGGCGGCTTCATGGCGCTGGGCGCGTACACATCCGCCTACCTCTCGGTGCACCACCAGACGCCGTTCCCGCTGGCGCTGGCCGCTGGCGGTCTCGTCGGCGGCCTCGTCGGCCTCGCCGTCGGCTTTCCGGCCCTGCGCCTGCGCGGGCTCTACCTGGTGCTCGTCACCTTCGGCTTCGGTGAGATGGTCCGCGTCCTCTTCCTGAACGCGCCGGCGTTCGGCGGGCCGGCCGGATTCGCCGGGATTCCGCCGGCGACGACCATCTGGTACGTGCTCGGCCTGCTCGTCGTCCTCGTCTACTTCTTCACACGAGTCAGCGGCTCGCGGATGGGGCGCGCCTTCGCCGCGCTCCGCGACGACGAGGCGGCCGCCGAGGCGATGGGCGTGAACTCGACGTACGTGAAGCTCGCGGCCTTCGCGGCGGGCGGCGTCATCGCCGGGCTCGGCGGCGCGCTCTACGCCCACTACACCCTCTACATCGACCCCGAGGCGTTCGGCGTCGGCCGGTCGCTCTTCGTCATGCTCTACGCGGTCTTCGGTGGGCTCGCGAGCTTCTGGGGCGCGGTAGCAGGCGCGACGATCCTCTCGATCCTGCCCGAGCTCCTACGCTGGGTGAAGGACTGGCGCGAGATCCTCTACGGACTCCTGGTGCTGATCATGATGCTCGTTCGGCCGCAGGGCCTGCTCGACGCGGCCTTCCTGGCCCGACTCTCGGCACGCGGTGAGCGAGCCGCTGCTCGCGGTTGACCGGCTCTCCCGGAGCTTCGGGAAGCTCGTCGTCCTCGCGGGCCTCGATCTCAGCGTCGAGGCCGGCGGTATACACGCGATCATCGGCCCGAACGGCGCCGGCAAGACCACGTTCTTCAACCTCGTGACGGGCGCCCTCAGCCCGGACAGCGGACGGATCCGCTTCGGCGGGAGCAACATCGGCCACCTTCCCGCGTACCGGCGCACAGCGATCGGGATCTGCCGCACCTTCCAGAACATCCGGCTCTTCGGCTCGATGACGGCGCTCGAGAACGTGCTCCTCGGGCTCCATTGCCGGACGCGCGGCGGACTGCTGGCGCCGCTCCTCGGCGTCCCCTTCCGCCGGTCGCCCGGCGAAGTCGCCGTGCGCGAGCGAGCGATGGCCGTCCTCGAGACGGTGGGACTCGCGGCCAAGGCCCACCAGTCGGCGGTGGAGCTGCCCTACGGCGAGCAGCGGCGGCTCGAGATCGCCCGCGCCCTCGCCAGCGCGCCCCGACTGCTCCTGCTCGACGAGCCGTCCGCGGGGATGAACCCCCAGGAGACCCTCGAGCTGGAAGCGCTGATCACGCAGGTCAATCGGCGCGGCGTGACGATCTTGCTGATCGAGCACAAGATGTCGCTCGTGATGAAGCTCTCGAAGATCGTGACCGTGCTGAACTTTGGCCAGAAGATCGCCGAGGCGGCGCCCGCCGAGATCCAGCGCGACCCACGGGTCATCGAGGCATACCTTGGCAGTTAGTGGCCTGCTCGAGGTCGATGACCTGCATGTGAGCTACGGCCGGATCCGGGCCGTCCAGGGCGTGAGCCTGACGGTACCGGACGCCGCCGTCGTCGCGCTGATCGGCGCCAACGGCGCCGGCAAGTCGACGCTCCTCCGCGCGATCTCGGGTATCGTCCGCCCGCACCGCGGCGCCGTGCGCTATCTCGGCGAGGACCTCGTGGGCCTGCCGGTCCACCGGATCGTCCGCCGGCGCGTGATCCACGTACCCGAGGGACGCGGCATGCTGGCCCGTATGACCGTGCTCGAGAACCTGCGGCTCGGCGGCTTCGCGCTGAAGGGAGCCGGACACGGGAAGTCCGATCTCGAGCGAGTGTTCGCGCTCTTCCCGGTGCTGCGCGAGCGCCGCGGTCAGCTGGCCGGGAGCCTCAGCGGCGGCGAGCAGCAGATGCTCGCCATCGCCCGGGCGATGATGGCGCGCCCGCGGCTCCTGATGCTCGACGAGCCCTCGCTCGGCCTGGCGCCGCTCCTCGTGCGCGAGATCTTCCGGATCATCCCGGGGCTCACCGCCGAGGGAACGGCCGTGCTGCTCGTGGAGCAAAACGCGCGGATGGCGCTCCAGTGCGCGGCCTACGCCTACGTGCTCCAGACCGGGCGCGTCGTCCTCTCCGGGCGCGCGGCGGATCTGCTCGCGGCGCCCGAGGTCCAGCGTGCGTACCTGGGCGCCGGCTGAGCCGAGCGCATGGAGTTCCTCGCGTTCCTCTGATGGCCGCGCTCTTCGTGCGCCCGTACGGGCTGTTCGGCCGGCCGGATATCGAACGCGTCTGAGCCAGCCGCGTCCTTACGGCTCCAGGACCCGGTAGCCGCGCGCGTCGCTCTTCACGCCGTCCTTGTAGTTGACGATGCGCTTGGGCGAGGCGTGGGTGCCGAGGAGGCGTAGCACCTCGTCCCCCACGACCCTGAAGCTGTGCGGAAGCTCCGGCGGGATGGCGATGGTGTCGCCCTTTCGGAGCGTGACCTTCCGGTCCTCGTGGCCGTCGACCCAGGCTTCGGCCACGCCGTCCAGGATGTGCAGGACCTCCATATAGGGATGCGAGTGCACGGGCGCCACGTAGCCGGGCTGCGAAGTCTGGATCCCCGTCCGGATCGGCGTGGTCCCCTCGTCGTCTCCGAGGATCAGCTGATAGACCGCGTCGGGCCCGAACTTCACGATCTCGGTCTCGTCGAGGCGAACGACCTTCAGCTCGTCCATTTTTCCCTCCCGGCGGCAGACTCCGCGGTGGGTGATGCCGACAGGGCACGGTAGGGGTCGACGGACCACGCGGCACGCGATCGCTGCCCCGCGGCGGCTGGGCTCCATCCGGGTGCGCGGCTGCCGCCGTCGCTTTGCTGGAACGGGTCCTTTCGACCCCTACCGTGCCCTGTCGGCATCACCCACCGCGGAGTCTGGCGCAGGTGGGGAGGCGAGTGCAAGGTGTGACATCATGGGGCCGATATGCTGACCGCCGAGATCGTCAAAGCGAAGGCGCGGGAGCTCGGCGCCGACGGCGTCGGGATCGCGGATGCCGCCGTGCTCAACGCGTATCCCCCGGACCCGGCGCACCCGCAGATCCCGGCGCGCATCTCGCCGGAGATCCGGAGCTGCGTCGCCTTCTTCAAGCGCATCCCGGCCGGCGCCTTCCGCGCACGCGACAACGCGTGCATCCACCACGTGGACCAGCTCGTGCTGCGCGAGATGGACCGGGTCGGCTACCGGATCGCGCGCTTCCTCGAGGCCAACGGCCACTGGGCGTTCCAGACGGCGGCGCAGGAGACCGTCTGGGAGATGAAGAACGCGAGCTACGGCTCTCTCTCGACGCGCCACGTCGCCATCGAGGCCGGGCTCGGCACCATCGGCCTCGAGCTGAATCTTCTGACGAAGGAAGCGGGGCCGCGCTGCTACACGACCGTGGTTCTCACCGACGCCGCGCTCGAGCCCGACGGCAAGCTCACCGAGCAGCTGTGTATCGGCGAGCCCTGCTCCCGCTGTC
>JAHFDK010000035.1 GCA_023249095.1 Candidatus Rokuibacteriota bacterium | reverse complement strand
GCTTCAGCGAGTCGGTTACCCTCCTCGCCGCCTCGGTAGCTACTGGGGTTCACCGACAATTCCCCAGGCAGGACTTTCACCTGCAAGAGACACGGCACCTTTTCACGGCGCGCTGAATAATCCGGGGCTAGCGACAGCCGGCGCGCGGCGCACCGGACGCTTTCCGCGGCACGAGCGTACAGCCGAACGTCGCCGGTTGCTTCGCGTGGGCGTCGAGTGTGGCCTGGAGCCTCGCGAGCGTCCGGTCGCGCCGCGCGAGGCCGACGGCATAGATCGCGAGGTCGTTCACGAGGCGCGTGTAGAAGACGTGCTCCATGTCGCCGCCCGCGCCGACGCAGGGCGACGGCTTCTGCGCGAGCCGGAGCAGCGGGCCAAAGACCGCTACGTATCGCTCGAGCACGGACTCGTCCCGGAGGTCACGCGGCACCTCGGGAAAGCGCGCGAGGAACTCGTCGACCGTCATCTCCCCGGTCGTCGCGCGGGCGCGGTCGTCGAGGTCGCGCGAGAGGCGGATCTGCACGGTCAGGACCGCGGCTTCAGCTCGATCATGTGACCGTCGGGGTCGCGCAGATAGATCGACGGGCCATCGCCCCACGCGCCGAAGCGCTGGACGACGTCGCCCTCGAGCGCGACGCCCTTTTGACGCAGCGACTCGGCGACCGCCTTGAGGTCGTCGCACTGGATCGACAGACAGAAGTGATCGGGCCCGACCGGCCCCGCCTCGCTGGCCGGCAGCAGGTCGATCAGGGCCTCGCCGAACCGGAGATGGATCAGAGAGATCCTCTCGTTCAGCTTGGCGAGCGTGCAACCCAGGACGTCCTCGTAGAACCGGCGCGAGCGCGCCTGGTCGCGAACTCTCAATACCACGTGATCGAGGCCGAGCGGCTTGTACATCGCCACCTCCATCAGGAGAAGACTACCACGTCGCGCTCATTCCTGGCGGAGCACCGACAGCGGCGCGCGACCGAGGAGCCGGACAGTCGCCAGGAGGCCGACCGCGAGCGAGCCAGCCGTCGTCAGCAGTACCCCCAGGAGTAACGTCCCGGGTTCGAGCGTCCAGGGCGTGTCGAGCACGAAGCGCAGGACGATCCAGGCAAGGACCGCCGCGAGCAGCGTCCCCCCGAGACCCGCCGTCGCGCCGAGACAGGCGTACTCGACCGCGAACGCACGTGCGATCGCCCAGCGCGTGGCCCCGAGCGTCTTGAGAATGACCGACTCGTAGAGGCGCTGGTAGCGGGTCGCCGCCAGCGCACCCGCCATGACCACGAGGCCCGCAGCGATGCTGAACGACGCCATGAACCGTACGGCGAAGGAGATCTGGTCGAGCACCTCCCCCACGCGCTCGAGGACACCTCGCACGGGGATCGCGGTGACGTTAGGAAAGGCCGCCACCACGCGGTCCTGAAGCTCGGTCTCGACGGCGGCCGGGACGCGCGCCGTCGCCATGTACGTCGCCGGCGCCCCGTCGAGGGCCCCCGGCGAGAGAACCATGAAGAAGTTGGCGGTCAGGCTCTGCCAGTCGACTCTCCGGAGGCTCATCACCTCCGCCTCCACCGGCACGCCCTGGACGTCAAACGTGAGTGTCCCGCCCACGCCGACGCCGAAGTACTTCGCGGCCTCTTCCTCCACCGACACGCGCGGCCGGGCCGAGGCTTCGCTCGGGGTCCACCAGCGTCCGCGAACGATCAGGTTCGCGGGCGGCTCGGTCGCCCAGGTCAGCACGTACTCGCGGGTGAAATACCAGATCTTGTCAGGAGCTTCCTTCTTCCGGCGGGCGATCAGCTCGCGCGTGACGGGCCCGCCGTCGATCGCCGCGAGCCGGGCGCGCACGATCGGTGTCAGCGCGGGCGCGGTGCCACCGCTGGCGGCGCCGACGAGCCGGCTGAACGCTTCGCGTTGGTCCGGCTGCACGTCGATGAAGAAGAACGCCGGGGCGTCACGCTTCTGCTCGTAGGCGAGCTGACGGCCGAGGCTCGCCTCGAGCAACGCGACAGCGACGAGGAGCATCACGCCGACGCCGAGGGCCACGACCACCCTGACCGTGTGGCCTCCGGGGCGGTCGAGGCCGGCGAGGCCCTGGCGCCAGGCCAGCCCCGGCATGCGCGGCAGCTGCCGCGCGAGCTTCACGAGCCCGCGTGAGAGGCCGAGAAGGACGGCGAGCGCGGCCAGCGCCGCACCGAGGAAGACCGCGCCGAGCCGGAGCGACCCCACTTGCCAGACGGCCAGCCCGGCCAGGCCCGCGAGGATCGGGAGCGCCGCGGCCCACGGGCGGCGCGCGCGCCACGCACTCGCCGCGACGTCGCGCCGGAAGATCAGCGATGGGGACACCGCGCGGATGGCAAGGAGCGGCCAGAGCGCGCAGAGCAACGCCGTCAGCATGCCGAGCGCGAGCCCGCGCGCGATCGTCCCCATGTCCGACTGGACCTCGAGCCTGAACGGGGCGAACGGGGCGAGCGCGCGCACGAGCACCGGCTGGACCGCCACGCCCAGCGCCGCACCGGCGAGGCTTCCGAGAAGGCCGAGGGCCAGCGTCTGGACCAGATAGGTGACGAGGAGCGTCCGCCAGTCCGCGCCGAGGCACTTGAGGATCGCGATCGTCGCGAACTGACGCCTGAGAAAGGTCGTCACCGAGGATGCGATCCCGACGCCGCCAACCAGCAGGCTCGCGAGCCCGACAAGGCCGAGATAGGTGGCGAGCTGCGCGAAGAAGCGCCGAAGTCCGGGCTGGGCCTCATCGAAGGCCGCGACGCGGACCGCCGGATCACCGAGCGCGCGGGCGAGGGCGGCGCCGCCGGCGCGGGTCGTCACGCCAGCGGGGAGGCGCACGAGCGTCCGGTAGCGAACGCGACTGCCGACTTGAAGGAGTCCCGTCCGCTCGAGCGCCGGGCCGGCGATGAGCACCCGCGGGCCCAGCGTCACCAGACCGGTCGGGCGGTCCGGCTCTCTCACGAGCACGCCGGCCACGGTGAAGCGCGCGGTGCCGACGACCAGCGGATCCCCCACGGAGAGGCCCAGACGCTCCAGGAGCCGGGCCTCGACCACGGCGCCGCCGGCGCCCCCGTGGTCCGCGAGCAGCGCGTCGAGTGGCGCCGCCGGCATGGTCTGGACTCGCCCATAGAGCGGATACTCGCGCTCGACCGCTCTCAGCTCCACCAGGAGCGTCGACCCGCGCGTCGGATCGCGCACCATGCCGGCCACCTCGCGGACGGCGGTCGTGACGGCACCGGCGCCCTCGAGCTCGGCGAGCGCCGCGCGTTCGGCGTGATCGAGCGGTCGCGCTGAGCGGAGCTCGAGGTCACCTCCCGTGAGCGTCCTGGCCTCGCGCGCCAGCGTGCGGTCGATATTTGCGGCGAGTGTGCCGACCGAGACCAGCGCCGCAACGCCGAGGGCGACGCAGCCGAAGAGCACGGTGAAGTGACGCCACGCGCCGCGCGTCTCGCGCCAGGCCATCCGCAGCGCGAAGGCGGGGCTCACGAGGCGCCGTTCAGGATGCGGCCGTCGTGCAGCGTGACGACACGATCGGCGTGCCGCGTCAGCGCCTGGTCGTGGGTCACCAGCACCAGCGTGGACCCGCGGCGGCGCTTGAGCGCGAGCAAGAGCTCGATGATCTGGGCGCCCGTGGCGGAGTCGAGATTTCCCGTCGGCTCATCGGCCAGGAGCAATCCGGGGTCGAGCGCGACCGCACGGGCGAGCGCGACGCGCTGCTGCTCGCCCCCCGAGAGCTGCACGGGATAGTGGTGCGCGCGGTCGCCGAGCCCGACGTCATCGAGCAGCGCACGGGCCCGGCCGAGCGCATTCGGCGCGCCGGTGATCTCGAGAGGCACAGCGACGTTCTCCACCGCCGTCAGCGTCGGGATCAGGTGGTAGGACTGGAAGACGTAGCCGAGCGTGCCCCGGCGAAACCGCGCGAGCGCGTCCTCGTCGAGCCGCGTGATCTCGACACCGGCGACGGCGATCGAGCCCGAGCTCGGGCGGTCGAGACCCGCGACGAGTCCGAGGAGAGTCGATTTGCCGCTTCCTGAGGGTCCGGTGATCGCGCACACCTCGCCCGCCCCGACGTCGAGGGTGATCCCGTCGAGGATCGTGAGGGGCCGCCCGCCGCTCGGAAGGCGCATGACGACGTCGCGGATCCGGATCATCACGAAACTCATACTACACTGGCCTCGTGAGCGGACTTCGCGGGCTCGTGGTCGCCTGCGTCGCGCTGCTGAGCCTCGTCCCGGCCGAGGTCCGCGGCGAAAGCGTCATCGTCGCGCTCGGCGACAGCCTGACCGCCGGGTGGGGCGTCGCGGCCGACGAGGCATATCCCGCGCGGCTCGAGATGCGGCTCCGGCGCGAAGGCTACACCTACCGCGTGGTCAACGCGGGCGTGAGCGGCGACACCACGGCCGGCGGTCTCCGCCGCGTCGACTGGGTGCTGCGCGCGGGCCCGGAGATCGTCATCGTCGCGCTCGGGGCCAACGACGGCCTGCGCGGCCAGAGCCCGCAAGCGATGCGCGCCAACCTCGAGACGATCGTCGCACGGCTCCAGACCGCGGGGGCGCGAATATTGCTCGCGGGCATGCGCATGCCGCCGAACTACGGAGCGGAGTTCACGACGGAGTTCCACGCGGTGTTCCCGGCGGTCGCGCGGAGCGCGAAGGTCACGCTCATGCCCTTCCTCCTCGACGGCGTCGCGGCTGACTCCCGTCTCAACCAGCCCGATGGCATTCACCCCACGGCCGCCGGTCACCAGGTGATCGCCGACCGCCTGTGGCCCTACCTGCGCCCCTTGCTCCGAGGGGGTAAATAAGGATCGGGCCGCACTGGCTGATCGATACGGGGCGCGCCTTGCGTTAGTGGCTTCTCGCGGGGCGCGCCCCAAGATGTAGACATGGCTCTCGCCCCGTCGTTATTTCCGCCGGGTTCACGTCGAACCCTCCCTAGGATGGACCGGCAATGCGTCGCTCACTCGCGCTCCTACTCCTCGTGATCTTCAGCACCGGGTGCGCGCTCATCCCGCCCACACCTCCGGACTTCGCGTACTATCCGTCGCCCCGGGAGCCGCGGACCATCAAGATCTCCCACGCGCTCTACCGCGCCGCGGAGGGGGCGGGAGACGATCCGGCCCGCTACTCGTTCGCGCTCATCCAGTCCAGCGCCGTGACGGCGTTCGCGGCCGAAGACGCCACCTTCTACTTCTCCGAGGGGCTCGCGCGCCAGCCCCAGCGCCACGTCGACGCGCTCGTGGCTCAGAAGGTGGCGCACGAGGTCCTGGGACATGCGGGCCAGCGCCGAGCCCTGTCACTCTCGATCACGGCCGGGTTCGCGCTGCTGGGCTTCTTCTGGCCGGGATTGGGTCTCGCCGATTTCGTCGTGAACCCGATCGTCGTCCGCGCCTTCTCGCGCGAGCAACAGCTGTCGGCCGACCAGAGGGCCATCGAGATCCTGGGGGCCATGGGCCACGCCTCTCCGCGCCGGCTGCTGGCGGAGGCCTTGCGCGCGGCTGCCGAGGTGAATCCTCCCGCCGCCCGATTCTTCGAACAACGCCTCCTGGCGACGGAACCCGAGCTCGACGGCCGCCTCGCCGCGCTCGAGCCGCTCGAGGCCGGCCCCAGGGTCACCACGCGCGCGCCCGGGCCGGTCCTGAGCCGGTCTCACGGCGACGGCGGCGGTCGTTCGGCACCACGGCCTCGAGATCGTTGATCCCGAGCGGACACTGAACGTCCCCCGATTCCGCCTTACTGCGCAAGGCGCGCAGCGCAGGGTGCAATGAATCCACGGTGATTACGGGCCGCTAGAACTATGGGTGGCCGGCGCCAGAGCGCGGACCGCGCCCAGCAGCACGTCCCGTCGGCGCGCGGGCTCCTGCTCGAGCGTCGAGAGCGCCAGGAACGCCGTATCAATCCCGGCGTCGAGGTAGCGTCGGACGTGGGCGCCGATCTCGTCCATCGACCCCCGAACGATCAAGTCACTCATCACCGTCTCGGGCGCCGCCGCCACGGCCGCTCTTCGAGATCAGGGTCTCGCGTAGATCCGACGGTACTCGTCCCAGGAGAGCACGACCCTCTTCACGTAGAGGCGCGTCTCGTCGAACGGGATCTGCTCGACGAACACTTCGATGTCGTCGCTACGACGCGCCGCCCACCACTGTCGGACGCGATTGGGCCCGGCATTGTAGGCGGCCAGCGCCAGGCGCGGGTCGGTGAACTCGCGCAGGAGTCCGGCGAGGAAGCGGGTGCCGAGCTGGATATTGAACACGGGATCGTCGAGATCGCCGGCCGGCGCCAGCAGCCGCGCCGTCGTCGGCATGAGCTGCATGAGCCCGCGCGCGCCGGTGCGCGACACCGCGCGCGGGTAGTAGCTCGACTCCTCGCGCACGACGGCGGCGACCAGGTATGGATCGAGCTTGACGTCCTGCGCGGCGGCCAGCACGTCGTCACGCCATCCCCACGGATAGAACATCTCCCAGAATGCGCGTGGCAGCGACGAATCGCCGGTCGCGGCCTGGGCCTGGAAATGCCGGCGCATGATGCGGAGCGCCATGTGATACCGCTCCGCCTCGACATACGCGCTCGCGAGTCCGTAAAGACGGACGGGATTCCCGACCGAGCCCTGGACGACGTCCTCCAGCTCCTGGGCTGCGTCCTCCACGAGATTGATCCGCCGGAGTAGGGCGACCCGCGCGAACCCGGGATCGTCGGCGAGCGCCTCGCGCGGCTCGGACGGCAGCGAGATCGCCGCAGACACGCCGCCTTCCGACGCGCGGCCGGTGCGTGCACCCGCGAGCAGCCCATAGTAGCTGCGCGGTGCCTCGGTGAGGATCTGGTCGTAGAGCTCCGCTGCGCCGCCGCCGCCCACCTGTTCGCGCGCACGCCCCGCCCAGTAGAGCGCCGGGTACCGGTACGAGCCGGCACTCCCGAGCTCGGCGAGGCGCGTCCAGCTCCGCTGAGCGCCCTGCGCGTCGCGCTTGCCGTACGCGAGCCAGCCGAGCCGCCAGAGCGATGCCGCGGCGGCCTCGCGGGTCGGGTGGTTTGCGGCGACCAGGCGATAGACGGCGGTCGCCTCCGCCTCGCGAGCCTGGTCTTCCAGCACGCGGCCCTTCAGGTACAGCGCCTCCGCCTTGTCGGCGTCGGGACCTGTGGAGACGACGGCGTCGAGCGTGGTGAGGGCTCGTGTCCGCTCGCCGGCCCGCACGAGGAGCCGCGCCTGCTCGAGCCGGAGCGCGGGACGCCGCTCGACGGGCGAGCGGTCGACGAGAAGTCCGAGGGTGCGCCCCGCCAACTCGTGGCGGCCGAGCCTCCGCGCGCCGTCGGCGATGACGCGGAGGGCACGCGCCGCGATCGGGTCCCCTTTGACCTCGTCGACCAGGCGCTCGGCTTCGCTCATCGCGGTGTTGGGCACGTCAGCCCGAAGGAGCCGCTCGGCGCGTTCGGCCCGCTGCGCCGGCGTGAGGGACGGCACGTGCACGCCCAGCGTCTGCAGCGCGACGATCCGGTCCTCGGCGCCGTCGGCGTAGCCGCTCGCCGGCGCCAGGATCCGGATCTCGCGGTAGGCCCGGGCCGAGGCGTCGAGCTGGCCGCGCGTCTCGGCGGCCAGCCCGAGCAGGTAGAGCGCGGCTGGCAGCTCGGGCGCGTCAGGATACGTGTCGACCAACCGGACCAGTACGGTCTGCGCGGCAGCGTCCTGGCCGGCACGCAGGTCTAGCGTCGCGGCCTGCAGCAGGGCCCGCGGCGCCAGGCGGCTCGTGGGGTACTTCTCGGCGACGCTCAGCGCGGCCGTCCGCGCCCCCGCGAGATCGTCGACGCGGGCGAGGGCGTCGGCGAGAAGATAGCGGACGTGGTCGCCGATCGGACTCTCGCGGGCGGCGTCGGTCCCGAACTCGCGGATGAGCAGCTCGACCACTCCCCCCTGGTACGCCTCCACCGCCGCCGCCCAGGCTTGCTCGGGCTCGGATGCGGTGCTCGGCGTCTCGGACCCCGCGACACCGGCTGCGGGGACCAGGAGCACGGCAGCGAAGAGCAGCGTACGCAGGAGCTCGGCGTCGCGCGTCGCGCGCCAGGTGAAGGCGATGCGCTGGATGGCCGTGAGGTTCGCGAGGATGGCGAGGACCCACAGCGCAGGCTCGAGCAGGTCGAGGAGGGCGCCGGCGATCAGACAGATCATGCGCTCGGGACGCTCCATCATGCCCACGGTGCAGCGCACGCCGATCGACTCGGCCCGGGCTCTCGTGTAGCTCACCATCATCGAGCCGATCAGCCCCGCCATCGCGACGATGGCGCCGCGCGCGTGGGGCATCTGCGCGAAGAGCACGACGATGCCGAGCAGCACGACCAGGTCGGAGTACCGGTCGATGACCGAGTCGAGAAACGCGCCGAACGCCGATACCTGACCCGAGACGCGCGCCAGCGAGCCGTCGAAGAAGTCGCAGAGACCGGCCAGGATGAGCAGCATGCCCGCGCTCCGCGTCCGGCCCGTGCAGAACGCCGTTGCGGCCAGCAGGCTCACGCCGAGCCCGATGATGGTCAGGTGGTTCGGGCGTAGGCGGAACCGCCGATAGAGCATGAGCCCGACCGGGTCGATCCAGACGCGCACGGACTCGCGGTAGCGGCCGAGCATCGTCAGATGGGTTGCACGAGCGCTTGCTCGAGCGCCGCCCGGACGCGTCCCAGCGCGTCGGGATCCTCGATCTTCCCCCCCCGGCCGTCGTGCACGTAGAACGTGTCGACTGCCTGGTCGATCTCGGTCGCGATCCTCGCCGTCGCGATGTCCAGGCCGAGCGCCGCGAGCGTGCGCGTGACCAGGTAGAGCAGGCCCAGGCGGTCCAGGCACTTCACCTCGAGCACGGTGTAGTCGTCCGAAAGGTGGTTGTCGAGCGTGATCTTGGCCGGGCCGCCGGCGAGGGTGGTGGCGCGGCCGGCCGCCCGCCGCTTCTCGAGCAGCGTCGCGACCTGCGCGTCGCCGGCCAGCACGGCCCGGAACGCGTCGAGCGTACGCGCCCAAGTCGCCGACGACGTGACGACGTCGCCGGTCGGCTCGTTGACCTGAAAGGTGTCGATGGCGATCCCGTCGGCTCGCGTGTGGATCTGGGCGGAGATGATGTTCACACCCTGGGAGGCGAGCGTTCCCGCGATCAGGGCAAAGAGCCCCGGGAGATCACGGGTGACGACGACGAGATCCGATGAACGCAGGTCAGGATGGTGAAACAGCTCGGTGACGACCGACGTGTTGCTCAGTTGGTGCAACATCCGCAGGTGCTCGGCCATCCGCGGCACTCCGGTCGTCGCGACGTAGCGGTCCGACATCATCGCGAGGTGCGCTTTGACCGCCTGGGCCGGCTGTTCGCCCCCGGCGGCCACGCGCAGCCGCTCGGCGAGCTGCGGCCGGCTGGGGCGCTCGGCGCGGCCGCCGGTGAGCCGGACGAGGGCGCGCTTGTACAGCTCGTGGAGGATCACCGCCTGCCAGGGAGTGAGGACGCCGGGCCCCACCGCGCGCATGTCGGCCCAGGTGAGCAGGTAGAGCATCTTGAGGCGCTGGGGGTCACCGGCGATCGCCGCGAGATCCGCGACGGTCTTGGGGTCGTCGATATCTCGCCGCTGCGCGATGTGCGACAGTGTGAGGTGGTGCGCGACGAGGAACTCGACCACCACGCCGTCGTCGGGCTCGAGTCCCATGCGCACCACCAGCTCGCGGATCAGCGGGATGCCCTTGGCCACGTGGCCGTGCCCCTTCGCCTTGCCGACGTCGTGCAGCAGCATGCCGAGCATGAGCAGCTCGGGCTTTTCCACCTCATTGAACACCTGCGCGGCGCCCTCCGACTCCGCAGACTGGCCGGGCGCCAGCGCCTCGAGGTGCTCGACGGCGAGCAGCGAGTGCTGGTCGGCCGAGAACTTGTGGTAGACGTCGTACTGAACCAGGCACGTCAGCGCGCCGAACTCCGGCAGGTACCGCCCCAGAAGGCCGAGCTCGTGCATCTCCGAGAACGTCTGCGCCGCCCGCCCCCACGTGCGGCAAATGTCGAGGAAGAGCTCGCGCACCGCCGGCGAGCGCTGAAACCCCCCGTCCACGAGGTAGAGGGAGTCCTCGAGCGCGCGCTCGAGGTCGAGGGACAGCTCGCAGCCCAGACGATGCAGGTGCCAGAAGACCTTCATGAGGCGCGACGGCTCGGCGCGGAGCGGACCGGGGTCGCGGTCGGCGAGATGGAGCTGTCCGTCGAAGAACACGAGCCCGTCGGCCAGCGCTTGCTGGCGTTGACGCCCTTCGGCCGAGCCCCGGCGCGACAGCGTCTCCTGGCAGCGCGCGATCAGGCGGCGCGACACGCGGTGGATCACCCGGGCGTGTAAGTAGTAGTCGCGCATAAACCGCTCGACGCCGAGCGCGGTGTCGTCATTCTCGTAGCCCAGGTTCTTCGCGATCCGCGGCTGGAGGTCACGCCCGAGTACATCGTTCTTGTGTCCCGAGAAGAAGTGCAGCTCGTTCCGAACACGCCAGAGGAAGGTCAGTGCCGCGTCGGTCGCCGCCTGCTCGCGCGGCGTGATGAGCCCCTTGTCGGCCAGCTCGCGCAGGGTGCGGGCCCCGAACTTCGCGGCGCCGAGCCACATGGCGGTGTGGACGTCCCGCAGCCCGCCTGCCGACTCCTTGACGTTCGGCTCGCCGATGTACGGCGAGGCGCCGTAGCGTCGATACCGCTGGTCGCGCTCGCCCAGCGTCGTCTCGAGGAACTGGGCGAAGTCGCGCCGATAGACGTTCTCGCGCAAGACGCGGCGGAACCGGGCGAAGAGCCGCCGGTCGCCGGTAAGGAAGCGCGCCTCTTGCATGGAGGTGCGGCTCGGGAAGTCCGTGCGCGCCATCGCCACGCAGTCGTCGAGCGAACGCAGACTGTGACCGACTTGTAATCCGAGGTCCCAGAGCGAGTAGAGCAGCTCCTGCATCGTCCGCTGGACGTACGGCGACAGCTCGCCGGCGTAGACCACCATGAGATCGATGTCGGAGAGCGGGTGGAGCTCGCTCCGCCCGTAGCCGCCGAGCGCCACCACCACCAGCGGTGTCGCGTCGAGCCGGGCACGGGCCGCGTCGGCGGCGATGAGTCGGGTGAGCGAGAAGATAACGTCGTCCATCAGGCGCGCGTGGGCGCGGACCGACTCCTGCCCCGACGCGCCCTCGGCGTGTCTCACCTTGAGGGAGTCGAATCCCTGGGTGAGCGTCTGACGGAAGAATTCGAGCCGGAAGCGGCGCCGGTCTTCGGCGCGCTCGGCTCTTGCTTCGGCGCGCCGGGCCCGGCGAAACAGCTCGACGGACATCACAAAGGAGCCTAACAATCCGGGACGAAGACTGTCAAATGCGATGCAGACTTACTAGAATGACCGGGTGAGACGACTCTGGCGGTCGGTCCTCGACGCGCTCACCCCCTACGACGCGGGCCCGCCGCTCGAGAGCCTGGCCGAAGAGCTCGGGCGGCCCGACCTCGTCCGGCTCTCGGCCAACGAGAACCCCCTCGGCCCTTCGCCACGGGCCGTGGCCGCTGTCGCGCGCGAGGCGGCGCGCATGCACCTCTATCCCGACGGCGGCTCGACCGCCCTGCGCGAGGCTCTGGCGCGGCGCCTCGGCGTCCGGGCCGACCAGCTCGTCGTCGGCAACGGCGCGGACGAGCTGATCGCGCTCGTCGCGGCGGCGGCGTTCGAGCCGGGCGACGAGGTGATCGTGCCGGAGCCCTCCTTCGAGCCGTACGCGCTCGGGGCGACGCTCGCCGGCGCCCGCGTCGTGCCCAGCCCGCTCGCCGAGTACGACACTGACCTGGACGACGTGCGCCGCAAGGTGACGGATCGGACGAAGGCGGTGATGCTCTGCTCGCCGCACAACCCCGCGACGACGATCATCCGCCGCGGCGCTTTGCTCGCCTTCCTCGAGGCACTGGGGGCGAACGCGCCCCTCGTCATCCTGGACGAGGCGTACCGCGACTTCTGCGACGCGTCCGACTACCCCGACGGCGTCACGCTGCTCGCGCGTTACCCGCGCCTCATCGTGCTCCGCACCTTCTCGAAGATCGCCGGGCTGGCCGGACTGCGCGTGGGGTACGCGGCGGCGAGCACCGAGACGATCGACCGCCTCAATCGCGTCCGCGCCCCCTACAATGTCAACCGCCTCGGCCAGGTCGCGGCGCTGGCGGCACTGGAGGACCAGGAACACCTGGAGCGCACGCGCCGGCTCGTGATCGAGGAGCGGGCCTTTCTCAGCGCGGAGCTGACGAAGCGGGGCTATCCGTTTCCGCGCTCGCACGCGAACTTCCTGCTCGTCGCCGTCCCCGACCCCGCGGCGCTTCGCGCGCGACTCCTGGAGGCAGGTATTCTGGTCCGCGACGGCGCCGGCATAGGTTTCCCCGGGCACCTCCGGTTCTCGGTCGGACTCCGCGAGACGAACGAAAAGCTCCTGTCCCTGTTCTAGTCTTCCGCCCGAGAAACCAGGACCCGTTCCCGCCACGTGACGGCGGGTGCGGCGTGCCCGGATGGAGCCCAGCCGCCCCGGGGCAGCGCACGCGTGCCGCGTGGTCCGGTCGACCCCCGCCGCACCACGGCCCGGCGCCGCCGGCTCCGCACCCGGCGCCTGCGGCTCCGCGGGCAGCGCCTCGGGACGCGCCGGTCGTCAGCGCCGCGGGCTACGGCCGGTCCCGAGCAACCGCTCGAGTTCCTCGAGACGCCGGATGAGCGTGTCGCGCTCGGACGTGAGCGCCGCGATCTGCCGCTCGCGGAGCGCGTGCCGCTGGTCCTGCTGCGCGATCTTCGTCTGCAGCTCCGCCTCGCGTTTGTAGAGATCCTTCAGCTCGGCTTCGAGGCTGGCGACCCGCTGCTTGGCCGGCAGGTAGCCGATGAAGAGCAGGTAGAGGACCACCAGGACGAGCACGATGCTCGCGGCGACGAGGAACCACGGAATCTTGGTGCCCGGGCGGTCCACCACGGGCTCGGATTCTAGCAAATTTGAGAATTTGCTATCATGCCAGATGTGGAGTTGCGCGCCTTCTTCGATCGGGCGCTCCAGGCGAGCTTCCACGACCTGGCGCTCGGCAACGATCCGGCCTCGCCGTACCTCGCCGACCTGCTGACTCGCTTTGCGCGCACCGAGAACCTCTATCCCTGCGGCCTCGTGATGCCACGGCTCGAGACCGTCGTCGATCTGCTCCTCGAGACGCAAGCGGTCTGGGAAGATCCAGCGCACTTCCAGCCGGAACACGAAGTCACGGTGTGCCGGCACGTCGGCGATTTCACGCTTTTCATGACCGGCATCTTTCGCGAGCGTGTCGAGCGCACAGCGTCCACCGGCTACTACGTCGCCCAGGGCAAACGCGCTTATCACTTCGTGTCCGAGCACGGCCGTGCGAGCTCGCGTGCCACAGCCGCCGCGGCGCCGCTCTATCGCAGGCTCGCCGACCAGTTCGAGCGCTACGCTGGAACCCTCGACTACGCGCGTCGGGTCTACTTCGTCGATCACCCTCGGCACCCGTTCTTCCAGCTCCGCTTCGGATGACGGATCCAGTCGCGAGCCTCGACCCGGCATCGCTGCGTGGCCTGCCCGAGGACGTCCTCGACGAGCGACTCCGCGCATTCGCGAACGAGCACGGAGCGGGAGCCCTTCCGGCCCTGAGCGGGCTCGCCGGGGGCGCCGCGGACCGCGCGGTGCGCCGAGCCGCGAAGCGAGCCCTTTATCGTCTCTCACAGCGGGGCGTGATGCCGGCCCCCCCCCCGCCGCCGGCGCCCGTGGTCCAGCGTCGGGCCTCGCGCGCCGTGCGCGCCTGGCTCTCGGGCATCGACGGCAGCGGGTCGCGGGCCGCGTGGATCCTGTTCGAAGGCCCGTACGGCGGCGGCGCGCTCTGCTCGCTCATCCTCAACGACGTCGTCGGAATCACCGAGGTCGCAGGCGGAGAGATCACGAAGCGGCGGCTCGAGGCGGAGCTGGCCTCGCTCCGCTCGGCGCAGAAGCTCCCGTGGGTCGAGACCGAGCCCGCGCGCGCCGTCGGCCTCGTGGCCGAAGGTCTTCAGATTCATCGGGAGCGCGGGACCTCGCCGCCATCCGAGTTCGGGCGCTGGCAGCCGTTCTTCGCGGAGATCACGGCCGCCGAGCCGCCGGCCGCGGCGGTCGCCGACCCCATGCTCCTCGCCCGCTCGGCAGAGCTGCTCGCGCTCCCCGAGATGGCGGGCTGGTTCCTCGACCCCGAGACGGTCCAGAGCGACGCGCTCGAGATAGAAGAGGCGCGCCAGAGTCGCCTCGTGGTCTCCGACCAGATCAAGGCCGAGCGCCAGGAGGCGATCCTCGCGCGCGTGGTCGAGCGCGAGTTCGCGCCCGCGGCGCGGCGCCGCTGGGCGCGGCGGCTCGCCGAGATGTCCTGGATCTTCAGCGCCACGGGCCGGCCCGAGCCAGCGGCGACCGCGGCGGCCGCGGCCGCGGCGTTCGCCGAGAGCGAAGCCGAGCCTCTCCGCCATCCGCTCGCGCGGGCGCTCGCCCAGCGCGCCCTCGAGCTGGCCTCGGAAGTCGCGGCGGGACGGCTGAGCGCCTCCGACGTGAGCCGGAAGCCCTGATCACCGACGTCCCGGGAATCCGCGTCGGTCACGCGACGGATCTCACCGGCCTCACCGGCGTCACGGTGGTGCTGTGCGACGATCCCGCGGTCTGCGGCGTCGAGCTGCGGGGCGGCGCGAACGACGTCGTCGGACTCGACTATCTCGACCCCCGCCACCTCGTGCCGACCGTGAACGGCGTCGTCCTCGGCGGCGGCAGCCGTTTCGGCGGCGAGGCGATCTGGGGCGTGATGCGCTGGCTCGAGGCGCGCGGCCAGGGCTTCGCGGCGGGGCCGACCGTCGTGCCGCACGTCCCGGGCGCGTTCCTCTTCGACCTCAGCGTCGGCGACAGTCGTGCACGCCCCACCCGTGAGATGGGCTACGAGGCCGCCGCCAACGCGGCGGCCGGGCCCGTCGCCGAGGGCAACGTGGGGGCGGGCACGGGCGCGACCGTCGGCAAGGTGCACCGCATCGGCCGGGCCATGCGCGGCGGGATCGGGAGCGCCTCGGCGAGGCTCGGCGACGTCGTGGTCGGCGCGCTCGTGGCGGTGAACGCCGTCGGCGACGTGCGCGATCCCGACACGGGCGCGCTCATCGCCGGCGCCCGCGAGGCGCCCGACGGCCATCGGCTCATCGACTCCGCACAGGTGCTCGCCACCGGCGGCGCCCTCGAGCGCTTCGCCGCGCCCGGGAACACGACCATCGGTGTCATCGCCACCAACGCGCGGCTGGCCAAGACCGAGGCTGGGAAGCTCGCGGCGCTCGGGATGCTCGGCTTCGCGCGCGCGCTGTCCCCGCCCCACACCGCGTTCGACGGCGACACCCTCTTCGCGCTGTCCGCCGGTGATCGGCGCGCTGACCTCACCCGGTTGGGTCTCGCGGCGGCGGACGCAGTCGCTCGCGCGATCGCGCGCGGCGTGCGGGCCGCGACGTCGCTCGCGGGCCTCCCCGCGGCGCGCGACCTCTAATCACAGTCAGAGGGGACCTCGACGGCCCCCTCCGACACCTCCCGAAGATCAGAGGGAGCCTCGACGGCTCCAGCCGACGAGCGCCGCGGCCAGCAGGGCGGCGACGAGCCAGAGCCAGCGGCGGAGCGCGGCCGCGCGCTCGGGCGGGAGCGGTGAGAGCACCACCGGGTGGAGCCGGCGCGCGATGAGCGCGCCGCCGAGCGCGCCGCCGATGTGGGCGCCGTTGTCGATGAATGGCTGCATGAGCCCGCCGACGATCGAGTAGATCGCCCAGACGAGCAGCACGAAGCCGACCCGCCGGTCCCGCACGAGCAAGCGATCGCGGTGGAGCCGAAAGAGCATGATCGCGGCGCCCTGCAGGCCGAAGATCGCGCCGGAGGCACCCACCGACGGCCCGACGCTGACCGCGAGGCTCACCAGGGAGCCCGCCAGCCCGCTCAGCACGTAGAGCAGGACGAACTGGGCGCGGCCGAACGCAGCCTCGCACAGCATGCCCAGGATGAAGAGCGCGATCCCGTTGCCGACCAGGTGGTCCACGCCGCCGTGGAGCCAGGGGGCGGTCAGGAGGCGCCAGTACTCGCCCGCGGCCACGCGCTCGCGCGCGAGCGCGCCCATCGCGACGATCGCTTCGCGCGACGCGAGCGCGCCGACCCTGACCTCCACCAGGAAGGTCACGACCAGCACCACGAGGATCACCACGGTCACTGGCGGAAGGCGCCGCATCCGCCGCTCGAAGTCGATGCGGCGCGAGAGGAGCATGTCAGGCGTGATGCGCAGCGGCTGCTCGGGTGCGGTGGCCATCAGCGGCGCTCCCCGCTGTCGAGCATGACGCCGAGCGCTAGCGCGATCCGACGGTCGAACGTCCGCCCGGCGTCCGCGGAGAGGTCGAGCACGTAGCGGTCGAGCAGCGTGAACTTGCGGTTGAACTCGCCGAAGATCTCTTCGTCCCGGCCCCGCACGAAGATGAAGTTGGTGCGGAGGAAGCCGAAGAACGGGCCGAGCACGCGCCGGAGCAGCGAGAGCACCATCGAGTCCTCGATCGCCATCGCCAGCGGCTCGCCGCCCGGGCTCGCGACGTACCAGCGCTTGCGGATGACGTTGTGCAGGTAGGTCTTCCGGAGCTTCGCGAGCCGCTCACCCGCGACCGTCACGACTGTGTAGGTGCGGGTCAGGAGCGCGACGCGCTGATCCTGGAGCACCCGGAGCAGTGGTTCCCCCCGCGATTCGTCGCGGTAGATCGTCACGTGGCGGAGCGGGCGCAGGGACATCGACACCACGAGGAAGACGAAGGCCGCCAGGGGGAACACGAGCAGGAACAGCAACTCGCCACCATCGCGCCCGAGGGGCGCCGCGACCCATCCCGTGACCACCAGCGTCGCAATGATCGCGACGACGTAGGCCACGAGGGTCCGGATCGGATAGGTCGGCCGCTCCACGTAGAGGATCGGCGTGCCGGCCTCCGCCCAGACCTCGTACTTCGAGGTGATCGTGAAGATGCGCTCGCGGAGAAGGAAGACGTCGCGGTCGAAGGCGGGATCGACGCCAGGGGCGGGCGCGCGGGACGCGCTCGGCGTCTGGCCCGCCCGCAGGTGCCGCCGGCACGAGGGACACTCGAGGAGCCGGCCCGCGTATTCCGGCCGCACTTCGTAGACCTCGCCGCACGGGCAGGCGACGACGATGCCGGTCGTCCCGCTCACGGCGCGATTGTAAGCCGGATTATACTCAGAGCCATGCCGCCACGCGGAAAGGTGATCCCGTTTCCGGAGCGCCCGGACGCCCCGCGCGGTGAGCGCGGCCTGGTCGAGGTGCGCCGGTGCGATCAGGCGGAGGCGATCGTCGTCCGGAGTCTCTTCGAGAGCGAGGGGATCCCGACACTGCTCCGGTCGCGCCTGGCCCACTCGGTCCACCCGTTCAGTGTCGGCGACCAGGGCGAGGTGGTCGTCCTCGTGCCGGCGAGCGAGGCCGCGAGGAGCCGACGCCTCCTCACGCGCATCGTCTCCGGACCGCGCGCCCCCTGACGGACCCCTACGCCACTTCCGCGACGACGGCCTCGAGCGCCCGGAGCGCCACGGCCAGCGCCGCCGGCTCGAGGGTGCTCCCGCTGTCGCGGGCCGTGTGGTAGGTGTCGAACGGCGCAGGACGCCGAACCAGGTACCGGAACGCGCTGCGCACGGGGCTGAAGATGAACTGCCGCAGCGCCTCGGCCTGCGCCGCCGGCACGAGCGTCAACCCGTACGCCGGCACGCCGGCGGCCGCGAAGGCGCGGTGGTCGCTCCCGAACATCGGGATGCGTCCGACGATGTTGTAGCTCTCGTCGCGCCTGAGTCCGATGCCCTCGAGCGCCGCGCGCACCCGACCGAGGAACGGCGTCTCGTCGGCCACGTCCCAGACCGCGACGCTGTCGCCGATGCCGCACAGCTCGAGGCTCAAGACCCCGGCCAGCTCGGCCAGGTTCGCCTCGCGCACGTATTGTCGGGCGCCGAGGTAGCCGCGCTCCTCCGCCGCGGTGAAGAGAAGCCGCACGCGCAGCGTCGGCGGGAGCGACGCGGAGAGCCGCTCCAGCAACGTCAATAAGACGCCGACGGCGGCGGCGTTGTCGTTGGCTCCGGGGCTCCCGGGCACCGCGTCGTGATGCGCGATGAGCAGGAGCACCCGGTTCCCGGAGCCCAGATCGACGCTGAAGTTCTCGCCCGATCCCTCGTTCGACGTGAACGCGTGGCGCGCGAAGGCAACGCCGCGCGCGTCGAGGTAGCGCGCCACCGCCGCCTCGCGCGCGGGGTTCGAGCGCCCTTCGAGGAGGCGCGACAGTGCCAGCGGGGAGCGCTCGCCCGCGATCACCTCGGCGAGCGGCGGCGGCTCGGGCCGCGGGGTGCGGTCCCAGGCGTTGAACACCCGGCTCAGTCTGGTGTTGATCTGGCCGCGCAGGTAGAGCGCGGTGTCGTGCAGCGAGGCGCGGCGCCTCACAGCCGGAACAGGGCGCGGGCGTTCTCCGACATGCGCGCGGCGAGATCGGTCAGCGGCTCGCTGCGCAGCTCGGCGACGCGCGCCGCCGTGATCGCGAGGTATGCCGGCTCGTTGCGCTTGCCTCGGTAGGGCTGTGGTGGCAGGTACGGGCAGTCGGTCTCGACCACAAGGCGATCGGACGGAATCATCCTCGCCACCTCGGGCAGGGCGCCCGGCTTGGGATACGTCACGGGGCCCGCGAGCGAGATGAGGAGCCCGAGGTCGAGACACCGGCGGGCGATCGCGAGGTCGCCCGAGAAGCAGTGCATGATCCCGCCCCTCTCGCGCGGGCCCTCGGCCGCCAGGAGCGACAACGTCTCCTCGTGGGCGTCCCGGCAGTGGACGAGCACGGGCTTCCCGGCCCGGCGCGCGAGCGCCAACTGCGCGCGGAACGCACGCGCTTGAGCCTCCCGCGGCGAAAGGCTGCGGAAGAAATCAAGACCGGTCTCGCCGATCGCGACGACGCGGGCGGCGGACGCGAGCCGCTCGATCTCGACGAGCGCCGTGTCGTCCGCAGAGGTGGCTTCGTGCGGGTGGATGCCGACGGCCGCCCACACGTCCGGCTCGCGCGCGGCCAGCGCCACCGCGGCCCGCGAGGTCGCCACGTCCGTCCCGATCGTCACCATGCGGCGCACGCCGGCGGCCCGCGCGCGCGCGAGCACGGCGTCGAGGTCGCCGGCGAACTCCGGGAAATGCAGGTGCGCGTGCGTGTCGAAGAGGTCGATTGTAACGGGTGCCATGAGGACGGGTCAGATCGAGGGTGGCCTGAGAGAGGAGCGGGTGGCTCCGACACGCCCGGTCTCACCCCAGGCGCGACCCGGCCCCGTCACATCGCTCCCAGGACAGAGGTGGTTTTCTTCACGTCCCGCGGCTTCACCCACAGGATCGCGGCGTACCGCCCACCGCCGGCCAGGGCGTCCATCGCCGTCACGTTGATCTTCGCCGCCGCGAGCCGGCCGAGGACGTCGGCACAGGCGCCGACGCGATCGTCGCCCTCGATCAGGAACGCGCGCTTCGGCCCTTTGACCTTCCACTTTCTCTGCTTGGCGACCGCCTTGAACGCCGCCGGATCGGTCGGAACGACATCCAGCTGGGCACCGCGGCCGCTCGGAAAGCCCGAATACGCCACCAGGTTGACGCCGGCACTCCTGAGCTCGCCGAGGACCCGAGCGCCCTCTCCCGGCTTGTCCGGCACCATCACGTAGAAGTACTCCGCGGTTCGCACTGTCTCAGCCATGGCGTCCTCCAAATCGGATCGTCGATGTTACGGAACCACTCGGAAGCGGAGCCGGCCGATCAGCTGGCCCGAGGCGGTCACGACGTCGACCGACCACCGGCCCTCCGGTTCGGCCGGAAACGACGTCTTGCGCGAGTACGTGCGGTAGCCCTCCCGTCGGCCCCCGAGGACCGGGGAAAGGCCGACCACCTCGACCACCTGCCCCTTGTGCTTCCAGACGTGGTTGACCCGCTGGCGCAGGCCCGCCGGCGCGTAGATCGCAGTGTACGCCACGAGTCCACGCTGCTTCACCTCACCGGCGCTGATGATCGGCGGCAGCGCCTCGATGGCATCGAGGTCTATCACATCCCACATGATCGCGGCACGCGCCATGAAGAGGGGCGCCGGGGGGATCCACACGCATCCGACCGCCGCCAGCGTCGCCGCGATCACCCCGAGCGCCACGGTCGCGCGGAGCGCCGCCCGCCACGGCCGCCCGCTCGCCCGCCGAACCACCGGGGTCACCGCGATCGAGGCGGCGAACGCGCTGGCCAGGAGCGCGATGTACGGCGGCAGGCCGACCAGCGGCAGCGCGACGTTGAGCGCCGCGAAGATCGACACAACGAAGAAGACGTAGCCGAGCCACGGCCGCGGATGGACGATCGCCCGGTACCACGGATCGAAGGTCGCCAGGAGCGCCATCGCCACGAGCAGAAGGAGAAAGAACGCGTTCAGTGACGTCAGCGTCGCGCTCGCATAGTAGGCGGGCAGCACGAACAGGAGAAGGCCGTGGCACAGGGTCTGGATCGTGTAGTCGGCCGCGGTGATGACCAGACGGCCGGCCCTCCGCCCGGAGTCGGCGAGCGGCTGGCGCATCTCGACGAGGAGGGCGAAGACCAGGCAGAGCAGCAGCAGGTAGCCCACGATCCAGGCGACGTTCGGCAGGCCGCGGCGGAAGAAGAAGAGCGTGAAGACGCCGCCGGTCAGCGAGCCGAGCGAGACGCCCCACTCGGCGAGCCACGCAACCGCGGAATTCACACGGGCGGCGGGGTCGTCGGATCGCCCGGGTCGGGCGGGCGCGCCGCGGCAAGCCGCTCGGCGATGCGCTGGGCCACCGCGTCGCGCTTGAGCGCGTCGATGCAGTCGATCACGTCGCCGGCGGCTGAGTGCACGCGGAGATGTGCGGCCACCAGGTCGAGCGCGCTCGACCGCACGGCCGTCTCGAGGCTGACGATCTCGCGCAGGACCCGCGCGATGGAGGCGTCGCGCTCGGCGATCTGCACGATCGCGTCCACGTACTCGTCCGTCAACTGACCTTCGATCCGGGCGGCAGGTCGCGATCCGGCGTGAGGACGGCCAGCTTGCCGGCGCTGGACGCGGCCAGGACCATCCCGTTCGACTCGACGCCCATGAGCTTCGCCGGCTCGAGGTTCGCCACGACGACGACCTTCTTGCCCACCAGCTCGGCCGGCGTGTAGTGCTCGGCGATTCCCGCCACCAGCGTGCGCTGCTCCTCGCCGAGCGACACCGTCAGCTTCAGGAGCTTCTTCGATTTGGGCAGCGGCTCGGCAGCGACCACTTCCGCCACGCGCAGCTCGATCTTACCGAACTCGTCCATCTTGACGCGCGGGGCCGCCGTCACGGCTTCGAGCTCGCCGGTGCCCGGCTTTATCGGGACATCGACGCGCGGAAAGAGTCCTGACACCTTCTGGACCGTCGTACCCGGCGCGAGGCGCCCCCAGACAGCGTCGACGAGCTTTGGCTCTCCCGGCTGGCCCAGCCCGGCGCGGATCTTCGTCGCCGCGTCAGGCAGGAACGGTGCGAGGACGATCCCGAGAACCCTCAGCGACTCGGCGAGCGTGTACAGTACCGCCGAGAGTCGCTCCCGCTTGCTGGCGTCCTTGGCGAGCGCCCACGGCTGCGTCGCGTCCACGTAGCGATTTACGACGCCGACGAACTCCCACATCGAGGCCAGAGCGCGCTGAAACGCAAACTCCTCCATCGCAGTCGCCGCGTCGGCCTTGGCCTTCGTGAAGGCCGCGAGGACTCCTTCTTCGGCGGCGGTCGGCTGTCCGGGCTCGGGGACCCCGCCCCGGTTCAGGTTCACGATGAGCGTCGTCACCCGCGAGACCAGGTTGCCGAGGTCGTTCGCCAGATCGGCGTTGAGCCGGCCGACGAACGCCTCCTCGGAGACGTCGGCGTCGAGACCGAAGACCATTTCGCGCAGGACGAAGTACCGGAAGGCGTCGTTGCCGTACTTCTCCTTGAGCGCCAGCGCCTCGACGAGGTTTCCGACGGACTTGGAGATCTTCTGCCCGCCGAGGGTCCAGTAGCCGTGAACGTTGAGGTGCCGGTAGAGGGGGATGCCGGCCGCCTTGAGCATGCACGGCCAGTAGATCGCGTGGGGCTTCACGATGTCCTTGGCGATCACGTGCTGGACGTGGGGCCAGAACTTCTCGAAGCGCGGATCGCCCGGGCCGCCGAGGGCCGACACGTAGTTGATCAGCGCGTCGAACCAGACGTAGGTGACGTACTTGTCGTCGAACGGCAGCGGGATCCCCCACTCGAGCCGCCGGCGTGGGCGGCTGATCGACAAGTCGGTCAGCGGGTCGCGCAGGAACCCGAGGACCTCGTTGCGGTAGCGCTCGGGCCGGACGAAGTCGGGGTGGCGCTCGATGTAGTCGATCAGCCATCCCTGGTACTTCGACATCTTGAAGAAGTAGTTCTCCTCCTCGATCCACTGGAGCACCGTCTGGTGGTCGGGGCACTTGCCGTCGACGATCTCCTTCTCGGTGTAGAAGCGCTCGCAGCCGAAGCAGTAGTGGCCGCCGTACTTGCCGAGATAGATCTCGCCGGCGTCCCAGAGCTTCTGGAGGATCGCCAGGACGACCTTCTGGTGGCGCTCCTCGGTCGTGCGGATGAAATCGCTATGACTGATGCCGAGCGCACGCCACGTCTCGCGGAACGCCGCGGAGTTCTGGTCGGCCAGCGCCTGCGGTGTCACGCCCGCCTTGGCCGCGGCCTGGGCGATCTTGTCCCCGTGCTCGTCGGTCCCCGTGAGGAGCCAGACGTCGACGCCCGCGAGCCGCCGGTAGCGCACCATCGCGTCGGCAACGATCGTCGTGTACGCATGCCCCAGGTGGGGGCGGTCGTTCACATAGTAGATTGGCGTCGTCAGGTAGAAAGCGGTCACTGCTCGCGCTGCGCCTGGATGTGCGCCCGCCCCTCCCAGGTGACCTGGTCGAGCGGCACCTCCGCCTCCGTGCCGTCGGGGAAGCCCACGACGACGCTCTGCTTGAGGACGCGGATCGACCTGATCTTGCCCGTCATGCAGCCCCCACCACCGCAGGACGCCTGGCAGGGGGTGTTCACCCGCGGCAGCCGCGCCCGCAGCTCCTCGTAGGTCGAGAACTCGTAGAGCAGGCAGCACTTGAGCCGGCCGCAGTTGCCCAGGAGCCGGTTGTCGGTCAGCGGCATGTCCTGAGCTTTCGCCATCCTCACCGAGATCGGCTCGAATCGTCTGAGGTGTGACGAGCAGCAAAGCTGGCGGCCGCACGGCCCGATGCCGTCGAGCAGCTTCGTCGTGTCCCGGGCGCCGATCTGGCGCATCTCGACCCGCGCGCGGAGCTCGCGCGCGAGATCGCGGACCAGGTCGCGGAAGTCGATGCGCTCCTCGGCATTGAAATAAACCGTCACCCGCCGGGCGATCGGGTGCATTTCGACGTCGACGACTTTCATTCGGACGCCGCGGCTCCTCGCGACGCGCTGCGCGGTGTCGATCGCTCGCTCCTCGCGCTCACGGTGCTCGCGGTACGCCCGCGCCTCCGCCTCGGTCACCGTACGCAGCACCCGCCGGTACAAGCGATCCTTCTTCGCCTCGGGCAGCTCACGCTTCGCCCGGCGCACCTCGCCGACGGCGCTCTCGGCCGCGGTCTCCACCAGGACCAGATCGCCGACGTGGAGTTCGAGGTCCCCGACCCGGTAGTCGTCGGCCTGCGCGGTGGCGCGAAGCCGAACGCCGACGAGATATTCGTCCATGGGTACCATCCTATGCCGCCCGCAGGGCGAGCCGGCTCAGCACCACTTCGAGGGTGAGGCGGGGAGCGACGTTGCGCAGGAGCGCCTCTCGAGCCTGCCGGCAGAGATCCACCGCCGCCAGGATCTGATCGACCGTCCAGCCCTCGGCCTCGCGCGCGAGCTCGGCGGCGTGGTCGCCGTCGATGAAGAGGGCAGCGGGCGCATCCGACTTCGCGAGCAGCAGATCGCGGCAAAAGAGCCAGTAGGCGTCCACCAGCGCCTCTGCCTTCTCTCGCTCCAGGCGATCTGTGCGCCGGAACAGCGCGTCGACACCCTGCGCCTTGACCTCGGCCAGAAGCTCGCGCGCCTGGGCCCGCGCCGTCGCCGCGCCGGCGTCATCGCGTGGTGCGAAGCGCACGACCTGACACCGCGAGAGCACGGTCGCCGGCACCGCCCGGGCCCGCGGCAGGATCAGGATGATCACGGTTGCGGCGGGCGGCTCCTCGAGCGTTTTCAGGAACGCCTGCGGCGCCTCGCCCGTCATCCGCTCGGCCTCGTCGAGGACGAAGACCTTGCGGCGCGCCATCACGGGCCGCAGCGACGCCTGCCGTTCGAGCTCGCGGATGGCGCCGATACGGATGGCCCTGGCGCCCCGCGAGTTCGTCTCGGGAGGCGTCGGCACGACCACGTGCAGGTCGGGGTGCTGCCGGGAGAGGCTCCCCAGCAGTTCCGCGGCGAACGCGAGCGCCGTCGACATCCGCCCGGCGCCCGCGGGGCCGACGAAGGCGTATGCGTGGGCGACCCGATCGCTCGCGAGCGCCCGGCGCAGCAGGTCCACGGCCAGCGGCTGGTCGAGAATGTGCTCAAGCGCCACGGAAGAAGTCCTCGACGATCGCCCGCACCTCGGCCGCGACGACGGCGGGCGGGCGCGCCGCGCGGATCAGCCGCACGCGCTTGGGCTCGGCGCGGCCAATCTCGAGATAGCCCTGGCGCACGCGCCGGTGGAAGGCGAGCGCTTCGCGCTCGAAGTGGTCGAGCCGCCGTCCGCCGATCCGCCTCAGTCCCTCAGCCGGATCGAGGTCGAAGAGCAGCGTGAGGTCGGGCATGACGCCGCTGGTCGCGCGAACGTTCAGCTCGCGGATCAGGTCGGGATCGACGCCGCGGCCGTACCCCTGATAGGCGACCGTCGCGTCGGCGTACCGGTCGCAGAGCACGACGCGACCCCGGTCGAGCCACGGCCGGATCCTCTCCGCGACGTGCTGCTGGCGCGCCGCCATGAAGAGGAAGACCTCGACGAGCGGCTTCGGGTGAACGCCCGGACGCTCGAACAAGCGACGCACGGCGAGACCGAGCCGTGTCCCGTCGGGCTCGCGGGTGTGCACGACCTTTCGGCCCTGCTGACGAAGCCATCGCTCGAGCCGCATCATCTGGGTCGTCTTGCCCGACCCCTCGACGCCCTCGAGCGTGATCAGTGCGCCGCTCACGCTCCAGAACCTCCGGTGCAACCATAGCACGGCCCCGCAGCACCGGCGAACCGCCCTCGACGGAGTTGCCGCAGGCCGACGGGTGTGTGCGCCGGACCGGTAGGGGTTCGACCGGACCACGCAGCACGCGTGCGCTGCTCCGCTGCGGCTGGGCTCCATCCGGGCGCGCGACGCCCGCCGCCGCTCTGCTGGGAACGAGTCCTGTCGACCCCTACCGGTCCGGCGCACACACCCGTCGGCCTGCGGCGACTACACTCGGCGGCCGTAGTCAGTGCGGACGGCGGAGGGTGCGGCGACCACGCTCGGCGACGGGTAGTCGGTCGGGTCGGTGGGCGGCCCGGCAGGCGGGTGGGTTGACACGACCCGTTCCCTCAAGGTGGCGGCGGACGCATGAGGCCTGGATGGAGCCCAGCCGCAGCGGAGCAGCGAGCGCGTGCCGCGTGGTCGTGCGACCCCGTCCCACCTGCCTGCCGGGCCGCCCACCGACCCGACCGACTGCCTGCGCGAGGAGTTAGAGGTGAGTGATGGGGTCCTGCGGCGCGGGCTCCCGCTCGCGGCGGCGACCGCGCTCGAGGATCTCCCGTGCAAGGTGCCGGCCGCCGAAACCGAACGCCAGCGCGAGCGCGAACACGAGCCCACCGAAGAGGGTGCCGAAGGCGATCAGCACCATGTCCCGGCCAATGCCGATCTCGGTCAGCGCGGTGGCGACGGCGAACAGCAGGACGAGCCAGCGGGCCGCGCGAGCCAGCAGTCGTGCCTGGACCACGCCGGCATTGACCGCGGCGATCAGCATCGCCTGCCCGAGAAAGTTCGCCGCGAGCCACCCGACGACGAGGATCAGGAGCGCGGACAGGAAGCGAGGCAAGACGCGCATGAGCACGCCGGTGGCGCCGGGAGCGCCGGGGATCGCCAGCGCATCGATCCCCATCGTCGCGAAGATGACGAAGATCCCCCAGAACGCAACGAGCCGCAGCACCTGGGACAGCGGACGGTAGATGCCGGCGCGCGCCAGGGCAGAGGTGAGACCCCACGTCCGGCTCCGCTCGTCGAGGCGGGAGGCACGGGCGAGCCGCGACATCAGCGTCCCCGCGATCCAGCCGAGCAGCGCGCCGAGCGCCACGAGCGCCAGCATGGCGAGGATGCTGGGCAACACCGCGCCGAGGGTAACCCTCATGTTGCCTATCGCCGTCAGGACCAGATCGCTCCAGAGATCGGTCATGGACGTCCCCTCCTCATAGTACTCCGCCGGCGGATCACTCCTTCACCGCGCCGGCGACGAGTCCCCGGACCAGGAAGCGCTGCAGCACGATGACGATCAGCACGGGCGGAACGCTCGCGAGCATCGAGGCGGCGGCGATGTCGCCCCACGGGACCTCGAAGACCCCGGGAAAGAGCGCCAGCGCCACCGGGACCGTGCGGCTCGCCCCGGAGACGGTGAACGTGTAGGCGAACAGGAACTCGTTCCAGCTGAAGAGAAACGCCAGGAGCGCCGTGGAGGCGAGCCCGGGCGCCAGCAGCGGGATCACGACCCACCGAAAGATTCCGAGGAGGCCGGCCCCGTCCACGGCCGCGGCCTCCTCGGTCTCGATCGGGACTTCGCGGATGAACCCGGCGAGCAGCCAGATCGTCAGCGGCAGCGCGAACGACGTGTGCACGAGGACGAGACCCGCCCACGTGTCGCGCAGCTCCAGCGCGCGCATCAGGAGATAGAGAGGGCTCACGGTCGCGATCTGGGGAAACGCCGTGCTCGCGACGATGGCCAGCAGCAACAGGCGCTTGCCCGGAAGCGGAAGCCTGGCGACCGCGTACGCCCCGGGCAGGCCGATCACCAGCGCCAGGAGCGTGGTGAGCGTGGCGACGCCGAGGCTGTTACCCAGCGCTTGCGGCATCAAGCTCTGCTCGATCACGACGCGGTAGTGCTCGAGCGTCAGCCGGCTCGGGAGCAACGGCGGGACCCGAAGCAGCTCGGCCTCGGGCTTGAAGGACGTCAGCAGCTGCCAGAAGAAGGGGATCGCGTAGGCCGCCAGCGCGCCGAGGACCACGACGTCGCCGAGCGTCCCGATCCTCCGGGCTGGGCGTCTCACGCCGCCACCGTCGTGCCCGCCCGGAGGAGCTTCAGATACGCCCACGCGACGGCCATGACGAGGAGGAACACGACGACGCTCAGCGCCGAGCCGAAGCCAAGCTGGAGCGTCTGGAACAGGGCCCGGTACGCGTAGACCGTGAGCGTCTCGGTCATGCCCGCGGGACCGCCTCCGGTCAGCACGAACATGATGTCGAAGGCGCGCAGGGCGTCGAGCGTCCGGAAGAGCACGGCCACGAGGAGGATCCGGCCGAGCATCGGCAGCGTGATCCGCGTGAGCGTCGCGAGCCGGCCGGCGCCGTCGACCTGCGCCGCCTCGTACAGCTCCGCCGGGATCGCCAGGAGACGCGCGTAGCAGAGAATCGCGACGAACGGCATCGTACGCCACACGTCCGCGAGGACGACGGCGGGGAGCGCGAGCCCAGGGTCGCCGAGCCAGTTGAGGGAGCGCGCGCCGAGCGCGACGTTGATGAGGCCGGCCGTGGGGTGATAGAGCCACTCGAACAGCTTCGCCGTGACGACCGCCGGCATGGCCCACGCGAGCAGGAGGAACGAGAGCGCCAGGCGGCGGCCGCCCCGCTGGGCGTGAATCGCAAGCGCGGCCGTCAAGCCCAGCACGACCTCCAGCGCCACCGACGCGACGGTGAAGATGGCCGTGGCGCGGCCGGCGTTCAAGAATCGTGGGTCGCCGGCGAGGAACGCGTAGTTGTCGAGGCCGGCGAACCGCGACACGTCGAAGATCGGGATCCGGTGCTGGAGGGAGAGCCAGAGCACCCAGACGCCCGGGTAGACCGTGAGCGCCGCCAGTGCCAGGACGGTCGGCGCCAGGAGCAGCATCCCGCGCCGCCGGTTCGCTGCCTCACGCCGGGTCACCGGATCGCCCCGAGGAAGTAGCTCAGGCGGGCGCGAGCGTCGGCGATCGCCCGCTCGGGCGGCTTCACCCCGACGAGCGCCGCCGAGAACTCGGGTTGGACCGTCGAGGAGATCAGCAGATAGTAGGGCGTCACGGGCCGTGGTCGACCCGCCAACGCGAACGCGTGTAGTCGCGGCATCTCCGGGTTGGCGCGCACGAGCTCCGGATCGTGGTAGAGGGCCTGGCGCGTCGGGCTGAGCGCGGCCCCGAGCGCAATCGCCCGCTGGGCAGGCTCGCTCGCGAGGTGCCGCGCCAGGGCCACCGCGAGCTCGGGATGGCGGCTCCGGCGGGACACGCCGAGATGCGCGCCGCCGGTCGAGCCCACGCCCCGTTCGCCGCGCGCGCGACCGGGCAGCGACACGACCGCCACCTTCCCGCGTACCGCCGAGTCCGCCGTCTCGAATAGCTCCATCGCGTACGGCCAGTTGCGCAGGAAGATCGCGTGACCGTCCCCAAAGGCGCGCCGGCTCAGCTCCTCGTCGGCGGCGGTCGTCCACGCCGGGCTGACACCCGTTTCGATCAGACCGCGGAGGAACCGGAGCGCGTCCGCCGCCCGCGCGGGCTCGGGAAAGACCGAGCCGTCCTCCGCGAGAAGCCGGGCGCCGTTGGCCCAGAGCGCCTCGAGGACGTTGACGACGAGCCCTTCGTACTGCTTGCCCTGCCAGAGGTAGCCGTCCAGCGCGGGATCGCGCTCTGCGAGTCGAATGCGGCGGACCTGGTCGACGAGCTCCTCGTACGTCTCGGGCGGTCGAAGGCCGTGCTTGGCCAGGAGATCCGCGCGGTAGTAGAGGAGGCCGACGTTCATGATCCAGGGCAACGCCCAGACGCGCCCGCCGTACGTCGCCGCCGCCACCGCGCTCGGGAAGTGCGGCGCGAGCTCGTCCGGCCGGAGATGCGTCGTCAGGTCGGTGAGCCACCCGGCGCGGGCGAACTCGGGGACCCAGATGCAATCGAGCATCATGACGTCGAACCCCGGGCTCCGGCCCTCGAGGTTGATGACGTAGAACTGGTGCTGATCGTCCGACGTCCACGGCAGCGCCTCACCCTTGACGCGTACACCAGGATGCGCCGCCTCGAACGAGCGCAGGAGCGCCGGCAGCGGGTCGGCGCGCCCGAGGATGCGGGCGTACTTGAACACAAGAGTGACGACCTCGCTCTCCGGCTGGCCGCCCGCACAGCCGCCCAGCGCCAGGAGCCAGACAACGAGGAGCGACCGCAAGGGCCGCGAAACGCGCCCGGCGCTCGCTCTCACGATGCGGCCCGCTCACGCGCCAGTAGTCGAGTCAGTCCCCGTAGCGGGATGGCGAGCCACGCGGGCCGGTTGTCCACCTCGTAGCGCACCTCGTACAGCGCTTTGTCGAGCTCGAAGACCGAGAGGGCCCGCGCCACCCCGGCGGGCGAAGCCGGGAGCAGGCGCGCCGGAGCTCTGACGATCTCCCCGAGATATCCCTCGAGGAACGCGGTCGAGGCGCGGCCCACCCAGCGCTCGCCGGCGCCCGTCGGCCCGCTGGCCGGCGCCAGCGTCGCGTGGACGGCGTAGTCGAGCGAGCGGAGCATTCCGGCGACGTCCACGAGCGCGGACTGCTTTCGCCGCCGCTCGGCGACGGGCCGCGCGGGCTCGCCCTCGAAATCGAGGACGACGAAGCCCGACTCGGTGCGGAGCGTCTGGCCCAGGTGGTAGTCGCCGTGGACACGGATCTTCATACAGCGCTCGGCGTCGAGCGGCGGGAGATCGCGGACCCGCGAGCGCAGCGCGGCCTCGCCGGCGAGCAGCGTCCGCGCGTCGGCCTCGACCTCGCGCGGGACGGCGGAAAGGCGGGCGCGGACCTTGTCGCACGTGCGGCCGACGTCTGCGACGATGCGCTCGATCCACGCGGTCACATCGTCGGCTGTGGTCGGCTCCGGCGCGAAGCCCGGGTCCGCGGCGTCGGAGGCGAGCGCAGCGTGCAAGGCTCCCGTCACGACGCCCAGGCCGGAGAGCTCGCGGAAGACGTGCCCGGACAGCTCGTCGACACGCGCCGGCGGGAGCTGCCGCAGGTGACCGACGAGCCAACTCCAGCCGTCGCCCTGGTTCGCGACATATCCCTGAAGCAGGCCGAGCGTCGTCATCTCGCCCGCGGCGGGAACGTACTCGATCGCCCCCGCCAGCGGCGGCACGTGGGGAAACCGGGCCCGGAAGGTCAGGAACGCCCCGACTTCGTAGTCCAGGGTGATCCCGGGCTTCACCCGCCGGAGGGCCTTCACGACGAGGCGGTCGCCGTAGACCACCGAGGTGTTGGACTGCTCCCCGGTCAGCCGGCGCGGCGTGAGCGAGGCCACGCCCCCGAGCGGCGGGAAGAGCTCGGTGCGGACGAATCGGACGGCGCCCTGGTGAAGAGTCGGCACGGTCACGTTCCGTTCGAACGCGGTCAAGAGCTCGAGGCAGAACCCGGGGTCGTCGAAGGCGTCGAGGGCGCGGGTGGTGACTCCGTCGAGATCGAGCGTCATCGCGAGCGCGCCTGGCGCCGCGCCGTCGCCCCCCAGAACGAGCGGGACCGCGTACGTCTCGTCCAGACCCTCGTCGAACGTCACGTCCACCAGAACGAGCCACGCGCGATCCCCGAGCGCGCCGCAGTCGCGAAGACGGACACCGGTGATCGTCCGCCCCTTGTCGCCGAACCATCGCAGCCGCGGGAGCAGCGGCGCGAGCTGAGCCGACACGGCGCGCCCCAGCGCGGCTTCGACGCGCGCGTGGTCCGCGCCGGGCGCCCGGTCAGATCGCGGTGCCCTCGATGCCATACGGCTCGTCGCCGTCGCGGGGGCGCTCCAGGCGGAACCAGTAGAAGCCGTGCGGGCCCAGGCTCAGGAAGTAGGGCCCCGGCCGGATCGTCGGGAATACTGTCCCCCCCAGCATCTCGACCGGTGTGACACCGGCGAAGGCCGTGAGGTCGAGCTCCACCGGCTGGGGAGCCGCCGAGAGGTTGGCGACGATCAGCAGCGTCTCGCGCTCGAGCCGGCGAAGGTACGCGAGGACCTTCGAGTTGCGCGGCCGCAGGAACTCGATGCCGCCCCGCCCGAACACGGGCGACGTCCGCCGCGCCGCGAGCAGCCGCCGCATCGTGTTGAGCAGCGACGACGGCTGGCGCGTCTGCGCGGCGACGTTCACGGCCTCGTAGCCGTAGACCGGATCCGTGATGACCGGCAGGTACAGCCGCCCGTGCTCGGCGCTCGAGAATCCAGCGTTCCGGTCGCGCGACCACTGCATCGGCGTGCGCACGCCGTCCCGGTCGCCGAGGTACACGTTGTCACCCATGCCGATCTCGTCGCCGTAGTAGATGATCGGACTCCCGGGCAGCGTGAGGAGCAGACAGTTCAGCAGCTCGACGCGGCGGCGGTCGCCGTCCAGGAGCGGCGCCAGGCGCCGGCGGATCCCGAGGTTGAGCTTCATGTCGCGGTCGTGCGCGTAGGCGAAGTACATGAACGCCCGTTCCTCGTTCGTCACCATTTCCAGAGTCAGCTCGTCGTGGTTGCGCAGGAAGAGGCCCCACTGGCAGGCGGGCGGGATCGGCGGCGTGTGCGTGAAGATGTCGGTGATCGGGCGGGTGTCCTCGAGCCGGAGTCCGAGGTAGAGGCGCGGCATGAGCGGGAAGTGGAACGCCATGTGGAACTCGTCACCGTCGCCGAAGTAGTGGCGGACATCCTCGGGCCACTGGTTCGCCTCCGCGAGCAGGACGCGGTCGCCGCCGTACTCGCGGTCGATCACCGCGCGGAACTCCTTGAGGATCGCGTGCGTCTCGGGCAGGTTCTCGCAGCTGGTGCCCTCGCGCTCGACGAGGTACGGCACCGCGTCGCAGCGGAACCCGTCGAGGCCCCGGTCGAGCCAGAAACGCATCACGTCGAGCATGGACCGGCGGACCGCCGGGTTGTCGTAATTGAGATCGGGCTGGTGGCTGAAGAACCGGTGCCAATAGTACGCGTTGCGCACCGGGTCCAGGGTCCAGTTCGATTTTTCGGTGTCCACGAAGATGACGCGCGCGTCCGCGAACCGGCGATCGGACGAGTTCCAGACGTAGTAGTCGGCGTAGGGTGATGCCGGATCCAACCGCGAGGCCTGGAACCACGGGTGCTGGTCCGAGGTGTGGTTCATCACGAGATCGGCGATGACGCGCAGGTCGCGGGCGTGAGCGGCATCGAGGAACTTCTGGAAGTCCTCCACCGTCCCGAATGAGGGGTGGATGCCGTAGAAGTCCGCGATGTCGTAGCCGTCGTCCCGGAGCGGCGAGGAATACATCGGCAGGATCCACAGGCAGTCGACCCCGAGCTCCTGGAAGTAGTCGAGGCGCTCGGTGAGCCCCGCGAAGTCGCCGACACCGTCGCCGTTGGCGTCCATGAACGCCTTGACGTGGACCTCGTAGAACACGGCGTCCTTGTACCAGTCCCGGGCGGCGTTGCGCGTCATCGCCAGCGCTCTACCAGGTAGCGCTTCTGCCGTTCGAACGCGGCGGCGGCCGCGTCGAGGGCGACCTCGGCCGCCGCCGCGTCGCGCGCGCGCGTCGCCAGCACGAAGGCCGCGGTGCGGCCGAGGTAGAGCGGGACGAATGAGCGCAGCAGGTGGTCGTGGTAGACGACGTGATGATGGTGACCCAGCGCGAAGTCGTAGACCGCGCGCGCCCAGAGCTCGTCCGGGAAGCGGAACCTCGCGAGGTCGTCCGTCTCCAGGCTCAGCACGTCGCCCCACGTCTCCGGTGTCAGCACGTGCTCCCAGATCGTGCCGAGGTCACTCAGACCCCGCCGGAACGCACCGACCATCCGCTCGACGTCGATCCTCACGGGCTCGCCCGTCGGGGCCGCCGGGGCGCCTTCCGTCGGGACCGGCGCGCTGGTCACGGTCGGGAGCCACAGGTCTTCGTAGCTGTCCATCAGGGTGAAGACCGCCCCCAGGGTCTGCGCCACCATCGTGGGCAGATCGGTGGTGCGCGTCTTCGATTCCACCCGCCACTGGCCGAGCCGCGCCTCGTGGACCGCGAAGCCCTCGGCGATCGCGGTGCCCTCGATCCAGAGATCGGTCATGGCCCGGCCCGGCGGCGGCCAGCGCTGGTCGGCCGCGAGGCGATCCAGCAAGGGTGCCGATAGCGCCCGCGCGCCCGCGAGCGGCTGATGCATCCGCCGGCCGTACAGCGCGTTGACGAGAGGCGCCAGCACGAGGTTCGTGATCGTGCCGTCGTAGCGATGGCGCGCGTGCACGGGCATCACGAGGTCGGCGCCGCGCTCCAGCACGGGACGAAGGAGGCGCTCGAGCCACTCGGCGTCGATCGACGTGATATCGGCCTCGAGCACCACGAGCGCGCGGGCCCCGAGCCGCCGCGCGACGTCGACCGACAGCCGGAGCGCGGCGCCGCGGCCGGGCACGCCGTGGAACGGCACGGTGGCGAGCTGCGCCGGGGGCGCCGCGTGGGTCGCGCGGACGAGCGGGAGCCCGGCATCCGCGAATCGGTCCACGGTGGCGTCCGACGAGCCGGCGTCGGCGTTGATCAGCACCGCGGAGACATCCGCGAAGTGCTTCTCAAGGCCCGCGCGGATGGCTTCCAGAACCAGGGAGACCGTGGCGACGTTGTTGTAGGTCGGCACGCTCACGGCGAGCTCCGCGGGCGCCAGACCTTCGAGCTGTCGGTCGACCTCGGGCGGCAGCGTCGAGGCGGCGGTGGAGCTCATCGGGGCAGATGGACCGCGAGCGCCAGATCATCC
>JAHFDK010000240.1:5791-9512 GCA_023249095.1 Candidatus Rokuibacteriota bacterium | reverse complement strand
GCGATGAACGATGGGCCGCGCGCCATGCTGGCGGTGGGCCGCGGCGCGCTGCTGATCGTGCCGGCCGAGGAGGTCGGAGGCACGGAGGGGCTGGTGGCGCTCTCGATGGTCGCCGAAGACTTTCCGGCGCTGACGGCCGCCTTCAACCGCGCGGGCACGGCTCTCCTGCGCGGCACGGGCGAGGTGACGGTCCAGCCCGCGTCGAGTCACGGGGTGCACCTGCACATCAGCCGCTACGAGTAGCGCCCTGCCGAGCGCCGGTAGCCCGCGGGCGCGACGGACGGGTCCTGTCGTCGGGGGCCGCGCCCACGCGACCGGCTCCGTCACCCACTCACCCGAATCGCAGCTCTTCGAGCTGCGCACGGAACTCGGGGGTCCCACTCCGCCGTTCGCGTGAGCACGGCCCCCGGCGCCACCCGTCCGTCGCGCCCGCGGGCTACCGGCGCTCGTCGGGTCGACGGACCGCGGCCACGGGAGTCGGAAACTCGTCGGGGTCGATCGGAATCTCGATGATCGCCGGTCCGCCGCCGGAGAGCGCCGCCTTGACGGCGTCTCCGACCTGATCGGGATGTTCGACATAGTATCCGGCGGCGCCGAAGAGCCGCGCGTACTGGTCGTAGCGCGGGTTGCCGATGTCGCAGCCGATGTAGCGGCCACCGTAGAAGTGCTTCTGGTACGCCTTCTCCGATCCCCAACAATTGTTGTTCATGACGAGCGTCACGACCGCGATGTTGTGTCTGACGGCGGTCTCGAGCTCCTGGGCGTTCATGAGAAAACCCCCGTCCCCGTGGACGGCGACTACCGGAGCCTCGGGACGGCCGAGCTTGGCGCCGAGCGCGGCGGGAAACGCGAAGCCCAGTCCGCCCAGATCGAGCGGCGTGAGAAACGTGCGCGGCTGCGCGAAATGCAGGCGATCGTATCCGTACGCCGGGGCGGCCCCCGCGTCGAGCGCCACGATCGTCTCCGGCGGCAGGACACGACGGAGCTCCGCGTAGACGCGCTGCGGCTTCAGGGGCTTCGCGCCGACGCCTGCCTCCGCTGCAAGCCGAGCGTGGCGCCGGGCTCGCAGCGTCTCCGCTTCCTGCCGCCAGGACGGCTGGCGGTCGGGACCGCCGTCTTGGGCCAACGCGTTCAGCAAGGCTTGACACGTTTCCCGCGCGTCCGCTTGTATGCCGAGCACAACCGGGTAGTAGCGACCGATGTCACGACCGTCGATGTCGATCTGGATGAGGGCCGTCCCGGGTTGCAGGTAACGCTCGTCGAACTGAGTCGTGAATTGAGCGAGCCGTGAACCCACGACCAGGATCAGGTCGGCCCGCCGACAGGCGGCGGCCGCTTCGGGCGCTCCGGCGCGCCCGAGAGGGCCGAGATACAGTGGGTGTGCATTGGGCACGGCGTCGTTTCGGCCGTACGCCGTGATCATCGGGATCGCGTAGCGGTCGCTCAGCTGAACGACCAGCTCGTTGGCGCCGGCCCGGGTGACTCCTCCGCCGACGAGGAGCAGAGGGCGCTCGGCCTGTTGTAGCCGTCGCACCGCCTCGCGCACGGCGTCCGCGTGCGGGGGCGGCGGGTAGATAACGCGGTAGCGCTCCGGCGCGAGAGCCGCTACGGGTGGCAGTGTGCCGCTCAGCACATCTCGCGGGATCTCCACGAAGACCGGCCCCGGGCGGCCGCTCATGGCCGCGCGGAGCGCCCCGCGCAGGAGCTCGGGAATGCGTTCGGGCTTGTTAATCTGGACCGCGAGCTTGGTCACCGGGCGGAACATGTTGAGCAGGTCGAACTCCTGGAAGGCGTCCTTCTGATAGTGGTCGAGCGCGATCCCGCCGACGAGCACGACGACCGGTGAGTGGGCTACGTACGCCGCGGCCACGCCCGTGATCAGATTGGTCGCGCCGGGACCGCTGGTCACGAGGCAGACGCCCGGCCGATCGGTGACGCGAGCCAGCCCATCGGCCATGAAGGCGGCGGCCTGTTCGTGCCGGACGTTGATGTACTCGACGCTCGAATCGTCGTAGAGCGTGTCGAGGACGTCCAGGAAGGTCGCGCCGACGATTCCGAACATGTGCCGTACCCGCTCAGCCTTCAGCAGCTCCACGACGGCCCGTCCACCCGTCCAGACATCCATGTGCGCTCGTCCTCCTGGTGCGCCCCCGGGTCGGCGCGATTCGGCGCGCAACAGGATACCGGCTGCCCAGCCGTAAACAAAGCGCCGGAGCGCGCCGTCGTATGGGCAGACACATTCCGCAAGGAGGATTCTCATGAGACGCCTGCAACGAACGATTGGCACGATGACACTGCTCCTGCTCGGAGTGGGCGTTGTGGCCGCCCAGGCAGAGCCCCAGTTCGCCGGCTCCTGGGTGCTCGACCGCTCCCAGAGCCAGTTCCCGACGCACGAGGGTCGCGACCAGGGGCGCGACGCCCAGGCTCAGCCGCCAGAGGTCAAGCTGATGGTCGAGCAGCACGGCATCATGCTGAAGGTCACCCGGACCATGACGAGGGGCACCCGGGAGCGCTCGATGACCGACACTCTGGTCGCCGACGGAAGCGATCAGGCTCACCAGGGCTACCGCGGCAACGCCGTAACCCGGGCGGCCTTCGAGGGCGATCGGCTGGTGGTGACTCAAACACACGTGAAGAAGGGCGAGCCGGGCGACCGGACCATGTCCCGACAGTCCATCTGGACGCTCTCGCCGGACGGCCGAGTCCTGACGATCGACACCACGATGCACAGCCCGCGCGGCGACCGCGCCATGAAGACCGTGTACGTGCGCAGCTGACCTCGCGCGCCGGGGCGCCCGCTCTCGGACGCCCCGTCCGCGTCTCGACGATCGCACGGGTGTCTTGTCCTCCGGCTCCGGGACGTCTATCCTTCGCACGTCGATGGCGCCGCTTCAGCCGACCGAGACAGAGTCGAGCGCCTGGCGTGTTGGCCGCCGCCAGCTCCTGGCGGGTGCGCTCTCGCTGGGCGCCTCGCACTTCGCTCCGCCGCTCGTTCGTCGCGCGCCGGCGCAGGCCCGCCTCTCCGCGCACCCGTTCACTCTGGGCGTAGCTTCGGGCTATCCTTCGCCGACGGGAGTGGTGCTCTGGACTCGCTTGGCCCCGTCGCCCCTGACGCCGGGCGGTGGCATGCCGCCGGAGGTGGTATCGGTCGAGTGGGAAGTGGCGACCGACGATCGCATGGCTCACGTCGTCCAGCGGGGCACTGCCGCCGCGACGCCTTCGTTCGCGCACGCGGTCCACGTCGAGGTCGACGACCTCGAGCCAGGACGGTGGTACTGGTACCGCTTCCGCACGGGCGGTGAGGTGAGCGCGACCGGTCGCACGCGCACGGCGCCGCCCGAGAATGCCGGAGGCGATCGCCTGCGGTTCGCGTTCGCCTCCTGTCAGCAGTACGAGCAGGGCTACTTCACCGCGTACCGCCACATGCTGGCGGACGACCTCGACCTGATCATCCACGTTGGCGACTACATATACGAATCGTCCTGGGGCCGGGACCACGTGCGAAAGCACGGCGCGCCGGAACCCCGCACGCTCGACGACTACCGAATCCGCCATGCGCTCTACAAGGGCGACGCCGATCTCCAGGCCGCGCACGCGGCGTGTCCCTGGGTCTGCACCTGGGACGACCACGAGGTCCAGAACGACTACGCCAACGACCGCTCGGAGCGCCTCGAGGCCCCGGAAAGGTTCTTACAGAGGCGCTCCGCCGCTTACAAGGCTT
>JAHFDK010000240.1:0-5691 GCA_023249095.1 Candidatus Rokuibacteriota bacterium | reverse complement strand
ACAAGGCTTATTACGAGCACATGCCGCTCCGTCGCCAGATGGTGCCCAACGGGCCGCACATGCGCCTGTTCGAGCACGTCGCCTTCGGTCGCCTCGCCCAGATCCATCTTCTCGACGACCGCCAGTACCGTTCGCCCCAGCCGTGTGCCGCGCCCGGGCGGGGCGGCGCCTCCACCGTCGAAGACTGCCAGGAGCGGCTCGACTCGCGCATCACCATGCTCGGTGACGTCCAGGAGCGCTGGCTCCTGTCAGGGCTCGACCGCTCGACCGCTCGCTGGAACCTCATCGCCCAGCAGACCCTCATGGCCCAGCTCGATCGGAAGCCCGGGCCGGGCCAACAGTTCTGGACTGACGGATGGGACGGCTACCCCGCGGCCCGCCGCCGCCTGCTGGACTACCTCGGCCAGCGGAAGCCGGCCAACCCGATCGTGTTCGGCGGCGACGTGCACTCGTTCTGGGTGACGGACCTCAAGCCTGACTTCGACGACCCGCGCTCGCCGGTCGTCGCGACCGAGTTCGTCGGCACGTCCATCACGTCGCAGTTCAGGCGCCGCCAGGAGGAGCTCGAGGCGCTGCTGGCCGACAATCCCCACATCCGTCTCGGCAATGGCACCCGCCGCGGCTACGTGCGCGTGGAGATCACGCGAGAGCGGCTACGCGCCGATTTGAGAACGGTGCGTAGCGTGACCCGGCCGCTCGCCGAGGTCGACACCCTGGCCACCTTCGTGGTTGAAGATGGGCGGCCCGGGGCGGTGCGCGCGTAGGGGCCGGGTCGCGCCCGGCTGCCAGCTTTCCGGGCGTCCGCTTGGCTAACAAGAGACAATAGGCGTACTGGAGGCATCGAGCCATTCGATTCCTGGCCGTTCACCCCGGTCCCCTGATGTACACGAAGATCTACCTGCGACTGGAGCCGCTCGGGCTCGAGCTGGTCGCCGCAGCTGTCCGCAAGGCCGGCCACCAGGTCCAGCTCATCGACCTGCAGGCGGAAACGCACAAGAATTACGTGCGGCTCATCGACCGCTGGCAGCCGGATGTCGTGGCGTTCTCCTGCAACTATCTGGCGAATGTTCCCGAGATCGTCGACCTCGCGAAGCTGACCCGCGCCAAGCGGCCCGAAACCTTCGTGCTCGTCGGGGGCCACAGCGCCTCCTTCATCGCGCAGGAACTCCTCGAGCACGCCGGCGGGACCATCGATTGCGTCGTGAAGGGCGAGGGCGAGGCGTCCGTGCTCTCGCTGCTCGAAGCGGTCGAGCACGATCGCCGCGCGGTCGCAAAGGTGGCCGGCGTCGTCACCCTCGACGGCGAGGGTCCGCCGGCTCGTCTGGTGGAGCACCTGGACGACCTCATGCCCGCCCGTGACCTGCTCCGGCACCGCCGGCGGTACTTTCTCGGCACGCTCGATCCCTGCGCGTCGATCGAGTTCGCCCGCGGCTGCCCCTGGGACTGCTCGTTCTGCAGCGCGTGGACGTTCTACGGTCGGAGCTACCGGGTGGTCAGCCCGGAGCGAGCGGTGGACGACCTCGCCTCGATCAAGGAATCCGGCGTCTTCATCGTGGACGACGTGGCCTTCGTGCAGGCCAAGCACGGCTTCGAGATCGGCGAGGCCATCGCGCGCCGTGGAATCCGCAAGCAGTACTATCTGGAGACCCGAGGCGACGTGCTGCTGCGCAATCGGGATGTCTTCAAGTTCTGGACCCGCCTGGGGCTGCGCTATATGTTCCTGGGGCTCGAAGCCATCGACGAGGAGGGGCTGCGTAAGTACCGCAAGCGGATCTCTCTCGGCCGCGCCTTCGAAGCCCTCGAGTTTGCGCGCTCGCTCGGCATCATGGTCGCGATCAACCTGATCGCCGATCCCGACTGGGACCGCGAGAGATTCGCAGTGGTCCGCCAGTGGTGCCTGGAGATCCCCGAGATCGTGAACATCTCGGTCAACACGCCCTACCCCGGCACGGAGACATGGCACACGGAGGCGCGCCGTGTCCAGACGAGGGACTACCGCCTCTACGACATCCAGCACGCGGTTCTGCCGACGCGGTTGCCACTCGCCGAGTTCTACGACGAGCTGATCCGTACCCAGCGCGTTCTCGCCATGAAGCATCTCGGGTGGAGCGCGCTCCGAGATCTGGCGACGATCGTGCTCGGCCAGCTGGCGCGCGGACAGACGAACTTCGTCCGGAGCCTCTGGAAATTCAATCAAGTGTACGATCCGGCGCTCATGCTCGCCGACCACCGCCGTCCCGTCACCTACGAGATGAAGCTGCCGCCTCCGCCACAGGCGACGATCGATCCACAGGGGCTGTATATCTTGAACCCGCGCGGCCGTTCCGGCCGCTCCATCGACGACGCGACCGAGCAGTTCGTCGAGGCCACCCGGATGGGAACGAGTGAATAGCGCCAGGGTACACGGAGGTGACATGTGAGCGCAAAGCCGTGCGTTCTCGAGTTCGGGATGGGTGTCGACGTGCACGGGCGCGACTCCACCAAGGCGGCCTGCCGCGCGGTGTCGGACGCCATCCGGCACTCGAGCCTGCCCCTCTTCCAGGACGTCCGCGAGCGCGGCGGGCGAATGCTGGTCGAGGTGACCGTGGGTGTCCCCGACCCAGACTCGGTCAAGGTCGATGTCGTTCGGCGCGAGCTTCCGCACGGCGAGGTGACCGTCCGCGCCGTCAACGGCGGCCTCCGCTCGCCAAGCTCGGACACGCTCATCGCGTGCGCGGCCATCACCGTCAGCGTCGAATACCCTCCCGAGACTCCCAAATGAGCGCGACGGCGACCGGAACGGGCCTCAAGCGGTTGCAGCACCTGGTCCTCTGGGTCTCGAACGTCCAGCGCAGCGTACGCTTCTACTGTGACGTCGTGGGCTTCGAGGTCCAGCGCCTCTATCCGAACGCGGCCTTCCTGAAGATCCCCGGCACCCCGGACGACCATCACCTCGGCCTGTTCGAGCAGACGGGCGTGGCGCGCCCGGACGAGCGCGTGGCGCGCATGTATCACTCCGCCTGGGAGGTCGGCGACCTCGTCGACCTGGCCCGCGCGCGGGAGCGGCTTGCCGAGGCCGGAGCGCTGGTCGGCTCGTCCGATCACGGCGTCAGCCTGTCGCTGTACGCGAAGGATCCCGACGGGCTCGAATTCGAGATCTTCTGGACGGTGCCCGGCGGCACGTCCGCTCGCACGACGGAGCTGGATCTCGAGGGCGAGCTCGCCCGACGCGGCTTGGCGCTGTCCTGACGCGAACCGCGGCGCAGGACGCGTCCGGTGTGCGGTTCTCAGGTTTGAGAAGCCGCCACGGTGTCATTCTTACCACCGAGCAAGATCTGTACAGCGCGAGGATCCAACTTCGATTCGCGCGCCTTGTACCGTGGCCACGCGGCGCGCTATTGTGTTAGAGCCCCGCCCGAACGGGGCCCCCTGCGCGAAGCGCGACAGAGGTGTTTCCCCGTCGAGCGGGACGTGCCCGCCAGCGACCGGATGTCCCCGCAGCATCAGGGCTGCGTCAGCAGTGAGATTGAAGGTGACCCAAACGATGACCGCGTCGATCCTCGTCGTGGACGACGAGCCGGCGATCCAGGACATCCTGACCTGGTCGCTCGCGGCCGAGGGCTATCGCGTGGCGACAGCCGGGAGCGGCGAAGAGGCGCTGACCCGCGTCGGGGAGCAGGATTTCGACGTCATCGTCACGGACATCGTGATGCCGGGCCTCAACGGCCTGGACGTGCTCGAACGATCGCGGGTGCTGAATCCGCGCGCGTCGGTCATCGTGATGACCGCGTACGCGGCGCTCGAAACCGCGATCGTCGCGCTTCGTCGAGGCGCCTGCGACTACCTCGAGAAGCCTTTCTCCGTCGATGTTCTCAAGGAGCGCGTGCAGCGCCTGCTCCAGTATCGGGAGACGATCTGGAAAGACGGGCTCGTGCGGCGGGCGGTGCAGCGGCCGTCCGCCGGCCACACGCTGGTCGGGGAGAGCGTCGCGATCCGGTCCGTGCGCGAGCAGATCGCGCTGGCGGCCCGCACGTCGAGTAACGTGCTGGTCACCGGCGAGAGCGGCGTCGGGAAGGATCTGGTCGCCCGCGCCGTTCACGCCGCCAGCTCGCGCCATGACGGCAGCTTCGTCCCGGTCAACTGCGGCGCGATTCCGGAGATGCTGCTCGAGAGTCAGCTTTTCGGCCACGTGCGCGGTGCCTTCACGACGGCGGTCCAGGCGAACCCCGGACTCGTCGTGACGGCGAGCCACGGTACGCTCTACCTGGACGAGATCGGTGAGCTGCCGTTGCAACTGCAAGTAAAGCTGCTCCGGGTCATCGAAGACAAGTGCATCCTGCCGGCGAGCGACACGAAGCCCGTGCCGGTGGACACCCGGATCATCGCCAGCACGAACCGCGACCTCGATCGGGAGGTCAAGGCTGGACGGTTCCGCGAGGATCTGTTCTACCGGCTCAACGTCGTGCACCTCACGGTGCCGCCGCTGCGGGAGCGGCGCGGCGACATCCCGATCCTGGTCGATCACCTCGTCGACCGGCTCAACGCCAAGCTCGGCACGCGATACCTCGGCGTCGAGCGAGACGCGCTCTGGTCGCTCAGCGGCCGGCCGTGGCGAGGCAACGTCCGCGAGCTCGAGAACGTCCTCGAACGGACCATGGTCCTCGGCAGCGGCGACCTCCTGTCCCTTCGCGACCTGTCGCCCGACCAGGGATCGCCCCACGGAGCGCTGCCCCAGGATCTTCGCGGGGCCGTGCGTCGATTCGAGCGCCAGCATTTGATGGACGTCTTGGCCGCGACGCAGTCCGACAAGCGCAAGGCGGCCCGCGTGCTCGGGATCAGCCTCGCCTCGCTCTACCGGAAGCTCAGCGGCGAGACCGTCGACGCGCCGGAGCAGCCGAACTAGTCTGTCCCGGCCGCGCCGCGCGTCAGGGGACCGACGGGCCGGCGATCGCGAGTGCGGCTTCCGCGGGCGCGCCCGGGACGAGCAGGCCAACGGTCATGTTCAGATGCGCGAGCATGCCGCCTTCGAACTCGGTGATGGACTCGCCGAACGCGCGGCGAAAGTTCGCGTGTCGGTCGGATGACTGTGCGAACGACGCAAAGTACGCCCGCACCGTGTCGAGACCCTGCCGCGCGATGAGATGGTCGGCCATGAGAAAGGCCAGCTGGTAGGTCGAGAGCGAGCCGTCCCGAACGTGCCAGCGAGTGAAGCCCGGAGGAGTGCCGCGGGCCTCCAGGGCCAGCCCGCCCTGGAGTAGTGACGCGTGGTTGCGGATGCCTGAGGCCGCCGCGAGGCGCCGGCTACTCAATGTGTCCAGGCCCAGGCGCTCGAGGGTGGAGAAGGCCACCAACTCAGCCATGCCCTCCGCCAGCCATTGCTCTCCACGACCCTCGCCGCCGGCCAGGTCGATCTGCGACACGTGAGTGAGCTCGTGGGCGATGAGACGCAACCGTTCGCGTCCGGTTCGGGCCGGAGCACCTTCGTTCAGGAGTATCTGACCTCGCAGGCCGACGCCGATCGCGACGTCGCTCAGCTTTGCGGCCAGGACCGGAGAGACGCGCGCGTCCTGGATCAGACCTCGCTCGAACGGTCGGCGTCCGGCGTACACGTAGACCGTCACTCGGTCCGGAAGCGCGAGGCCGAAGTTCTTCGTCATGATAGCCGCGATGGCGCGCACGGCCGCTCGGTTGGAGCCGAGCGCTCGAGCGTCG
>JAHFDK010000474.1 GCA_023249095.1 Candidatus Rokuibacteriota bacterium | reverse complement strand
GGTCTGGTGGGGGACTCGCTTGCTCGGGCGTTATGCGACCCCACGTCCTGAACCCCAACGACGAAAGCGGACAGATCACTTGTCAAACCAACCGGTCACTTTCACTTGCTAATAACAGCGCCGGGGACGGCGGTGTCAAACCAATTTAGAAATGTCCGCTTTCTCCCAAGATAGAAATGTCCGGTTAGGGTTTGGCCCTCATCAGCTGAAAGGGCCGCCGCTTCCAGGGATGGTCTGGCGACGGTGGCGACGGTGCCCGCGGGGGTTTTGGCGGCGGGCGGGGCACCGCGGCGCGAGCCGGCCGGGTGGGCAACCGGTGATAGCGGAGCCGACGGCCCTCGACGGTGAGATGGCGGCTGCCATCCAAGTGGTCCTCCAGCACGACCCGTTTCGGATAGCGCGGTTCATCCACCTGAAACCACTGGCGGTCACAGACCACCGTGCCATCGGGCTGCACCGTGCGCGGCGTTTTCAGACACAACGCCTGGGCCAAGGCCGTCCGACCGGGACACGGCCGGTGGAGATCCGCCGCGGCGGCCGGAGTCACGCCAAAGCGCTGGTTGTACCGAGGCAGATACGTCTCCAGAAAGGTATTGGCCGCCGGGATCGTCCGGACTCCCGCGAGGCGCAGCTCTTTGATCAGCCGGTCTTGAAAGGTGCGGAAGAGCCGCTCGACCCGTCCTTTGGCTTGCGGCGAATGGGCATGGAGGATCGTGACGCCCAGCTCGGCCACCGCCCGCTCAAACTGGCTCTGGGGCCGCTCACGCCCCGCCAACTCGTCGGCCACGGTCGGCGCCCCCTTCCCGCGATAGGTCGAGTGATGATCGGTATAGAGCGCCTGGGGCAGCCCGTAGCGGGTGGCATAGCCCTGGAAGCTGTCCAGGCCAGGCACCGTGCCTTCGTAGACATAGAGTCGCGCAAAGACCTCGCTGCTGGCGTCGTCGATGTAGGCCATCAGGACGCCCGCCGGGCCACGGGTCTCCAACCAGGCATGGTGTGAGCCGTCCACCTGCACGAGCTCGCCGCGGTGCGCGCGGCGGGGCCGCCACTGCCGATGGGGCCGCGCCTTCCGACTCGGATAGGGGATGGCCGCCGCCTTCAGCCAACTCCGCAGGGTCTCGTCGCTCACCACGATCCCCTCGCGCTCGGCCAGCTTTTCGCACGCGAACGTCGGCCCAAAATCGGGATAGCGGGTCTGAAACAGCTTCAACACCCGGGCTTTGCGCCGGGGGGCGATCTGCCGGTTCGAGGGCTTGCCCCGACTGCGGTGGCACAGCCCCGCCGCGCCCTCGGCCTGCACGCGCTTGACGAGGCGACGGAGCTGCCGGGTACTCACGCCCAGCACCCCCGCCGCCTGCCGCTGCCGCCCCCGGCCCTCGATGACGCCTTGAATCACCTGCCACCGCTTCACCTCGCGCTGACTCATGCTGATCGTGTCCTCCGTCGCCATCCAGCCCTCCTGTTTGAGGCGGGCAGTCTAGCGAAAAAGAGGACATTTCTACTTTGGTAAAAGCGGACATTATCATTTTGGTATTACAGGTCGCCACGGTCATTGTTCCGCGCTTGATTCCCCGCGTTCGAGAGGAGTAGACTACCGCGCTGTGATGAAGCGGGGGAGCGGGGTCTATCGTGCCCAGCGCGCGTATTTTGAGCGGGCCTATGCGACGGGCGAGCACGGCTGGCCGACGGAGGGCGTGTCGCCGATGGTGGCGCGGTTTCTCCGGACGTTCCGGAGCCGTGACCGCCGCGTCCTCGACATCGGATGCGGCGAAGGGCGCCACACGATGGCGTTCGCCGGCGCGGGCGCGCTCGCCGTGGGTGTCGATCTGGAACCGAAGGCTTTGGCGCGGGCCCGTGAGGCCGCGGACCGCGGCTCGGTGCGCGGCCTCGGGTTTGCCCAGGCCGATGTCTTCGCGCTGCCCTTTGCCCACTCCGCCTTCGACGTCGTCCTCGACTACGGCTGTCTGCACCACGTTCGGCGTCGCGATACGCGCCGGTATCTCGATCAAGTCGTGCCGCTCCTCAATCCCGGGGGCTATTTCCTCCTGTCGTGTTTCTCCACGAAGTTTAAGCACCACGCGGGTGAGCGGAGAACGCGCGATTGGCTCGTCCACAACGGCCACTACGACCGGTTCTTTCGGCGAACGGATTTCGACGCGATGTTCGGCAGCGAGTTTGAAATTCTTGAGGTGACGGAAGACCGAACCGGTTTGTACGTGTTTCACAACGTGCTGATGCGGAAGCGCTAGGAGCCTGTCCATGAACGGTCATCTGCGGCGTTGTCGCTTCGGAATCCCTCCTCACGTACGACTCAGTACGCTCCGGCGGGAAGCAACATTCGTCCGTCACGCTAGAGGGGATTCCTCACTCCGCCTTGCATCTGACGCATTCCTGAACAGGCTCCACCACCCAAATACTGGGACGGGCTCCTAGACGATGCCCACGATCGCGTGCGTCAACGGACGGTTTCTCCCGATCGGCCGTGCCGTGGTCTCCATCGAGGACCGCGGGTTTCAGTTCGGCGACGGCGTGTACGAGGTGGTGCGGAGTTACTCTGGGCGCCTCTTCCGCCTCGACGCGCATCTCGACCGCCTGGAGCAGAGCGCGCGCGGCATCCGCTTGCCGATTCGGTATTCCCGCGCGTACTGGCGGCGCCTCGTCGCGCGCGCCCACGAGATGAGCCGGTTTCCCGACGCCAAGGTGTACCTGCAGGTCACGCGCGGCCCCGCGCCGCGCGAGCATCGGTTTCCCCCGGTCGTCCGGCCGACGGTCGTCATCACCGTGCGGCGGCTGGAGCCCCTCCCGGAGTCGGTGCGCCGCCGGGGGGTGAGCGCGATCACCGTGCCGGACCTGCGGTGGGGGCGGTGCGACGTCAAGTCGCTCAATCTGCTCGCCAACGTGCTGGCCCGGGAGGAGGCGCGCGCGGCGGGCGTGTTCGAGGCGATCCTGGTCCGCGACGGCCTCGTGACCGAGGGGGCGATCAGCAACTGCTTCGCCGTGATCGGCGGCGCCGTGGTCACGTCGCCCACCGATCCCTCGATTCTGCCGGGCATCACCCGC
>JAHFDK010000239.1 GCA_023249095.1 Candidatus Rokuibacteriota bacterium | reverse complement strand
GAAGGCTCACACCGAGAGAAGGCCGTCGACCGCCTCGACGAGCGCCACCCGGCTGAAGAGATCGCGGTAGCCATCGAGCTCGGCGGCGGTCATCGGGAGCCCAGGCTGTTGATTGGGATGATCGGCCGGGCCTTGTCGTCCATCTGCAAGGTGAGAGCTTACGGCGAGCAGGTCGAGTCATGGACTTTGGATTTGCCGAGTGCCGTTTGGACCTAGGCTCGCTGCGCACGATGGGAGGGCGGCCAGAACGCGATCGCGTCGCACGGGCGGAAGCGGCTCGCGTGCGAGCCACTCACAGAAGCCGCCAGACCGGTCGACCGCCCACTCGGCGACCTCCGTCGTGACGCGAAGCCCCTCGCCCAGCTTACGGTCGGCGAGGAACCCGAAGTTTGTGATGAGCAGTCGGGCGAGGGCGGCGGCGACACGGTCATCGATGTATACGTAGGTCGTGAGCCTCGGATTCACCGCGTCCCCTCGCGGCTCGAGATCCAGGATCGTAAGCGCGCTTCCGCTGATCGTGCCGAGAATTGGGCCGGTATGCTCCCCCCGGGACAGGATCACGCGCCGTCGCGGCTCGCGACGGAGCACCTGAGCAAGCCCCCGGGCTCCGTCGCCATCGTTGGCCCGATAGCGGTCGTCATCGAGTGCTTGAATCTCATAGCTCCCGAGTTTCCGGAAGCGTGCCGCGGCGGCGGTCACCTCTGGCGTATCCACGAACGCGACGTAGACATCGAACGGGACACGCGCGGAGCGCCCGTGCACCGTGCGGCTGAGCGTGGGCTCGATCCAGACGCGCTCGACGGCTGCTGACACGTCAGGCGGGAACGCCTCGCGCGAGCCCAGGAGAGATGGCCATGGTCCTGCAGGGGCCCCACTGGCGCCCGTCGCGAGGGTCAGCAGAGCGGTCGCCGCCGCGAGAAGCACGCGACACTTGAGATGAGAACGATGATTCACGAGGAGCCCACCTCGGCCTGTTGCACTTTGTCCGGGCGTCAGCGTTTTCGTGCGCCGACGTGTACGGCGGACCTCGAAGCCTGCCGTACGCGTCGGATTCTGCCCTGACGTGAAGGTTACGGCGCCTGCGGAATCGCCTGGTCGCTCTTCAAGTCCGCGTGGGCGACACCCGCGAGCGGCGCCAGAACGGCGACGAGCATCAGCGCGAAGAGGAGCGCTCGCTTCATCATGATCTCCCTCCCTTCAGTTGCCCTTACGATGACGGGCGTTCCGGAGGGATTCAGAGAACGCGAATAAAAGGATTCTCGTTTGCTCGCTGCTGAATCGAAGCGGTCAGTAGCGCCATCTAACTACGGGCAGCAGGCGGCGACGCAAGTGCGAAGTGGAGTTAGAGACGATCGTCAACCAGGAGAAGCTTCTGACCTCTTCTTGAGGAGACCGTCGTCAGGATGACGCCCCAGATCGTCAGGGAGCCACGTTACTTCCGCTTCGAACCCTGCTGCTGACTGAACGCCGAACCGTGCTTCGGCCCACTGCCGAAGCGCTGGATTACGTTTTCGTGCGCGTGACCCGACCAACGCCGCCACCTTCGAGATCGTCAAGCACGCGCTCTATCCCGTGCCAAATCGCGGTGGCAAGAACCCGTGGCCGTTATGGACGCATCAAAAGCGGGGACAGCACCAGAAAGGGAGAAGTGTCAATGAATCCAGCAGATCTGAGACTTGCCTCCGATGAGGACGGCGCGGCACCCGTGACCATCCTCGACGGACTAGGTCGAGTGGTCCAGATCATCCCAGCGGAGGAATTCCGTCGAATCCACGGAGTTCCCGGACGGCCGACGACAGACAACTGGCGTCGCAGAAGAGAGCGCGTCAAACCGAGCGAGATCGAGCAGGGTGCGATCGAAAACGCTGTGCCACGCTGATCGGGCAAGACGCCCGAAAGCCAAGGCGAGACAGCTGCATCTTCTCGGTGCAACGCTGCCATCGCCGGGCGACGGCGGTCCGCGGTTCTGCGAAGCTCGCGGCTGGAGCCATCGGCGCCGGCCAGGGACGCGTCGCTCGGCTCCCCGGACCGGCGCCCATGGCGGATCAACGCCAGCCGGTGATCTCCAGAATCACGCCGTGGCCGGTCACGTTGTGCTGCACGCTCACGAAGAAGCGCGTTCCGGTCGCGTCGAAGATGCCACCGGTCCATTCGGCGTTCAGGTCGTTCAGCGTCGCAATTCGCACGCAGCCATCGGAGAGAGTGTCCGCATCCTCGCCGTCGTCCCGGCATGACCACAGGTCGTTGTTCCGGCCGACGTCGGGGCCATCGCCGTCCTCGTGGATGATCCAGTTCCCTCGACCGGGCTGGACGGTGGAGGGAGGACGACCCCTCAGCCGACGAAGTCGATGATCGCCGGGATCACGGTGTTGGGCGCTTCCTCCATCAGCCAGTGACCCGCGCCCGCCACCACCTGGCCGCGGACGTCGGATGCCACCAGCCTGGCCTGCTCAATCAGGAAGGTGCCGCCGGCCTTCTCGCCCGACAGGACCAGCACCGGCATGGAAAGCCGCGTACTGCCCATCCGGGCGAAGTCCAGGGCGTCGCGCTCGAAATTGCGGAAGTACTCGAAGCCGGCGCGCATGGCCCCGGGCTGCGCGTAGGCCCGGGCGTAGAGACGGCGATCAGCCTCAGGCACCGAGCGCTTCCGATCAGCGGCGAAGTCGTTCCAGAAGTGCTCGAGGTAGGTGCGCTCACGGCCTTTCACGAGCGCCAGCGGCACGTCGCCGTAGAAGTGGAAGTGCCACAGGTCGCGCAAGAGCCACACGTCCTTCCAGTTGCCGATGCCGGGCAAGAAGGCGTCCATCAGCACCACCCGCTCGGTGGTCTCCCTGAACTGCGCGGCGTACGCGTAGGCCACCATCAGCCCGATGTCGTGGCCGACGATGCTGACGCGATCGAGCTTCAGCGACGAGGTCAGCTCGTGGATGTCCACGGCCATGGTCTTCTTGTCGTAGCCGGCTGCCGGCTTGGCCGATCCACCGGCGCCGCGCAGGTCAGGCACGATGACGGTGTGGCGCTGCGCGAGGATCGGCATGATCGGGCGCCACATGTGGCCGGTCTCGGCATAACCGTGCAGCAGGATCACCGGGCTGCCCTGCCCGCCCATGAGATAGCGCAGCCGCACCCCGTTGACCTTGGCGAAGCGCTCGGTGAGGCCGGCGGGCCGGGTCGCGGACCTTCGGGTTCTGGTCACTCAGTTTGCCCTTTCAGGTGGGTGCCACGCGAGGGGCAGGCGCGCGTGAGAGCTCCTTGAGCTGCTCGATCGGGAACTGACGGTCCATCCAGAGGTGCAGGCCTCCTTGAAGAGGCCGGATGCGCGTGATGCCGTTCCTCTTCAGCCGCAGCGCCACCCGGGCGCTTGTTGCCTCGTTGGGTCACGTGCAATACAGCACGATCTCCCGGTCGCGCGGCACCTCGTGACCTCGCCGATCCATCTCCTCTGCGGCAATCCAGAGCGCTCCCGGAATTGTATACGGAGCCGTATCCACGTCGAGGGCCGAGCGCGTGTCGATGACGACCAGATCGGCGTCTCCAGCATCGAGCCGGCGCTTGAGCTCATCGGGCGTGATGCGAGCAATCCTGAGACTTCGGAAGAACCGTCGGCGCTGGATGTACTTGACGAGGACATACGCCGCCAGCACCGCCCCCGCGATGACGAGAACGTAGTTCCCGAGACGCGCGGCCCGTGAGGCGACGAGCTCCAGCGCATCGCTGAAGACGTAGCCGAGGCTCATCCAGGCGCCGGCCCATATGATCAAGCCAGCGCTGTCCAACAGGAGGAACTGCCATCGACCGACGCCGACCACCCCGGCAAGAGGTGGAGCGATCGTGCTCAGCCCCGGGAAGAACTTTGCGATCAACAGCGCCTTCCGACCCCTCCGCATGAACAGGTTCTCGGCGCGACGGACGCACGAGTCCGGCTCGAGCGAGACGCGACATAGGAGACCGAGGATCCGACCACCCCGGCGCCGGCCGAGCTCATACCAGACGAGGTCGGGTGGGAGCGACGCCGCGAGTGCGGCACCGAGCGCAAGCGCCAGGCTCATCCGCCCGGTTCCGGCGAGCGCGCCGACTCCAAGAAGGACGGGCACGGCGGGGATCGGAAGACCGATTTGCTCCGCCAGCACGAAGGCGAAGAGCACCACGTAGCCGTACTGCAGCAGGACTTGGACGGTATCGCTCATCGCACGCGTCGTGTGGTCAGCGTCGTCCAGCGCCTGAGGCACTTCTTCGGCTCTCGAAGATGTCGGCTCTCATCCGCATCATCGGACTCGTTCTTCTCAGCGCGCTGCTCGGCTGCACGCGCCTTCGGTTCCGCCCCAGCCGTCGCTTCTTGACGGCGACGTGAAGCAAGTGGGTCAGCCGCCGTTGCGCGTCAGCCCAGGCCTTCGTCCCCAATTCGCGGAGAATCCTGTCTTGCGCCTGGGCCCAGAGCGGCCGCGCGACCTCCAGGGCTCGTCTCCCTTTCGATGTGAGCCGCATCGCCTTGATCCGCCCGTCGGGGTGCGAAGCACGCTCGATCACACCATCGCGCTCCAGAAGGTTGAGGCTGCGCGTCAGCGTCGTCTGGTCGATGGCGAGCGTGTCCTCGAGCTGCTTCAGGTGCGCCTCGCCCATGCGCGTGATGCTCGCGAGAATGCTGAACTGAGTCACCCGCAGACCGCTCGGCCGCAGGACGTCGTCGTAGAGTTGCGTCGTGACCATCCGGAGCGTGTTGCAGACACAGGGCGACAGCCGTCCGAGGTTCTGTCCAGTTGTCAGCCTGATGCCTCGGCGCGTCATGGACGTCATCCTAGCAGCCATGGCCGACCATACGCTGAACTGCACGCTCGTGTGCGTCAGCAGGTGATGCCGCCTGAGGCGTCCGTGACGATGTAGACTTCATTGCCATCGCCCCCGTGCTTCACCGCTCCGGAAGCGTGACGGAACCCGCCGCCACCGAGTGAGCCTTACCGTGTCGCTTCGATGGACCCGTCCGCCGGCCTGGGAGGCGTGATCGGTTCGCCTCGCCTCCCCCTCGCCGCGAGCCGCTCCACCGCGACGTAGAACGCGGGCACGAGGAGCACACCGAGCGCGGTCACCGCGAGCATCCCGCCCACCACCGTGGTGCCCATCGAGTGCCGGCTGGCCGCGCCCGCGCCAGAGGCGAAGACCAGCGGAAGCGAGCCCAGGATGAACGCGAAGGAGGTCATCAGGATGGGTCGGAAGCGCAGCCGGGCAGCTTCCCGCGCCGCCTCCCGGACCTCGATCCCGCGCTCGCGACGCTCCTTCGCGAACTCCACGATGAGGATGGCGTTCTTGCTCGCCAGCCCGATGAGCAGCGCGAGGCCGATCTGCGCATACACGTCGTTGGCGAGCCCGCTGAGCCAGAGTGCCCCCAGCGCGCCGAGGACGCCCAGCGGTACCGCCAGGATCACTGCCAGCGGTACCAGCCAGCTCTCGTACTGGGCGGCCAGGACGAGGAACACGAACAGGGCGGACAGTGCGAAGACGAACCCCGCCTGGCTCCCCGCCTCGATTTCCTGGAAGGCGAGGCCCGACCATTCGTACGCCATGCCCGGCGGCAGGAGACTTCGCGCCACGTCCTGCATGGCCGCGATGGCCTGCCCGGAGCTGGCTCCGGGCGCCGTGTCACCCGCGATCTCTGCCGACCGATAGAGGTTGTAGTGGGAGATGGTGTCGGGTCCCGTGATCGGCTTCACGGTGACGAGCGTGCTCAGCGGCACCATCTGGGCGGGCTGCCCGCTCGGTCCGGGTTGACTCCGGACATAGAGCCGCGCGACGTCGCTCGGCGAGGCGCGGAAGCTCGGCTCGGCCTGCAGCTGGACGCGATAGACCCGGCCGAACGCGTTGAAGTCGTTGACGTAGAGAGAACCCAGGAAGATCTGGAGGCTCGAGAACACGTCGGACAGGGTAACCCCGAGCGCCTTGGCCTTGGTACGGTCGACTTGGGCGTCGAGCTGCGGCACGCCCGACCGGAACCCGGTGAAGGTCGCGGCCAGCTCCGGGCGCTGACGGGCCGCATCCATGATCTTCCGGGCGGTGGCGTCGAGATCCTCGAGCGAGCCGCCGGCGACGCTCTGCAGCTCGAACTGGAACCCGCCGCCGGAGCTGATGCCCCGGATGGGGGGCGGAGGAAAGACCACGACGACGGCCTCCTGAATGCTGCCGAGGCGGGCGCGCAGGCGTGCCAGGATCGCTTCGGCCTGAAGCTCGGACGTCTTCCGCTTCGACCAGGGCGTGAGCCGGGGAAAGAGGGAGGCGACGTTTGGGCCATTGACGCCCGTAATGAAGCTGCGCCCGCCGATGGCCACCACCGTCTCGACGCCGGGCGTCTCCAGGAGGATCTTCTCGATCTGGCGAACGACGGCGTCGGTCCGCTCAAGGGAGGCGGCGTCGGGAAGCTGGACGTTGACCAGCAGGTAGCCCTGGTCCTCGGTGGGCGCAAAGCCCGTGGGCACCGCGCGCAGCAAGAAGTAGCCGGTCCCGCTCAGGGCCAGCAGCACGACCACCGCCAGGGCCGCCCGCCGGACGATGTGCTGGACGCTCCGATCGTAACCGTTGGTGAGCCGGAGAAACGCCGTGTTCCAGACCCGCGCGAGCCAGCGTTTCCGGGCCGTACCGGCGGGACGGAGGAGGAGCGCGCACAGCGCGGGGGTCAGGGTGAGCGCGTTGAGGGCGGAGAGCGCCACCGACACCGCGATCGTCAGCGCGAACTGCCGGTAGAGCTGGCCGGTGATGCCGGGCAGGAACGCGATGGGAATGAACACCGCCATCAGGACGAGCGCGGTGGCGATCACCGGTCCCACTACCTCCGCCGTCGCGCGACGGGTCGCCTCGCGGGGCGCGAGCCCTTCCTCGTCGAGGTGCCGCTGGGTGTTCTCCACCACCACGATGGCGTCGTCCACCACGATCCCGATGGCCAGGACGAGGCCGAAGAGCGTCAGCGTGTTGATCGAGAATCCGAACACGCTGATGACGGCAAAGGTCCCGACCAGCGACACCGGGATGGTCAGGGTCGGGATGAGGGTGGCGCGCCAGTCCTGCAGGAAGACGTAGACGGTGAGCACGACGAGAATGATGGCGATGAGGAGCGTCTGCACGACCTCCTCGATCGAGACGCGGACGAACTCGGTCGTGTTGTAGGGGCGCGTATGAGTAACGCCGCTCGGGAAGCTCGGGGCGAGCCGGGCCACCGCCGCCTGGACCCCCTTCGACACGTTGAGCGCATTGGCGCCCGGAAGCTGGAAGATGCCGATGAGCGCCGCCGGCTTTCCGCCGACACGGCCGAACGACCCGTAGCTCTGGGCGCCCAGTTCCACACGGGCGACGTCGCGGACGCGTAGCAGCGAGCCGTCGGCCCGGGTGCGGAGGACAATGTCCTCGAACTCGGCCGGCGTGGAGAGACGGCCGCGCGTGGTGACAGTGTACTGGAACTGCTGCCCGGGGAGCGCCGGGGGCTGGCCGATTTGCCCGGCCGCGGCCTGGAGGTTCTGCTCCCGGACCGCATCGGCCACGTCGCCCGCGGTGAGCCCGAGACCCGCCAGCCGCTCCGGGTTCAGCCAGAGGCGCATGCCATAGTCCCGCCCGTTGAACACGGTCACCTGCCCCACGCCCCGCACCCGCGCCAGCACGTCCACCATCTGGAGCGTGGCGTAGTTCGCCAGGTACAGCTCGTCCCGGCTCCCGTCGGGAGAGATCAAGGCGACGATCTCGACCAGATCCGGACTCTGCTTGGTGATGGTGAGGCCCTGGCGGGTCACGTCCGCGGGGAGCTTGGCCTGGGCGATGGAAACCCGGTTCTGCACGTTCACGGCGGCGATGTCGAGATCGGTGCCGACCTTGAAGGTCACGTTGAGCGTCATCGTCCCGTCGCTACCGCTCCGGGAGGACATGTAGATCATGTCCTCGACGCCGTTGACCTGCTGCTCGATGGGCGTGGTCACCGTCTGCTCCACGACCTCGGCGCTCGCCCCGGGATAATTGGCGGTCACCACCACCTGCGGCGGCGTGATCTCGGGGAACATCGCGATGGGCAGGAACGGGATCGCCACCGCGCCGGCCACCACGATGACGATGGCGAGCACGGAGGCGAAGATAGGACGGTCGATGAAGAAGTTGACGAACACCGGCGTCAGCTCCTGGGCGTTGGCGGGAGCGCCTCCAGGGTCGGCTCCACGCGCATCCCGGCCCGGATCTGCTGGAGACCCTTGACCACGACGTGCTCGCCGGGCTTCACGCCCTCCTCGACGACCCACAGCGGCCCCACGCGCGGTCCCATCCGGACGGTGCGCGCCTGCACCGTCTGGTCCGCCGCAACCACGAACAGTGACGCCGAGCCCTGGCTCTCCTGGATCGCGGCCTGGGGCACGACGAGCGCGTCGGGGCGCTCGGCGAGGAGGATCCGGAGCCGCACGTACTGTCCCGGCTGGAGCATCCGCGCCGGGTTCGGGAAGGCGGCGCGCAGGGCGAGGGTGCCGGTCCGAGGGTCCACGGCGCGGTCGACGAAGTCGAGCTGGCCGTCGTGCGGATAGGCGCTGTCGTCCGCCAGCTTCATGGTGATACCGGAGGAGCTCGGCCGCGCCTGCGTCTCTGCCCGGCGACGGTTCCACACGGACAGCGCCTCGCGTTCGCTCACGCTGAAGCTGACGTACATCGGATCGAGCGTGGACACCGTGGCGAGAAGCGTGGCGTCACCCTTTCCGACCAGGGCCCCCACCCGGACCTCGGCCCGGCCCATGCGTCCATCGAGTGGCGACTTGATGGACGTATAGCCGAGCTGGAGTCGGGCGCTGTCGGCCGCAGCCTCGTCGGCGCGAACCGCGGCCCGCGCGCTATCGATGGCCGCCCGGGAGGCGGCATGCCCGGCCCGCGCGTTCTCGAGGGCGGCGCGGTCGGCCTGCACGGTGGCCTCCAGCGCGGTCATATTGGTGCGGACCTGGTCGTACTGCTCCTTCGCGACCAGCTCTTGCTGGAAGAGCCTGCGATAGCGCCCCTCCTGAGCGCGGGCGTTCTCGACCTGCGCGAGGTCGCGATCGAGATTGGCTTGCGCCTGGCGCATATCGGCCTCGCGCTGGGTGACTGCGGCCTCCGCCTGGTGGAGCGCGGCAGTGTCGCGGGCAACACTGGCCTCGGCCTGGCGGAGGGCGGCCTCCAGGGGGCGCGGATCGATCGTGAAGAGCAGGTCGCCGGCCTTGACATTCGCGCCGTCGGGCGCCACCTGCCGCTCGATGAAGCCCTCGACCCGAGCGCGCACCTCGACGGTCTTCACCGCCTCCGTCTGCCCCACGTACTGGCCGTACACCGGGACCGAGCGCTGAGCCACCGCGATCACCGTGACGGAGGGCGGCTTCGGGGCAGCCCCCACCTCGGGCGACCGATTACACGCGGCCAGTCCCATAGGAAGCGCGATCAGCGCGACACCGGCCAAGCGACGCGCGTATGCCGCACCAGACCCCGGGAGAAGTCGGTTCACGACCTTATGATGCGTCGGCCTCGGCCCGAGCTTCCGACCGCTCAACGTCACGTGTCCCCTCATGTCGATCCGGAA
>JAHFDK010000473.1 GCA_023249095.1 Candidatus Rokuibacteriota bacterium | reverse complement strand
CGCATACCCGAGCCTCCTGCCGGCTAGGTGCACCAAGCCCAGTCGGCACGGCGAGGAGTGGCGGGAACCGGACGGCGTCGCTCACCATCCCGGCCGCTCACCGTCGCGCCAAGGCGATTCAGCGACGACCCGCTACGGCCTTTCAAGACAAAGCTGCGCATCGGCGGCGAGAAATCCTCCCTCCGTCTGCGTCATTGTCGCCAGTGCGTCGAACGTTGCGTTTCAGCCGTGGCGGCTCATTGTCGACCAAGCCGCCGCCGGCTGCAAACGCTTGTTCGGCGGCCTCAGTTAGGAGTCCGTCCTTCTTGCCACGAATAGCAGTTCACCGGGGTACTGTGATCCGTACTCGCTCTTGTCATACCCGGCATAGACATGCTCGACGACAAATCCAGCGCGAACAAGTAGGTGTTCGACCTCGAATCGGAACAAGTACCTCAATTGGAACGAGTGGACCAAACGCTCCTCGCGTCCGTCGGGATGTTTCACGTAGTAGACGAGTTCAAAGTCGTTGATTTGCTTGAAGCGGTCGTGGGTGACCGTCTTGTGCCGCCTGGTTACGCGTCGGCCGTCCGGAAGTTGTCAACGATTGTGAGACATCGTCGCGCCGCATTTAGTGTCGCGCCGCGAGTGACGATCGGGTTGGCGACGTGAAACGGCTCGATTGGGGGGATACGCAGATAGCGGCCCCCCTCGAGATCGTCGCGCCTGCGCCCATTGTGGAGCTCGCCGAGAGATTCACCCCGGCGTCGGACGGCGCTACGGCCGGTACGGTGGGCGCCGGCGGGTTAATCCACACGGCGGCTGGCAGCGCCGGGGGCTGCGGCGGCTGGCGCACGAACCGGTCGGGGTGAGCGGCATACGCCGCCGCCAGCACGGCAGCGCGCTGGATGCGGACACCCTCGGCGTGGCCATAGTGGACCATCGCGGGCGTGAGCAGTCCGATGCCGCCGTGCCGGTGCGCCGTGTTGTACCAGGTGAAGAACGGGTGGCAGAAGGCGCGGGCCTCCTCGAGGCTGCCGAACCGGTCGGGGAAGTCGGGCCGATACTTCAGCGTCTTGAACTGGGCCTCGGAGAATGGGTTGTCGTTGGAGACATGGGGGCGGCTGTGCGTGCGCGTGATGCCGAGATCGGCGAGGAGCAAGGCGACGGGCGTCGAGGTCATCGATGAACCGCGATCAGCATGGATCGTGAGCTGCTCGGGAAGGATCTCGTGCTTCTCGCAGGTCGTCGCGATCAGCCGCTCCGCTAACGCGGCGCTCTCCTGATGCGCGACCATCCAGCCGACGACGTAGCGACTGAAGATGTCGAGGATCACGTAGAGGTAGTAGTAGGTCCACTTCGCCGGGCCGAGGAGCTTGGTGATGTCCCAGGACCACACTTCGTTGGGCCGCGTGGCGAGCAGCTCAGGTTTGGGGGCCACGTGGCGCAGCTGGTTGCGGCGCTCGCGCACCTCCTGGGCGGCGGCCAGCACCCGGTACATCGTCCGGAGGGAGCAGAGATAGCGGCCCTCGTCCAGCAGGGTGGCGTAGACCTCAGCCGGTGCGAGATCAATGAAGCGCGGGTGATGCAGCTCGGCGAGGATCGCGTGGCGCTCGGCTTCGGCCAGGGCGCGCGCCGGCCGAGGCCGCGGCGCCTGTGGAGAACAAGGCCGGCGCCGACGATAGACCGTGGCCCGGCTTACCCCGAGCGCCCGACACGCCGCCTGCGTGCCCACCGCCGAGGCCAGCTCGCCCACGGCGCTCAGCAACTCCCGTCGCCCGATGTCAGCGGAATCCCCAAGGCCTCGGAGAGTTTTTTTTGGACGGCGATGATCGTCTCCGCTTGCTGCAGCCGCTGGCTCAGCCGGGCGTTCTCGCGTTCCAGTTCCGCCACTCGGCGCGCGAGTGGGGACGGCGGGACCGCCGGGCGCCCGCGCTTCTTGGGGCTCAGGGCGGCCAGACTCCCCTGCTCCCGCTGGCGCCGCCACGTCGTCACATGCGAGGAGTACAACCCCTCACGCCGGAGCAGCGCGCCCAACTCCCCGGTGCCCGTACAGGCGTCAGCTTGCCGCAGCACCCGGAGTTTGTACTCGGCGGTGAACCGGCGGCGCGCCGCGCGCTCCGTCACCTCGGGGTCTGGCGGTGGGATCGGGGACACGACCTGCAAGGCGGCGGGGCCGCCGGTCATCGGTCTGCCACTGGGAGCATCAGGCGCAACCTCCTTGCTGGCCGCGATCGGCCGCCGTCGGCGACTCGCCTTCTTCGGGCTCGCCATGGCTGAGACACCTCTCTCCGCCCTCTACAGTAATTCCAGGGGAGGTCAGTGGTAGAGTCGAGGACGCGCGCGGTGGCGTACAGGACCGGCGGCGCCTGCTGCGAGCGGCGTCTTTCGTGGCCACTCTCGCCGAAAAGTCCATCGCTCCGTCTCGCGCCCCCGCTCATCGAACCGGACGTGACCATTTCGGTCATCCGGCTCTCGGACGGGTTTCACGGGCGGCATGCGCAGGGGCGAGCCGCGGAAGTCGGTCAAGAGCCAGAACGCCCAGCTCCCCGAATACGGCCGCAACGGGGAACTGCCGATACCCAGGCCCGGCCACCTTGTGCCGTCGTCGTAGAAAGCGGCGCACCGAATGATACAAATGCAGCTGCACATCGTGACGCGCCTTCGCCAACGAGCCGTAGCAGAAGTATGCCGCCCAGCCCCGCACGGTGCGGTTCAGGCGACTGACCACCTCCGCCCACGGCGCCTGGTTCCCGTTCCGAAGCTGCTGCCGGATCGCCCCCTTGATGGAGGCGATGGCCTTCTTCGAAGGCCGTGCTCCGTTGTAGCGTCCGCCGGTGCGCGGCGAGTACATCGGTCCGAAGGTGTAGCCCAGGAAATCGAAGGACTCGCATCGGGCGTCCCGCACGCCGGTCTTCCCCTCGTTCAGCGCGAGCCCGATGCTGCCCATCCAGCCCCGGGTCTTCTCAAGGACCTCGTGGGCACCCTGCCGACACAGCACCACCAGGTCGTCGGCATAGGTGACGAGCTGCGCGCCGTACCGCTGGTCGAGACCAGCCCGGCGAAACGCCTTGATGTACCGATGCATGTAGATG
>JAHFDK010000238.1 GCA_023249095.1 Candidatus Rokuibacteriota bacterium | reverse complement strand
CTGCGGTCGCGCCTACGCCTACGGCCTCGCCTCATCCGGCGAAGCCGGGATCGCGCGAGCCATCGAGATCTTGCGGGCCGATCTGGATCGCACGCTGCGGCTGCTCGGTTGTCCGTCCGTCACCGCCCTGGATCGCTCCTATGTGAACGTCCCGAAGAGCTGGGAGTGAGGCGGTGGTCACCCTTCGAGCAGCGCTTTGAGTGCTCTCAGATGTCGCTCGACCCATTCGACGTCTCTCGCGAACGCCTCGTTCGTCATGTCGGGGAGACGGAACAAGGTGAAATCACCTCGCGCCGCCCCACCTTCTGCAGCGACCTGGCGAGCCCGAACGCCCATCGCGGGAAGTTCTCGGGACCGAGGCGAACTCATAACCTCGGGCTGAGGCCGGTCGATGCGGACGGTGATAGTTCTGGATTCGAATGTGTTCGTCATGGTCCCTCGATGTCACCGACTGGCGCGCTCGTGCGGAAGCGGCTGATGCTTGGCCACCAGGCCGGCGGTCTGCAGGGCCTTCTTCACGAACGCATAGCAGAAGCGCACGCGGTGCTCGCGCCGGGCGAGCTGGTGGAAATGCCGGACGTTGAAGCCGAGATAGCGCTCGCGATAGAGCGCAAGCAGGCGCTGCACCTCGGCAACCGGGGCGCGTTTGGGCGACGGCGTCTGCCGGCGACGGTCCAGGAGCCCTTCGTACCCGAAGTGCTGCAGTCGCCAGCGAATGCGCCTGATCGTGCGCGGACTGTAGCCGAGGATGTCGGCCGCTTGCACCCAGCTCAGCTTTCCGTCGATCGCCCGGAGGACGACTTCCTGCACCTTCATGGCACGCTCCACCGCGCCGCGCGAGTAGGCCATGACCCCCTCCCCGGAGGTCACTCCTGCCACGCCGCGCGCTCAGAGCGGTCATCTCACGTATCAATTCCGGGCGGCCAACTCACGTATCCCCAACAATCAACCCCCTGACACTTGACGACGGACGCGGACCGGCTTAGGTTCGCGACGTGCCCACCGAGGCAGACCGCGCCTGGCAGCACCCATGGCTCCGGATCTCCTTGCGGATCCGTACGATGCTCCACACCCGCTGGGATGCTGAGACGTGGCCGCAGGTGAGGGCCGAGTTTAAGAAGGCGCTCGCCCTCCGGAGCCAGATTGCGCGGGCTGGGTGGTTCAATTGAAGCGCCCTCGACTCCGCCTGACTGTTCTGCTGCTGTTCCTTTCTGTTGCGGTGGCTTGGGCGGCTGAGCTACAGGTCTCTATTATCTCGCTCGCGTCACCCGTGGGCGCCGTCCAGCGATGCGGCGCTGGAGATCCAGACGACGCCTGGCGCCACCTGCGCGATCACGGTTCACTACAAGTCCGGTCCGTCCCGTGCGAAAGGTCTCGTGCCGAAGACGGCGGACGCCAGCGGACGCGTGGCGTGGCAGTGGCGCGTAGGGTCGAACACGACGCCCGGGCGGTGGCCCATTAACGTGACCTGCCAGAAGGGCGAGGCCCGTGGGGACGTGCGGACGAGGTTCGAGGTCCGCTGACATGGCACCGGCGCGAATCCAACCCATCACGCCAGGGAAGCGACGGCCCATCGTTCTAACCGTCGATGACAACCGTGCCCTCCACGAGGTCTACGCCCTCGCCTTTGAACGGGACTACGAGCACCTCCGCGCCTACGGCGGCCAGGAGGCGCTCGCGATCGTGCAGGCGGAGCCCATCGATGTGATGGTGCTCGACCTGATGATGCCCGACCTCCACGGCCTAGAGGTTCTGGAGCGGACGCTCAAGCTGAAACCGAGGCTCATCGTCGTTATCAGCTCGGTCATCAATACCTCTCAGAGCGCCCTCAGAGCCATTCGGCGGGGCGCGGCCGATTACTTCGTCAAACCGACCGAGCCGGAAGTCATGGAGATGGTCATCCGGCAACTTCTCGCCGCCCGTGGTAACCCAGCCATCGCGATTCCGCAACCGACACTCGTCGCACGCCGGGTGCTGGTCATCGGCTTGGACCCAGGCTTCCGTGCCGCGCTTGCCGTGGCGCTTCAGCCCCGTTGCCGCGTGGATGTGGCGGCGCGGATCAGCGAGGCCATTGAAATGCTCGGCACCATCATGCCGGATCTGGCGATCCTGGACCTCAGATCTGCCTCCTTAGAGAGGGTGCTGGGACTTCAGAGCCTTCGGGCGAAGTTCCCGGAAGGCCCGATGATCATCGTCGGATCAGCCGATCGGCTCGGCTCGTTCCTGGAGTCCTCGGCTGGCCATCCCGAGATCCTCGTCGGTGAGCCCGTGGACCTCGCGGTACTGTTCGCTGAGATCGCGACGCTCCTTCCTCCCGACCCGGACGGTGTTTCGATGAAACCGCTGAGTGCTGCCTCAAGCGCGGCGGTGGGTCGCGTGATAGCGCAGTACGCCGACCACACGCTGCGCGTCGAGCACCTAAGCGCGGGCACGGGCGTCTCGGCCGCCCACTTCGCGCACATCTTCAGTGAAGAAATGGGCATTCCGCCTATGGAATATGTCCAGCGCGTCCGCATCCAAGCCGCGATCTTCCAGCTGCGCGAGAATCTCGACAAAGTGAGTACCATCGCGCGACGGTTCGGCTTTTACGACGGCCCGCATCTTGCGATGACCTTCCGACGGCGAGGCCTCGGGCGGCCGCGCGACTTTCGGCAGTTCCAGGTCTAGCTCGCGGCCATCCCAGAATCCTCCAGTCCTTTCGCAGAGTCTTCCACCCGCTTTTCGTTGACTTCACGCCCTGGCCACCTGAAGGTACGTTCGACTCTAACGGAAGATCAACGACGAGCATGTCGCACTGGGGGGTCGGTACTGGGAGCGCCGAGGGGCTCTCAGGCAAGCAAGCCGGTTGAGGCTGGCTCCGTGAGCGGCGCAGAAGTCGGCGTCAGGGGGGTGATGAGCCCTGCAAAACCATCTGAGGTCGAGGTAGGCAAGCATCTCTCTATCCTTCCGAACGAGAGCGAGGGTTGCAATGGCTGACATGACTGAAGGGCGCGGAATGGGGTGGCTACCGGACTATCCTGATTTTCGGGACTACACGCCGGAGCGCGCAGCGTTGTCTCAGCGTCTCCGAGAGTTAGGACAGAAGGATTCGATCCAAGCGATGCTGCGCAAGGTCGGGGTCGCCGAGGCTGCAAGCGTGCCAGCATCGGCCGACCTGAGACCGTGGTGCTCGCCCATCGAGGATCAGGGCAACCTCGGTTCCTGCACCGCCCAAGCAGGCGCGGGCATCGTCGAGTACTTCGAGCGGAGAGGTTTCGGGCGACATATCGATGCCTCTCGGCTGTTCCTCTACAAAGCGACTCGAAACATGCTGCACTGGACGGGGGACACCGGTGCTTTCCTGCGGACGACGATGGGCGCGCTGGTCCTGTTCGGCGCGCCCCCCGAAGAATACTGGCCGTACGCGATCGCGAACTTCGACAAGGAGCCCTCACCTTTCTGCTATGCATTTGCTCAGAGCTACCAGGCGATCAGCTACTATCGACTGGATCCACCGGGTACCGCCACGAACGCGCTCCTGAACAGGATCAAGACAAACCTCGCAGCGGGTCTCCCATCGATGTTCGGCTTCACGGTCTATAGCTCGATCGGGCAGGCGGCGGCGACCGGCCGGATCCCGATGCCGACCGCCCAAGAGCAGATCGTCGGGGGGCACGCGGTGGTTGCGGTGGGCTACGACGAGAAGATCAAGATCAAGAACTCCAACCCTGGAGGGCCCGAGACCACCGGAGCGCTACTCATCAGAAATTCATGGGGCAGCGGGTGGGGCGAGAATGGCTACGGGTGGCTTCCCTACCAGTATGTGCTGCAGGCCCTCGCCGAGGACTGGTGGTCGCTACTGAAAAACGAGTGGGTCGATACTGGGGCTTTCAAGTTCTAGGCGTGGACCATTAGCCGGTGAAGCACGGCGTAGCTGAGTTCACGTCCTGCGCCCATCTGGGAACCGTGGCGGATTGAGCCGAGACGCGGCTGACGCCCCTGTCTTGGTCGCTGCCGCTACGAGTCCCAGGCGGCTCGAGTGGGGGATACCGCTTCGCGTGTTTCCCACGAGCACGTTTGGAGCTGAATCGAGATAAAGCGTTCATGACAAAGGGGCTCATCAATTCTTTGGAGGTGAATCATGAAGCGCTTCATTCTCTATCTCGCCTGGGCGTGGATGATTCTTGTGGGAGGTCTTCTTATCACGCCCGGCGGCGTGTTCTGCATTGTCTGTGGAGCGTCGTTGAACGTGCCGGGATACATTGGAAGACCGGCGGCGACGTTGCTTGGGATTGTGTCGATCGCGTTCGGCATCGCGGGCTTCGTGATACAGCGAGCAGCCACGATGGCAAGCCGCCAATAGGGCAAACTGGAGGCGGACGGCAAACTGCGGGCCGGTGCCATGCGCTAGGTCAAGTCGACCTTGAACTGGAGCATGGCGATCACGAACGAGCTCAGGACGAGGAGGCTCTTGGAGACGAACCGAAACTGAGACCTACCGAACGGGGTTCACTGGAGGCGTGAGCCGAGGTGACCCGGTTAAAGGCCCCTTTCGATGCATTCACACTATCCGCACTCGGAAGGAGAGAAGGTCAGCTTGCTCAAGCGCGAAGATCGGTTGCGACTGGCTCTACGCCGCACGTCGTTACAACGGCTCGCGTTCCTCGTAACACTACCGAGTCGCGTATGGCACCACCTCATTGCGTCGTGAGATGACGCGAGTCTGAGCTGATGGCCGTTCACCCACGTGCTACGAGCCCTATGAGTCTTTGCCTCTTTGGATGCAGGCCCTCTGCCGCCGCAACGTCGCGCGTGATCGGGTCGACGTTGATGGACTGCATTGCGCGTGGACTGCGCAGGTGCTCGATCCGGCGCCGAGGGGTGGTCCTTGATCGCGCCGGGGGGTACACGGAGGAGAACGGCAAATGAGAGATCGACGTCGCTCTTGAACGTGCCGGCCACCTTGCAGAAAGGATCCGCCATGCGCTACCAAGGCCGCTCCCGCTGGCTCATCTACGCAGTGTTTCCCATCCTGATGATCGCGGGATCGGTCATCGGGCAGCCCGAGCCGCAGCTCGCTCCGCTCCTGAACGAGAACGCGAAGGACAGGATCCCCGATCAGTACATCGTGGTCTTCAAGCCGGGGACTCCGAGAGAAGCGGTGCGTGCCGCGCAGGAGACCGTGAGGAAGCACCAAGGCAGGATCCTGCACACGTACAAGGCGACGCTCATCGGATTCAGCGCGAAGATGTCGCCCGCCGCGGTGCAGGCGTTGCGCGCCAACCCGAACGTCTCCTACGTGGAGGCGGACCAGAAGACGTCGATCCAGACAATCCAGCCGCCCAATCCCGCCGGGAATCCGCCGACCGGCATCGACCGCATCGATCGGCGACTGCTGCCGCCGAACAACACCTACACCTACAGCGAGACCGGCAACGGGGTGCACGCCTACATCATCGACACCGGAATCCGTGTCACGCACACCGAGTTCGGCGGCCGCGCCACCGGTGTGTTCACCGCGATCGCGGACGGCAACGGCACCAACGACTGCCATGGTCACGGCACCAACGTGGCCGGGATCGTCGGGGCGACGACCTTCGGAGTCGCGAAGCAAGTCAACCTGCACGCGGTGCGCGTTTCGGACTGCACCGGCGCCGGGACCGTCGCCGGCGCAGTCTCGGGAGTGGACTGGGTCGCCGCCAACGCGGTCCATCCCGCCGTTGCCAACATCAGCCTTCAATCGGGCCTCTCGCCGACATTCAACACGTCGGTGAACGGTGCGATCACCGCGGGAGTGACTGTCGTCGTCGCCGCGGGGAATAACAATGGCGATGCATGCAACTTCTCGCCCTCCGCGGTAGCCGCCGCCATCACGGTCGGCAATATCGATCCGAGCAACGACACGCGGTGGGTCACGTCGAACTTCGGCACGTGCCTCGACCTCTTCGCGCCCGGGCGCAGCATTCTCTCGACGGGCATCGCAAGCGACACCGCGACGAGCACCTTTACCGGCACATCGCAAGCCTCGCCGCACGTCGCCGGCATCGCGGCGCGCTATCTCGAGACGCACCCGGCGGCGACTCCGGCCGCGGTGTGGACGGCGATTCATGCCGCGGACAACGTCGCCGGCACGCCCGGGTGGGCAGGCATCGTCGATCCGGGAGCCGGCTCGCCGAACGAGCTGCTCCACTGGGGATCGCTCAACGACGGGATCACCGACGGGGACCCGCACCTCACGACCGTGGACGGAACGCACTACGACTTCCAGAGCGCGGGCGAGTTCGTCGCCCTGCGCGATGCGAGCGGCCTGGAGATCCAGACGCGCCAGACGGCTGTCGCCACGACCTTCAACCCGGGGCCGGATGCGCACACGGGGCTTGCGGTTTGCGTGAGCCTCAACACGGCGGTCGCCGCTCGCGTGGGCTCCCATCGCGTCACCTACCAGCCGAACATCAGCGGCGTTCCGGATCCGAGCGGTCTGCAGCTACGCGTGGACGGTGCGCTGACCACGCTCGGCCCGAGCGGGATCGCGCTCGACGACGACGGCCGCATCGCGAAATCCGGAGACGGCATCCGCATCGACTTCCCCGACGAGACCGTGCTGGTCGCGACGCCGGGTTGGTGGGCCTCGCAGGGCAAGTGGTACATGAACGTCCGCGTCTCGCATACGCGCGCGAGCGAGGGAATTCTGGGCGCCATCGCCCCGAACAGCTGGCTGCCGGCTATGCCGGACGGCCGCTCGCTCGGGCCGAGGCCGGGCGCGCTGCATCAGCGCTACGTGGACCTTTACCAGAAGTTCGCGGGTGCATGGCGCGTGACCGACCAGACAAGCCTCTTCGACTATGCGCCGGGGACGGCGACTGCGACGTTCACGCTCACGAGCTGGCCGCTCGAGAATCCACCTTGCGTCATCCCGGATGTGGAGCCGGTCAAACCCGCGACGCAAGCCGTGGCGGGAAAGGCCTGTCAACGGATCGTCGACAAGAACATGAAGCGCGACTGCATCTTCGACGTCGTGGTCACGGGCGAGCCGGGGTTCGCGAAGACCTACCTGACCAGCCAGCGACTCCGGCTCGACGGGACCACCACGACGGTGATCGACGACGCGGATCCGACGCAGGTCGGAGAGACGGTCACGTTCACCGCGACCGTCGCGCGAACTGCTTCGGGGGGCAAGGGCGTGCCGACCGGGACGGTGCAATTCATGCTCGACGGCGCCAAAGTGGGACGGCCGGTTGCGCTCGACCAGAAAGGCCGGGCGACATGGGAGACGTCGCGCCTCGTCTCGAGCCTTGCACGTCCGGGCGGCAATACCACCGGCTTGTCCAGCCTTTCCGGCGCCGACCGAAGCTCTGAGCGTCGGCCCGCCGGCGTAGGCGGCGCGTCGCGCGATCGCCACGGATTCTTGATCGGCCCGCCACGCCCCTGAGAGGCCGCCTGATGGGCCGTAGGATAGAGCATCGGACTTCTAATCGCTCCTGAGCGTGTCGCGCTAGATCACTCCCGCTCACTCGGGATCAAGTCTGAGCATGTCTCGTGCGGAGTTGTGATCCATGCCGCTGCGTGGCTCGTGATCGCCTGTGGTCCTGAGTGAGCCCAAGTGAGCCCCTGAACTTCGACGGAACTTGGACTCGCCATCCCGTCGAACGGGGCCCCCCTCGCCTCTGAGCGGACGGGGCGGGGCCGGGCATGCCCGCGCGTGCGCGTTCAACGGGTCCAACGGGTCCCTGCCTAACTCCGTCGTGTGGGGCCCCTCGGAGCGCACAGGAGAAGTAGAGCGCGGGCGATGTCCCCCTTCCCATCGCTCGCCGGGTGGGGGATTCGCAGCGTCGTTCTCTGCTGTGTGGGGCCCCTACCGCGTTGGATCCCATCTCGTCCGCATGGGGCCGCGCCGGGCTGGGCTGGCCGGGCAGGTGCAGCGCACCGACAGCCTTCTCTGCTAGACTCCCCGGCAACCATCCTCCACCGAGGTGCTGGAGCCAGATTCGTCAGCAGGGGAGAGAGGGGTAAGAGTGAGAGAAATGAAACCACAGGTCGCCTCGCTCGCCCTCGTTCTCGTCGTAGGTGCTCTCGAGGCAAGCTGCGTTGGCCCCCGCGTTGAAGTTGTGAGGGTGAATCCGACCGAGGCGGAGAAGCTCCGCAAGGAGATCGCGCTGTACGAGTCCGAGAAGATGACAGGCGTCACCTACAAGGTGCTGGAGCCGATCGAGGCCACCTCGTGCAAGCTCAAGCTGTGGGACCCCACGGCGAGCGAGCAGGACGCGACCGACCAGCTCAGGTTCAAGGCGGCAGAGCTTGGCGCCAATGGACTCCTCAATATCAGCTGCGGCCGCAAGCAGATGACGAGCCTGACCAAGAACTGTTGGGAATCCATCACCTGCAACGCCGCGGCTATCCAGGTGGGCGCTGAGGCGATCGGCCCGCGTGAGGAACGCGAGAGACAGGGCGGTCGGGTGGAACGCTCTCGCTCGCAGTTTTTCGGCGGTCGGCGGACATCCCCGGACGAGCCCCTGGGCGTGGGTGGCCTCAAGCCCGCCCTCGAAGACAAGGACGCTGGCCTCGTTGGGATCGCGCCAGAATTCAATCTCGGGAGCTACCGAGTGATCCTTGTCGACCGCGTTTCCGTGACGGACGCGAGCGTGAAGGATGAAGCCGACCGTAGGCTCGCGACGGAGGTGGCGGCGTCCTTCCAAGCCGAGATCGTGAGGCAGCTGCGGGCGAGCGCGCTCTTCACGCGCGTAGTGAACCTCGCTGAGACCGAGTACAGGCCAGACCATGAGAAAGCCCTCAAGCTCGAGGGTAAGATCAGTCGGCTCGGTGAAGGCTCGTGGGGCGAGCGCCACTATTTCGGGGCCTTTGGTGCTGGACGCACGCGGGCCCAGGCGGAGATCGGCTTCGTGGACGTCCAGTCCGGCCAGACCGTTCTGGTGACGGCGGACCGGCGTATCGGGTCGAGTGCCGTCTTAGGCGTCGCAAGCAGAGACGACCTCAAGGAGTCCTTCGACGAGATGGCCCGTGATCTCGTGAAGTTCCTCTGGCGCCTCAGCAAGGGCGATGGGCCTACGAAGGAGTAGGCTCAGCATCCTTCGCAAACGGAGCTGGAGCCCTTCGCCCGCCCGTCGGTCGACCGTACACGACAGCAGGCGGCAAGACCGCCCACGTCCGCGTCCAGAAGGCCGGCCAGCCGGACGTCACTGAGCTGCGGAGTTGGGGCGCGCACGAGCGCGAGGACCGGGCGTGATCGGGTCAGCGCAGGTCCAGCTCCATCCTGTCCTCGCCGTCGCCTTCGCCAGGCCCGATGAAGCAAAACCCGCACGACAGGTACAGCTTGCGGGCTCGTACGTTAGCGGCCGCTACGTCGAGCCAGATCCGTTCCGGATCGAGCCACTCCTTCGCCATGGCAACGGCATCCAGAAGAAGGCGCTGCCCGATGCCGCGCTCCCGATGCTCCGGCATCACGTACAGGGCCGAGAGCTTCGCGTCCCGCCCACAGAAGATGATCCCCACCAACGCGGGGTCGAACGCGCCCATGAAGAAGCCGCTCTGTCCACTCCACTTGGTCTTGAACCGGTGGGCGAGTACAGCAGGGATTCTTCCATCCA
>JAHFDK010000237.1 GCA_023249095.1 Candidatus Rokuibacteriota bacterium | reverse complement strand
AGGAGAAGCTCGACAACTAACCGTCGGCCGCCCAGCGTCGCTTCGCTCCGATCATGATCCCCCGATCGGCGTGATCGCGATGCTCCGATCGGACTGATCGCGATGACCGAAATGCGCATTCAGACCCACGACGGCCTCGCGCTCGCGGCGTGGCGCTACCCGGCCGAAGGCCGCAGGGCCCGGGCTCGTGTGGTGCTCGTACACGGCTATGCCGAGCACATGGGCCGCTACACGTGGCTGACGGAGTCTCTCGTCGCGGCCGGCTACGATTGCGATCTCTTCGACCTCAGAGGCCACGGCCGATCCGGGGGATCTCGTGGCCACGTCGCGCGGTTCGCAGACTACTGGACGACTTGGACAGGATCGTCCGGCACACGGATACGGCCCGACAGACATCCGAACTCGTCGTAGTCCTGGTCTCCGTCGTCCCGCGGCGTGAACACAGGCGGCCAGCCAGCCTGCGCGCTTCACTGCACCGTCACTGACGGTCGATCCGCAGGGACCATCGGTTGAGCTTGCCCGTATCGACACGGTCCCGGTCGGCGACCTTAAGCTTCCACGGGCCCTGCATCGGCTGCCCGCGTAGCGCACTCAGCCCGGGCACGCTCGCGGTCGTGAAGGTCGCCACGAGGTTGTCGGCCTCTCCCCCTGTTCGCTGGTGAAGATTCACCGTGGCACCGGCGGGCGGAACCAACGAGACCTCCAGGTCCCCGATGAACGTATGGGTAATGTCCACACTGACGGTCACGTCGCGCACCGCGCCGGTCGCGGTCACCATCAGCGTTCGCTCGATCCCCGCTGCGTCGTTGTCGGGAATGCTCAGCCCCGGCGCGTCCTCCAGATCCACGGCGGCCGGCGCGGCGAGTGTGGCCTCCAACTCCCAACCGTTCAGACGGCCTACGTCGACGGGCGCGGCGTCAACCACCGAGAGCGTCCACTGCCCCGCCAAGGGTTCGCCGGCCAAAGACCCGAGTTGCGGCGTGTCCGAGACGCGGTAGGTCTGGTTCAGGTTGGCGGCGTTGCCTCCGTTGCGGTTATGAAGGGTCACGATACGGCCGGACGGCGAAGCCAGCGTCACCACCAGGTCTCCAATGAAGCTGTGCGTAATGTCCACGCTCACCCTCATCTGGCCGACGCGCCCCGCTTCGGTGAACGCGATCGAATCTCGCACGCCCGTCGCCACATTGTCGGGAATGACTAGGCCGGGCGAGCTCGCCCGCCGCAAAGCCTGCTGGGTGGGTCCACGCCGCCGGATGGCTTCCGCCACGGCTGCTTGCGCCTCCACGCGGCCGTGGCCGAACCACGGACTCCAGGTTCCGTCGGGGCTGTTGAGGTTCTGGAACGCGGCGTTGGCGAAGGGCGGCGCCGGCGAGACGTCCCAGGACGTGTCCGCATCGAAAGGCGCGGGCGGCGTTCTCGGATACGGCTCCGTGTCGAGGTCCTTCGCCGCCGTCTGCTTCAGCACACCGATCACCTCGAGCGCGGTCAATTCCGGGTTCGCCGAAATCACCAGCGCCGCGATCCCCGCGACCAGCGGCGTCGCGCTGGAGGTGCCCCCGAAGGTATCCGTGATGCTCGTGATCTGCGTACCTCTGGCCGTGGTGATGCCCAATCCGGTTACCGGCATGCGCCGGTATTCGTGCACGTTATTGGAGGGCGCGCAGATGCCGATGCCGGTTCCGTAATTCGAGTAGTGGCTGCGCTGCGCATGGGAAGCGAGCGCCGCCACGTGCATCACCCCCGGGATGGTCGTGAGATTGTGCTCGAATACGCGCGACGTTTCCACCCCGATCCACGCTGTCAGCGTCGGGTTCCAACCGTCCGTGAACGGGATATCGAGGGTGCCGGTGTGCTGAATCGGGCAGTTTTCGTTCCCCGCCGCGAACAGGAACACGATGCCGCGCCTCCGCCTCCCGCCGGTTTCCGAGAGCTGGTGCACCCGGTTCAGAACCGACGTCGAGAAGTTCATGTCCGGCGAGTTGCCCCACGAGTTGGAGACCACGTCCACCTTGTCGGCCATGAAATCCAGCGCGGCCCGGAACTTGGAGTCGGAGATGAGGAGGGACGGGCCGCTCGATTCCCACTTGATGGGAAGCAGACGGCAACCCGGTGCGGCCCCTACGGTGAGCGCCGCGTCGGCCTCGGCCGCGATCACCCCGGCACACGCGGTCCCGTGGTTGGCGCCCGGTTGATACATCTTGGTGTGATCCGCCCCCGGAGAACCATCAGTGACCAAGGTGTTGCCCTCGAAGTATCCCCACGCGGCGAACTTACCAGGCGAATTGAAGTCGCCGTGATCGAGGCGGCAGCCGTCGTCAGTCACCCCGACCACTACGTCGGCGCTGCCGAAGTGATTCAGAATCTGCCAGGCGCCCTCGCAGCGCGACGACGACCGCGGATCCACGGCGGGATCCGCGAAATGCGCGTGCAAGTGCCACTCCCGCGCGTAGGCAGGGTCGGTGGGCAGCGCGATTTGCCGCCTGAACACTCGGAGGTTTAGATCGTGGTCGGCCCGCTCCACCATGGGTTCTTGTTCGCTCAACCGGACCACCAACTTCACCGGGTTCATCCCGGCGTGGTCCGTCACCTGGAACAGAAACTCGCGATCCGTGTAGGTCTGCAAGAGCACCAGACCATAGCGTGCCATGAAGGAGCTGAGGTCCGCCTGAGACGGCGCCGTCCTGAAGGTGATGAACACGCGATCCGTGATCAGGAATTCCTGGCCCGTCGCGGCGACATCGTAGGCATGATGGGTCGGGGCAATGGCGCGAGCGCGGACCATGGCGGAGTCCAGTTCGGAAGGCGAGGTCGTCACGCGTGTCGAGTGCGGCGACACTTGTTCCGCCACGGTCCATCCCGCTTCGACGGCGACTTCCGGCGAGGCGCGAATGACAAACTGGTCTGGCCGCTTGATCAACGGGACCCGCTTGCCGTCCCGGTACGTGTAGATTTCCGGGGCGGTCGACGCCGCCTTGGGCCTGGCGGGTTTCCGGCTCTCGGTTCTGTTTGATCTTTCGTCAGCCATTTTGGGTCAACCCCCTTCTACTGGAGGACCGCGCCGAAGGCCGTCGGTCAATCGGGTGGCGCCTGGTGAAAATCGCCGGCTCCCGTGGTCCAGACCCGCTTCGGGCGCTGTGGCGCTGTCGACACTCACGTCATCCATCGGGGCCCAGTCGCCCTCATCAGCCCTCACGCCTGCTCATAAGGATGAGTAACGCGCCTTGTCTATGGTCTACCGATCTGGTCATCACACGCCCAGCCTGAGTAGTCGCCCAAAGAAGTCGAGTTTCTCGTCCATCCACCCGATGAGCCTGAGGTCGGAGCTCACCGACCGCGGCGGATGCGCAATAAGAGTGTCGTGCGCGATCAGACGCTTGAAGTCGACCCGGACTGGCCCCACGCGACGTGTCTTGCCGTCGCCCATGAAGAAGGTGACGCCGGCTGTCTGCATCACGTTGACGACCTCCTGAGCCATGATGCCGTAGCCGATGGTGGTGGGATGGACCCCGTCGAGCGAGAACAGCCCCCCCTGCGTGCGCCCCTCGGGCCCGGAGGCGAAGAAGCGGGAGTCAGGCACCGGCTTGAGGCTCTGTAGTTCAGCGGGCAGCTCGTATGGAGTCCACCAGTCCGGCCGCGCCGCCGGGTCGGTGATGTAGCGGCGCGCGGCGAGGCGGTCGAGGAGCCCGGCCAGGTCCAGCAGGTACCAGTCGAGTCCCCTTTGTCGGCCCCGCCTCACCGCCTCCGTGATCGCGGCGTTGTACTGGTCGATGGCACTGTCGATCGCCCGGGCCTCCTGCTCCGTGATGTTCAGGTCGTCCTTGGCGTCGAAGTCAGCGTCGGCGATCCACGGCCGCGTGTAGTGGGGGAAGTACCGTGAGCCTTCCCGCACCTTCCGCCCGACGCCGCGAGCCACCGGCGCGATCGTCACGTGCGGCACTGTTCCCCAGATGACGTAACGGGCCGCAACCTGCTCCACCGCCCCCACGACCAGGCCCAGCTCCGCCTCAAAGTGCACCGGGTTCCAGACCGTGAACGCCTTCTTCCGATCGAGGTCGTCGTAGCCGGGGCCGCTCCAGACGACCTTGAGCCGCGTCACGGTGGCGAGCGCGTTGTTGGCGCCGAGGAACACCACCAGCGTCTCGATGCCGCCGTCCGTGCCGAGCTGCGCCGCCGCTTGAAGTGGCGACAGCGCCTTGCCCGCGGCATCGCGGGCTGAGGCGAGGACCCGAATCGCCGCTCGCTCGTTCGCGTTCTCCACGATTTGGGAGACGAGATCGTCCTTGGGAGTCTTAATGTCTGCCGCGCACTTGGCGGCGGTACGCGACAGCGCGTCGCGCAGGTCCCAGCTATAGACGCCGAGGTTGTGCATGATCCCGCTGATGTTCGGGACATGCGAGCCTCCGCCACGCTCCCACCAGTCCTCGATCTGGTCCATGACGTGTCGCAGCCGGAACAGGGCCGGGGCCAGCTCGTACCAGTCAAGCTTGTCCCCGAAGCTCTCCTCGAGATCCCGGATGACGAACTCGATGTTGAACGGGAGGCCTCCGTACCCGTTGTAGGCCGGCCGGCGGAATCGCTCGAGGCCCATCTCCCACGCGACGATCGCCGGCCAGGACAAATCAGTGTTGAAGATGGCGCCGCTCTGGAAGCCGTGGGTGAGAGAGTCCCCCACCGTGACAAGGCGATGCACGGGGGCCGCGGGCACAGCCGGTAGACCAGACGCCCGTCGCCCGAGGACTGGTACCCCGACCGCAGGATCGAAGACGGGCGCCCGCGGAGTCAGGCTGACCCGCACTTCCTCGGGCGTCTTCGGATCCCTGGCCGAATCCGGAACGTCTACTCCCATATCCCGCCCTCTCGCGCGGATACTGCGTCTACTCGAACTGGAAGACTTGTCCGCTCGCGGCTTGGCCATAAGACCTCGTATCGACCCTCTGCCCAGCCGGGTTCACGAGGACGATCGTGTCGCCTGAGTTCCGCAGGGACATCGGTCGGCCCCGTCGAACGACAATCCGAGTCTTGTCCCGGAGCCACAACGCCGTCCTGATCCGTCAGTTGCCAGTGCTGCTGCCCGGCAGCGTTCGTCACCCGCCATCCCGTGAGGGCGACCGAACTGGAGCCGCTGCTGTTCCTCACATGAACTTCCTCGAACTCACTGTCCTCGCCGGGCGGATTCGGCAGCGCCGCCACGATCCGGAGGCTCCCGATGGGCGAGGGCGGAGTCGGCGTGGTGGTGGTGGTCCGGAGGGTGAGGATCACCGGCAGGTGGTCCGTGAGGTTCCGATACTGCGCCTCCGGAATGAGCGGCACGCCGATCTGGATGCCCGGCTGGAGATCCCGCGTGCCGTCGGCGCGCTGGATCTGAATGGGATGGTCGTAGGCGTCCTCAAGCGTTTGGGAGATGGCCACGTGATCGAGCAGGGTGTCGATGGAAGGCGCGTTGACGTGCGAGTAGGGAAGCAGGCGGGCGAGAGTGGTGTCGAACCCCACAGCGCCGAGTGCGTCCCAGCCACTGAGCAGCGGCGGGAGGTCCTCGACTGTAATGACCCGCATGAGGTTCCCACTAGCCGCTGGGGCCATCATCTTTCGCAACCGAGACCGTCCAGTCGCCTGATCGGGGCGGATGTTCCAGTCGCCGAGGACAATCAGGTGCCGGGGTGCCGCCGCGGACTGTCGGGCGGTGATGAACGCCTGAAGCGCGTTGACCTCGGCCTCCTGCGGCGCCTCCCCGCCGGACTTCAGATGCAGGACCAAGAGGTCAAAGTCCAGCGCCCCCGCTCGGACGGGCACGAGCCAGGGCACCCGCATCCGCTTCTCCGTCAAGGTCCCGGCCGCATCGCGGGGCTGCCGAAGCTGGTGGAGCAGTTGATCGGCCGTCGGGTCAATCGTCACCTTGGTGTTGTTCCACAGGAGGCCGAGCTGGAGGTTGCCGAAGGGGCTCGTGGGATCGTCGTACTCGATGTCGGTCTGGTCCGCATGCCACGGGCCGCCGCTCGGGCCGTTGAGGCGGTCGCGCAGTTGTAGGAGGCGATCCGGTTCGTTGGCGCGAGGCTGCACCTCGATGATCGCGGCGAGGTCACAGCCGAGGTCACGGAGGCCCTTCGCGAAGGTGGCGATCAAGATGGCGAAGTCCTCGGCATCTGTTTGGCCCGGGAGGAGCTGTCGAGCTTGCTCCTCAAGGTTGATGTGACGGAGATTCCAAGCACAGAGACGCATGAAGCCGGCCGCGAGGGTTGGGTTGTCCTGGAAGAGGTCGAGCGGCTCCTGTGCCTGAGCCGAGCTGACCAGCAGCTCGGCGATGACGAGCACGACCCAGAGGCGGTATCCTCGGCGCATTGTCGTCTCCTCCCTGGGAGCGACATTCAGGTGAGTGTCCCGCGCGGGGTAGAGCACTTCCGCTGCCACGTCGGGGAACGATAGAAGACGTAACCTTAGAGTACCGATTCTCGTGGACTTTGGGCCAGTGTGCGGCTGGGGAGGTGATCTAGACGCCGCCCAGTGACTGTGCGAACCGCCCAACGATTGGGCGCCCAGTTGCTGGGCGAGTTGGGGGAAATTCTCGGGCGTCAGTCCCCCGCTCAATTCAGTGACGCCCAGCGGAGAAGGTCATGCTCGGTATTTTGGGGCGTGACCCACCGCTGAAAGACGACGCTGCACGGGCAGGTGATCGTGAGCAGATATCCGTTCCACGCGGGCTCCGTCGCGTCCCCGGTCAGTGTGCCGTGGAGGCGGTGGCCCGCGACGCCGGGGACGGAGCGGGAGACGTATACCCCGCAGGGGTATTCTCCCGTCTTGGGCAACAAACCACCAGAATTTTCGAGTCAGCCGCTGGAGATGCCCCTGCACTTCGCCCGGGTGGGTGGACACCTTGCTAGCTCTGAAGCAGAGATCCAGTTGCGAAGGCTCTTTCGCCGCCTCCTGAAACTCGCAGCCGCTGGGCTTCGGCATACGATGTTCGGCGAACCAATCGCACACCCGGCGCACCACGTGCTTTTCCTTCGTCACCATGACCCGAGAAGCTTCGAAGACATTCGTCCACTCAAAGAATACATTCGGGGGAAGCGCGCGAATATCCCGAAATGGAGTCTCCTCGCCGAGGAAAGACCCGAGCCGCAAGAACACCGCAAGCCCGCCGTAGTTGAGTTCCGCCGGTGCTCCTTCGGCAATCAGCCTAAGGATAGACGTGGACAGAGCAATTTCCTCTCCCCGACAGAAATAGTACAAGGGACGTATGCCGTACCGGTCATTGTAGGCGCGCAGGCATGCGCCATCCCAGGACCATCCGGCGAACACACCGTCGTCAACCGTGCCTCCGGCTTTCAAGATCCGGTCACCTACGGCATATGTGTGCGTACCGCTCCAGACTAGCTGGCCCCCAACTCGCTTGACGCGAATGTATTCATCCACGGCGTTCAACCACGCTACGGCGGCGTCAGCTCACACTCGGCGATCTTGTTGAGCAACGTCTTGTAGCTCACGTCGAGAACACGAGCCGCCTCCGCCCGATTCCACTGCACGCGCTCCAGCACTTCCAGGAGGGCTGCGCGCTCGGCTTCTCGCGCCCCGCGGCGCGCGGTCTCCCTCAAGCTCTCGGTGACGATGGGAGCGGCCCGCAGGCCCGTGGCGTGCGGGTTTCGACGGCCTGCGGCCAGGGCCTCGAACGCCTGCTCACCGTCCGTGAGCACCACCATGCGTCGAACGATGTTCTCCAGCTCGCGGACATTCCCCGACCACGAGTACTCGGTGAGGCGGGCCAGCGTCTCCGGCGAGAGCTGCTTCTGCCGCCCATATTGCTGGTTGAATCTTGAGAGGAACCCCGACACCAGGAGCGGAATGTCCTCTTTCCGTTCCCGGAGCGGGGGAATCCGGAGTTCCACCACGTTAAGGCGGTAGTAGAGGTCCTCGCGGAACTCGCCGCGGGTCAGCGCGTGCTCCAGGTCCCGATTCGTGGCGGCGATCACGCGCGCGTCGACATCGATCAGCTCGTGACCCCCGACGCGCGAGAAGCGAAAGTCCTGCAGCACGTGGAGCAGCTTGGCTTGGAGGGCGAGCGGCAGCTCCGCGATCTCATCCAGGTAGATCGTGCCCTTGGTCGCGTACTCGAATTGCCCCAGCTGGCGCCGGTGCGCGCTGGTGAAGGCACCCTTCTCGTGGCCGAAGAGCTCGGACTCGACCAGCCCCGGTGGGATCGCGGCACAGTTAACCTGAACGAACGGACCGTCGCGCCTGGCCGACTGGGTATGGATGGCCTGGGCGACGAGGTCCTTCCCCACGCCGCTTTCCCCACGAATCAAGACCGTCGTATCGGTGTCCGCTATATTCCCGATGATCGTTAGAATCGCCCGCATCTGCGGGCTGCCATTGACAAGTGAGAGGTGCTCAGGAAGATGACGGCCCCGAACGTTTTGTGCCAGCGGCCTGCTAGCTGCGTCTGCGTCGACTCGATGAGTACTCACGGGACCCTCCTGTGCGGATCGCAAAGGCGGCGCCTGCGGATGCCCAATAGCGATCTTCGTGAAGGTCCTCCGTATCCAGGGGACAGACCCGATCAGAGATTTCTCCCTACGATCGGTGCGACGGACCGGCGCGGAGAACGGTCAGGCGGAGGGAGGGATGTCGCCCAGCGAGGCGCGCGCTAGGAGGCGCCGGCACGCGCGAGGCGAAACGAACGGCGACGGCCGGAGCGCGACGCAATCGATCGACCCAGCGACGCCGCCTTGTTCCTGGGTCGCCAGGACAGCGACGTGCTGGTCTGACGACGTCTGGAGCAGCGTTCGCTTGATCTCGTAGTGCGGGGGCTCGGCCGTCCGGACGGCGGTCGGCGCCGACCCGGTCGGGAAGTCAGCGCCGTCGACGTCGAGCACTTCGAACAGGATGAACGAGCAGACGAAGACCACGCAGAGGGCGTAGATCGAGAGCCATACTCCTGGGCGCCCGAACGCAAACCGACGCCTCATGTCTCGGAGACAATGACCCATGAGAGGCCGCGATCCGGAAGGAGTCGCTTGCGCTGAAGGTCATCGCCTCGCAGCGACGGAGCGAAAGACTGTCCAACGTACCCTATCCGGGGCATCTGGAACCTCCCCGAGGGTCGGACGGACTAGGCGTGACGATGCTATGCGCGCACCTACCGGTTGTCAAGCGGGGTTTTGATAAGTACTGCTTCTGCCTATCGGGCTGACTCCGAAGCATACAACCAGTCGTACGGCGTGGGTCTGCGCAGCGTCACCAAGCCTTTAGCCATGGGGGTGTTCGGAGTCAGCCCGATAGGCAGAAGTACTGCTTATCCGTTTAACTCCACACCGTACAACTGCTTGTAGGTCGTGGGCTGCTGCTGGCTGCCAAGGCCCAGCAGGGTTTGGAAAGCGCCGGACGCCGCCGCCGGGGTAATCGCCCAAACAGAGTTGGTCCTCCCTGTCCCCCTACCTCTCGAGCAGCGTCAGGAAGTCGTGCGTTGAGATCACTCGTCCCTGCGCAATTTCGATGATCTGCAACGCTGCCTCGTGGACGTCCATTCGCGATGTGGTGACGCACTCTGCCACGATGTTCGTGGTAAAGCCGTTGGAGAGGGCACTGCACGCGGTGAAC
>JAHFDK010000236.1 GCA_023249095.1 Candidatus Rokuibacteriota bacterium | reverse complement strand
CCCGCTCGCCGCGGAGCGGGTCGAGAGCCTCAAGCGCCTGGCGGCATCCATTTCACACCGATCCCGACCGCTGCTGCCGGACCGGGAATGGAACGACGTGAGGCGGATCTGCGGCAGCTAGTGCTTGTCGGGAGATCGAGGAGGGCCCTTCGAGGTCCCCCATTGAACTAGAACTCTCAGCGGCGGGGGGCGTCGCCGAGGGCCACGACGACGAGGGAGCCGTACGCATCGACCGGACGAACGCCCCGTCCGTACCCCGCCACATGGTCGCAGAGCCAGCCGACGCAGGGTGTACGGGAGTCGATCTCGCTCTTGATCGCGGACCACTCTTCGGCGGCGGCGCGGCCGAGCGCCTGATGGCGCGCGTTCGACTCGATCACGAGGACCAGTCGCGCGCCGTCGCCCTCGAGCCGCTTGAGGGCCGTCCGCGTCGCTTCGACCGACCCCTGGATGAGGGTCTCGGGGGCCGGCGCCGAGCGCGCCTCGAAGCCTTCGGCGTAACCAAGCCCGGTCGAGTAGGCCGCCTCGAGGCACGCGGCGCTGGCAAGCGGCTCGCTGGAGGAGGCGCCGTACACTACGGGCGACGAGAGGACGCTGCAGACCGTCCGCATCTTGGGCCCCATCAGAACGCGCCACGGTTGCAGGAAGGCCTCGGCCGGCGTTCCAAAGCCAGGCTTCACAAACGCGAGGCCGAGGCCCCGCGGATACCGCATCCTGAACGGCCAGCCGGCGAGGATGAGCCGAGCCGCTCCTTGCCCCGCCTCGGTCAGATCGCGGCCGCCCGCCGCGGCGACACCGCTCACGGCCCCCTCGCTGTTGGTCAGGCAGACGACGAGAGCCCCGGCCGTGACAGCGCCGTTGTGAGTGAGGATCGCGGAGGTGGCGCCACCGGCGACGCCGACGGGTCCGAGCACGCCCCGGATCATCGGGACGACGTCCTGGGCGGGCACGCCCGCGGTGACGAGGAGCACCAGATCAGGTGAGGTCCCGTGGAGGCCTGAGCGCGCCATTGCGGTCGCGCGCACGGCGGCCCAGATCGCGTCCTGATGCGAGGCGAATCCGATACCGATCTGGAGAGTCTTCGACGCGGTTTCGACAGGGATAGTCGCGTACATGGCCCCAAGGATTTGCACCATGGGTGCCAACCAAAAGGGGTTGAAAGATCAGGGCTTTCTCTGACGAATGACGGAGGTGGGTGTCAGTTCGGCAACCGTGTGCCTTTTTAGAGCATGCCGTACTCCTTGAGACGCCGGTAGATCGTCCGGCGAGAGATGCCGAGAGCGCTCGCGGCCGCCTCTTTGTCGTCTTTGTAGAAGGCGAGCGCGCGCAGGATGAGGTCCTTTTCAACGTCGGCGAGGCGGGGAACCGTGCCGCCCTGTGGAACGGACGCCGAGGGCACCGACGCGGTGCCGAGGACCGGAAGATCAGCGAGCGTGATCTGCTCGCGCGCGCCCATGGCGAAGGCACGCTCGATGACGTTCTCGAGCTCACGCACATTGCCGGGGAAATCGTGCCCGCCGAGCGTGGCCAGCGCGTCCGGCGTGATGCCCTTCACGTCCCGCCTGAAGCGCCGGTTGTAGCGGCGCAGAAAATGGTTCACGAGCGCTGGAATATCCTCGCGCCTGGTGCGCAGCGGCGGCAGGCTCACGCGGACCACGTTCAGTCGGTAGTAGAGGTCCTGGCGGAAGCGCCCGTCGGCGATCGAGCGGTCGAGATCACGGTTCGTCGCGGCGATGACGCGGACGTCGACCAAATGCGTCTTCGTCGAGCCGACCGGGCGCACCAGCATCTCCTGCAGGACCCGCAGGAGCTTCACCTGGAGGCCCGGCGACAGCTCGGCGATTTCGTCCAGGAAGATCGTACCCTCGTGCGCGCCGCGGAAGAGGCCGAGCGCGTCCGACACCGCGCCCGAGAAGGCTCCGCGGACGTGACCGAAAAACTCCGACTCGAGCAAGTCCTCCGGGATGGCGCTGCAGTTCACCGGGATGAAGGGCCCCTTGGCGCGATCCGAGAGCCGGTGGATTGCCGCGGCGACCAGCTCCTTGCCGGTGCCGCTCTCCCCCTCGATGAGCACCGGCGAGTCCGTGGTGGCGACCTTGCTGATGATCTCCTTCACGCGCTGCATCGGCGGCGCGTTGCCGACCAGCTCGTTGACGGTGAGCTCCTCGCCCAGGCGCACGCGGAGTGATTGGACCTCGCCCTTCAGGAACCGCTTCTCGGTCACGCGCGCCATGAGGTGGCGCAGCTCGTCCAGGATCAGCGGCTTGGACAGGTAGTCGTACGCGCCTACCTTGAGGGCCTCGACCGCCGAGGAGATCGTTGGGTAGCCGGTCATCACGATGACCTCGATCGATTCGTCGTGACGCTTGATCTCTCGGAGGAGGTCGAGGCCGCTCATCTCCGGCATACGGATATCGGTGATCGCCGCGTCGTACAACCCGGTGCGGATCGCCTCGAGCGCTTCCGCTCCGGTGCCGACGCACTCCACCTGATAGCCCCACTGAGCCAGGGCTTCCTTCAGGAGCTTTAGGATCGAGGGCTCGTCGTCAACTACGAGGATGTTCGCGACTTCCATGTCCGTTCTCCGACTCTAGCATGATCAAGATGTCAAACTGACAAGCTATATGTTGGGTTTCCGGAGGGGCGCCCTTGCGCCGGAGGGGGGGCCATGTTAGCGTGGACGTTGACTTTTTATCGAGGAGACCGCGACATGGCAAACACCGAGACCGTTCACCTCACCGAGCAGAATTTCGACGAAGCGCTGAGCCGTGACCCCGGGCTCATGATGGTGGACTTCTGGGCGGAGTGGTGCGGGCCCTGCCGCGCCATCGCGCCCCTCCTGGAGGACCTCGCCAGGGGGTCGGCGGGCAAGGTGACGCTCGCCAAGGTCAACGTAGACGAGAACCCCGGGCTCGCCGCGCGCTACGGGATCCGCTCGATTCCGACGATCCTGTTCGTGAAGGGCGGCAAAGTCGCCGACCAGGTGATCGGCGCGGTGCCCCGGGCGAAGCTCCAGGCAAAGCTGGACGCTCTCGCCTAGCGCGCCCCCGGCGGGGACCGCATCAGCACCTCCGGCACAGGCATCCCGTCACTCTCCCCGAGTCGTGACGAGTTCCGGGCTCTCGCGGCGCAGGGCAACCTTGTGCCCGTGTTCGCCGAGCTCCCGGCCGACCTCGACACGCCGCTCTCCGCCTATCTGCGCCTGCGCCCGGGCCCGTACTCGTTCCTGCTCGAGTCCGTCGAGGGCGGCGAGGTGTGGGCGCGCTATTCGTTCCTCGGCGTCGATCCCCTGATGGTCCTCACGGCGAAGAACGGCCGGCTTACGCTCAGCCGGAACGGCCGCACCGAGCGGCTGCCGGAGGGCAATCCGCTCGTCGCGCTGCGGGATCTCCTCCGGGAGTTCCAGCCGGTGTCGGTGCCGGGGCTGCCGAGGTTCCAGGGCGGCGCCGTCGGCTATCTCGCGTACGACATGGTTCACCACATGGAGCGGCTGCCGCGCACCACCAACGACGATCTCGGGCTGCCGGACGCGGTGTTCCTCTTCAGCGACACGCTGCTCGTCTTCGACAACCTTCGCCACCGACTGCTCGTCATCGCCAATGCGGTCGTGGACCGACGCGATCCCGCGGCGCTCGACCGCGCCTACGACCGCGCCGCCGTCCGCATCGGGATGACGCTCGCGAAGCTCGCGCGCCCGGCGCGGGCGCCGTCCACGTTCGCCCTGCCGGCGACGGCGCCGCTCCTGGCCGAGGGCGAGGAGGGCTTCACCTCGACGATGAACGAGGCGCAGTTCACCGACGCCGTCCACCAGGCGAAGGAGCTCATCGCCGCCGGGGACGCCTACCAGGTCGTGCTGTCGCGCCGGCTCGACTGCCGCCTCACGGCCGATCCGTTCACGGTCTACAGGGCGCTGAGGACGATCAACCCGTCGCCGTACCTGTTCTTCCTCCGGTTCGGCCCGCTGTCCATCGTGGGCTCGTCTCCCGAGGTGCTCGTGCGGGTCGAGGGCACTCGCGTCGATCTGCGTCCGATCGCCGGCACGCACCCGCGCGGCGCCACCGAGACCGAAGACCGCGAGATCGAAGAGCGGCTCCGACACGACCCGAAGGAGCGCGCGGAGCACGTGATGCTCGTCGACCTCGGGCGGAACGACGTCGGGCGCGTCTCCGAGCTGGGGTCGGTCAAGGTCACCGAGTTCATGGAAATCGAGCGCTATTCCCACGTGATGCATCTCGTCAGCCACGTGACCGGCAAACTCAAGCCCGGGAGTGACGCGCTCGACGTGCTCCAGGCGTGCTTCCCCGCCGGGACGCTCAGCGGGGCGCCGAAGATCCGCGCGATGGAGATTATCGACGAGCTGGAGCCGACCCAGCGGGGACCGTACGGCGGCGCCGTCGGCTACGTGTCCTACTCGGGCAACCTCGACTCCTGCATCACGATTCGCACCGTCGTGTGTCACGGCCGGCGCGCCTCCGTCCAGGTGGGCGCCGGTATCGTGGCCGACTCCGATCCGAAGACCGAGTGGCTCGAGACGTGCTCGAAGGCGCGCGGCATGGTCCTGGCGCTGCGGATGGCTTCGGGAACGTCGCAACGATGATTCTCGTCATCGACAACTACGACTCCTTTACGTACAACCTCGTCCAGTACCTCGGCGAGCTGGGCGCGACGCTGGAGGTCGTGCGCAACGACGCTGTGAGTTGCGACGCGATCGCCGCGCTCAAGCCCGAGCGCGTGGTGATCTCTCCCGGACCTGGCAATCCCGACCACGCGGGCGTGTCGCTCGAGGTCATCCGCCGGCTCGGTCCCGCAACGCCGATCCTCGGCGTCTGTCTCGGCCACCAGGCGATCGGTCAGGCCTACGGTGCCACGGTCGCACGCGCGAAGACCCAGATGCACGGTAAGACCTCGGCGATCCGCCACGACGGCCGGGGCGTCTTCGCAGGCCTCGGGAACCCCTTCGTCGCTACCCGCTACCACTCGCTCGCCGTCCTGCGCGACACGGTCCCTGACGCGCTGGAGGTAACGGCCTGGGCTGAGGACGGGGAGATCATGGGTCTCCGCCACCGGCGCGACCCCGTCGAAGGCGTCCAGTTCCATCCCGAGTCGATCCTCACGGTCGAGGGAAAGCAGCTTCTGAGAAACTTCCTCAGCGGCCCCGGATGAGCGCGCCCCCTGCGAGCGAGCGGCGCCTGATCGAGATCATCCGGCGGGCGGTCCGGAGGGCGCCAGGGGTCCGGGTTGGAATCGGCGATGACTGCGCGGTCCTCGAGCCGGACGCCGGAAGCCTGCTTCTGGCGACGACCGACCTGCTCATCGAAGACGTGCACTTCCGGCGCCGCTGGGCCACGCCCAACGACGTCGGCTGGAAATCGCTCGCCGTGAACCTCTCCGATATCGCTGCGATGGGCGGCCGGCCCCGGTGGGCGCTGATCGCGCTCGCCTGTCCTGAGGCCGTTGGTCTCGACGAGGCCGAGGCCTTTTACGGGGGCGTCCAGGCGCTCGCGTCGGAGCACGACGTGGCGATCGTCGGCGGGGACACCGCAGCATCGCCCGGGGGCTGGATCGTCAACGTGACGCTGCTCGGCGAGGCGACCCTGGCACCGCTCACCCGGTCCACCGCGCGCGCCGGGGACGTGATCGCCGTCACGGGGACGCTCGGGCGCTCCGCGGCCGGGCTTGCGCTCCTCGAGGCGACCCCGGCGCCTCGCGACGTGGCCGCCGCCGCGGCGGCCGACGTGACGACCGCGCACCTGAGGCCCCGGCCACGGACCTGGGAGGGACAGTGGCTCGCCGCGGCCGGTGGGGTCACGTCGATGATCGATCTCTCCGATGGTCTCGCGACCGACCTCGGCCACCTTTGCGAGGAGAGCGGGCTCGGTGCGCGTGTGGAGCTCGGACGGCTCCCCGTGGACGCCGCGGTGCACGCGGTCGCGCGGGCGCTCGATCGCGAGGCGCTGGCCTGGGCCACCGGTGGCGGCGAGGATTACGAGCTGCTCTTCACCTGCGCGCCCGAGGCGGTCGAGCGCCTGGCCGAGGGGCTCGCGGGTACCACCGGGACGCGGCTCAGCGCGGTGGGCGAGATGACGGCCGCCGCCGATGGGATCCGGTACCTCGACGCCGGCGGGCGCGCCGTCCCCGTCCGCGCCGGGTTCGAGCACTTCGTGACGGGACGCGCCCGTGCCTGACAACCTCGGCCTGCGGTTCCTGGCCCTCGGCATCCTCATCGTCTGCTCCGCGATCCTCACCGGCGCCGAGGCCGCGTACTTCTCCCTGGGCCGCGCCAGGCTCAGACAAGTCGCCTCGAAGGGCGAAGCCAGCGGCGCGTCGAAGCCGCTCATCGAGCGCCCGCACGAGCTGCTCGTCACGCTCCTGGTCGGCATCACGGTGATCAACATCGGGGCCGCCGCGATCGCCGCGACGATCGCCGACAGTCTCTTCGGCCCGAGCTGGGGGGTGTTCGTCGAAATGGTCGTGTTGATCTTCGTCCTCACGACCTTCGGCGAAGTCCTGCCGATGACGCTCGCGGTCAAGTACCCGGAACGGTTCCTGGCCTTCGCCGGCCGGCCGGTGGCGTGGCTCGGCGTACTCCTGACGCCCGTGCGTGCCGCCCTCGCGGGACTGACGGCGCTGACGGTGGGGCTTATCGGCCGCGAACGCGTGGAGCAGGTGATGCTCAGCGAGGAGGAGCTGAGGACACTCGTCGACGTCGGCGCGAGCGAGGGCGTCGTCGAACGTGAAGAGCGCGAGATGATCCACAAAGTGTTCGAGCTGGAAGACACCCTCGTCCGATCAGTCATGGTGCCGCGCCCCGACATGGTCTGCCTCGACGTCGAGACGCCGGCGGCGGAGATCCTGCCGGCGCTCCGCGAGCACTTGCATTCGCGGGTGCCGGTGTACGAGGGCTCGCTCGATGTCATCGTGGGCATCCTCTACACGAAGGACCTGCTGCCCCACATGGAAGGGTTGCCGGCCGGCTTCGATCTCCGCGCCCACCTGCACCCACCGTACTTCGTGCCGGAGTCCAAGCGCGCGGACATGCTGCTCCAGGAGTTCCAGGCTAAGAGGCTCCACATGGCGATCGTGGTGGACGAGTACGGGGGCACCGCCGGCCTCGTCACCCTGGAGGATCTCCTGGAGGAGCTGGTGGGTGAGATCTCCGACGAGTACGACGAGCCCGAGCGCCTGATCCAGCGGGTGGACGCGAAGACCTTCCGGGTGGCCGGCAAGCTGCCGCTCGAGGAGCTCAACGCCGTTACCGGGCTCAAGATCTCCAACGAGGGCTACGACACCGTCGGCGGCTGGGTGCTCGACCTCTTCGGGCGCGTGCCGCGGCGGGCCGAGCGCTTTGAAACACCCGAGCTGTGGCTGACGATAGAGAAGGTGGAGCGGACGCGAATTCTCGAGGTGCTCGTCTCGCTCAAGAAGCCCGCCCCGAAGGAGGCGGCCGCGTGAGCCTCCTCTGGCTCGCCGGGCTGTGTCTCCTGCTCACGATGTTCTTCTCGGCGGCGGAGATGGCGTTCATCGCCGCCAACCGGCTGCGCCTGCGGCACCTGGCCGAGGAGGGTCGCACCACCGCAGCGCTCTACCTCGAGGCGTTTCGCCAGCCCGAGCGCGCGCTGTCGACGGCGATGATCGGGGTGACGATGGCCCACATCGTGGCCGGCTCGGCGGTGACGTGGAGTCTCCTGCCCGCGCTGGGGGCGTGGGCGCCGCTGGTGGCGACGATCCTCCTGACCCCGGTGATGCTCGTCTTCGGCGAGATCATCCCGAAGGCCATCGCGCGGGAGTGGGCGACGAGCCTGATCCTGATTCTCTATCGGCCGCTCACCTGGGCAGCGACGGTGCTGGTGCCGTTCGTGGCGTTCGCGAACCTCGTCGTCGGCGCGATCCTGCGAACCTTCGGCGGGCGCCAGATCGACATGCGCGCGTTCGTCTCGCGCGAGGAGCTCAAGGCGCTGCTCCAGATGGAGCCCGACGAGGCGGACGTGACGACCCACGAGGCTCAGCTGATCGACAAGATCTTCGACCTCGGCGACACCACCGTGCGCGAGGTCATGGTGCCGCTGGTCGAGGTCGCCACGCTCCCCGACACAGCGACGCCCCGGGATGCCATCGCGTGCGTCCTGGAACGCGGGTTCTCACGGATCCCGATCTACCGGCGGCGCGAGACCAACATCGTGGGCGTGGTCGGCGTGAAGGATCTCCTGAGCCGCGGCGCGCTGGTGAGGATTCTGGACGAGTTGAAGCGCCCGCCGTATTATGTGCCGGAAACCAAGCGCATCGACGACCTGCTCCGCGAGATGCAGCGCAACCGCACCCACATGGCCGTGGTCGTGGACGAGTACGGCGGCTCGACCGGCGTCGTGACGCTCGAGGACATCCTCGAGGAGATCGTGGGCGACATCCACGACGAGCACGAGCGGACGCCGGCGGTGGCGGAGCGGCTGCCCGACGGGAGTTATCGGGTCGCCGCGCGCGCGAACATCGACGAGTTGAACGAGGCGTTCGACTGGACCCTTCCCAAGCGTGACTACGAGACCGTCGCGGGGCTCGTGCTCGCGACGTTGCACCGGATCCCCCGGCCGGGCGAGGTGTTCCAGGTCCCGGGCTATTCGATCACCGTGCTCGAGGCCGACGCCCGGCGCGTCGTGGCGGTGAAGATCGTGCCGGTCGCCGGCACCAACCAAGGAGGATCTTGAGCATGGCTGGAACGATGGTCGAGTTCGCGTCGAACGGCAGCAAGACGGCGGGGTATCTGGCGACGCCCGCATCAGACAAGGGCCCGGGCGTGCTGGTCCTCCAGGAGTGGTGGGGTCTCGTCGGACACATCAAGAACGTTTGCGACCGCTTCGCCGCCGAGGGGTTCACGGCGCTCGCCCCGGACATGTACCACGGCAAGACCGCCAGCGAGCCCGACGGCGCCGGCAAGCTCTTCATGGCACTGAACATTTCGCAAGCGGAGCGCGATCTGAGAGGCGCCGCGACGTATCTCGTGGGCCAGTCGTCCGCGAAGAAGATCGGCGCCGCGGGCTTCTGCATGGGTGGTCAGCTCGCCCTCTATGCCGCCACGCTCAATCCCTCGGTCGGAGCCTGCGTCAACTTCTACGGGATCCATCCGAACGTGAAGCCCGACTACTCGAAGCTCTCGGGCCCCGTTCTCGGCCTCTTCGCGGAGAAGGACGGCTTCGTGACGCCTCAGGTCGCCAAGGACACGGACGCGGCCATCAAGAAGGCGGGCAAGCAGTCGGAGATCCACATTTACCCGAACGTGGATCACGGCTTCTTCAACGACGAGCGACCGGACGTCTACAACCAGGCTGGCGCGACCGACGCCTGGCGGCGCACGCTTGCCCACTTCCGCCAGAATCTGAAATAGCCGCCTGGCGCGAACACGACAACGGGGGCGCCTTTTCCAGAGGCTCCCGCGTTGCCGTGTTCGGGCCGACCTTGTAAGACTTGCTCGACCGTCGGTCTTCTGACGGCCGCCTGCGGCTCCGGAACGCGTAAATGCCTGCCTCCACGGACATTTTGACTCTGGCATTCCCGCTGCTTTTCACAGCTGTGTTGCAGGAAGACATCTTACCGAGAGGAGCGTCACGACTAGCC
>JAHFDK010000235.1 GCA_023249095.1 Candidatus Rokuibacteriota bacterium | reverse complement strand
CGTAATGGCGAGCGCGGAGTCGAAGCGCCTCGCGGCGAACGGCAGGCGCGCGCCATCGCCGACGCGCAGCGTGACGCGGGCGCGGCCCGCCGCCTCACGGCAGAGCCGACGCGCCCGGTCGAGAAGGAGCCGACTGGAGTCGACGCCCACCACTGCGCCCCGTCGGCCCACGAGCGTCACCAGGTCGCGGACGACGACGCCCGTGCCGCAGCCGACCTCGAGCACGCGATCACCCGCCCTGACCGGGACGAACCTCAGGAAGCGCCGCCGCAGCCGGGCTTGGGCCGGCGTCCGGCCGCGCGACTCGAGGCCGGCCGCCATCTGCTCGAGGTTCGTCTGGGCATCGGCGTCGCGCCACGGATCGGGGTGTCGGCGCGTCATGCGCGCACGGTCCCCACCGCCGCGGCGCCCGAGCGGCGGAGTCTCACGCGGAGCGGGTCAGCCGCCGGCGTCGAGGCGGGCGCACTGCTCGCTGCAGAAATACCGCACCTGGCCGGCATCCGTGCGGCGGACGGCACGCGACTTCACGATGTAGGTCTGGCATACCGGATCCTTGACGAGCTCGTCGGGAAGCGCACGGGGCGCGCTTCGCACCCGCACGCGCATCCGGCGCAGCAGCGGGAGCAGCAACACGACGGCTACGGCTACGAACAGGAGAATCGGAAGGAGCCGCATGAGACTCAGCGGTCGGGCTTGATGGACACCGCCCGGAGGAACTCTTTGTCCTGCGTGGTCAGCTCGGACGAGACGGTGACACCCTTCTTGCTGCCGGCGAAGAAGATGCCCGTATCGGCGCCCCGGCGCAGAATCTCCTGGACGGCGTCGCGCGCCGCGTCGGCGGCGGAGAGCGAGACTTCGATCGATTGCAAGAGTTTCTTGAGGAGCGCGTCGACCTGACGTTCCCGGGCCATCGCGCCCCCTACGATATCATAGGGCGATGAACGCGGCCTGGACGCGGCTGTCGTCGTCCGTCCACTATGCGCGGGGAACGCTGACGCTCCGCGAGGACGCGTGGCGGCTGCCGGACGGCCAGGAGGTCGTCTATGCGGTCCTCGCGGTCGGCGTGACGGTGGGCGTGCTCCCGTTCGTGGACGCGACCCGGGTTCTCCTGGTCGGGCAGTACCGCCACCTTCTGGGTGCCGTCTCGTGGGAGCTGCCGGGGGGCGGCGCCCACGGCGGTGAGGATCCGCTGGTCGCGGCCCAGCGCGAGCTGCGCGAGGAGGGAGGCTACCGAGCCCGTCCAACGCCTACCTCGACGAGATTGCGTACTGCTACGCGGCGTACGGCCTGACGCCCGATCCCCTGCCCGCCGACCACGACGAGTTCCTCGAGCGGCGGGTCGTGTCGCTCGCCGACGCGGTGCGCATGGCCATCGACGGCGAAATCACGGAGTCGGTCTCGAAGATGACTCTGCTGCAGTACCTTGCGCGACCGCCCGGGAGATCGTAGACGTCGAGCCTCATGACAGCGCCTGGCCGAGGTCGTCGATCAGATCGTCCGGATGCTCGAGGCCGACCGACAGCCGCAAGAGGTTCTCAGGGGTGCGCGTGCCGGCGCCCTCGATCGACGCCCGATGCTCGACGAGACTCTCCGTGCCGCCGAAGCTCGTCGCCCGCGTGAAGACGCGGAGCTTCGCGGCGACTTCCATCGCGCGCGCCTGATCCCCCCGGACCTGAACCGATACCATCCCGCCGAAGGCCGTCATCTGACGGCGGGCCACGTCATGCGCCGGGTGCGTGGGGAGTCCCGGGTAATGGACCACCTCGACGCGCGGATGGCCGTGCAGGAACGTGGCGACCTGGAGGGCGTTCTCGCAGTGAGCGCGCACCCGGTACGGAAGCGTCCGGATCCCGCGGCGAACGAGCCAGCAGTCGAACGGTGACGGCACGGCCCCACCGGAGGCCTGGACCGCTCGGATCCGGTCGAACCGCGCGTCGCGAGTCCTGGAAACGACCACACCCCCGAGCACGTCGCCGTGGCCGCCGAGGTATTTCGTCGTCGCGTGGAGGACCAGATCGGCGCCGAGGTTGAACGGCGACTGGAGCACCGGCGTCGCCGTCGTATTGTCGCAGACGTAGAGCGCGCCCGCCTCGCCGGCGATCTCGCCGATCGCCGCGATGTCCGTGATCTTCCACAGCGGGTTCGACGGCGTTTCCACCAGGATGAGGCGCGTGCTCGCCCTGATCGCCGCCCGCACGGCCGCGGTGTCGGCCATGTCGACGAAGGTGGTGTCGAGCCCCCACCCGGCGAAGGTCTCGCGCAGCAGTCGCAAGGTTCCGTGGTACGCGTCGATCGGCGCAACGATGTGGTCGCCCGGCCTCAGCGTTAACAAGATAGCGGAGGTCGCCGCCGAGGCCGACGCGAAGGCCGCGGCCGCCTCGCCCCCCTCGAGGGCGGCGAGGCACTCCTCCAGTGCGCTGCGGTTGGGATTACTGTTGCGCGAGTACAGGAACCCGCGCGGGTACGAGCCGTCCGCATCACGCTCGAAGGTCGTGGACGGATGGATCGCGGGCGTCACCGCGCCGGTCCCCGGATCGACGTGCGCCCCGGCGTGGACCGCGATCGTTTCGATCCGCATCGTCGTCCCCTTTTTTATCCGGCGGTGAAGCCGCCGTCGACGACCAGCTCGGCACCAGTCATGAACGAGGACTCGTCGCTCGCGAGGAACAGGGCGACGTAGGCGATCTCGCGCGGCTGCGCGATCCGTCCGAGCGGGATCCCGGTTTCGAACTCCTTCCGGATCGCCTCGGTGAGATACGGCGCCTGGAGCGGCGTGTCGACGATCCCGGGGTGGATCACGTTGCAGCGGATCTTGTCCCGGGCGAACTGGATCGCGAGCGATTTGGTCAGGGAGATGAGCGCGCCTTTCGCGGCGGTGTACGCGTCCTGGGCCCGCGTGAAGCCGACGAGGGCGGAGACGGAGCCCATGTTGATGATCGAGCCGCCGCCGGCGCGCTGGAGATGCGGGATGCCGTGCTTCGTCACCCAGAACACCGACTTGAGGTTGATCGCCATGACACGGTCCCACCAGCGCTCGTCGGTCTCGAGCACGGAGCGGTCGCGGTCCTTCCAGAGCACGCCGGCGTTGTTGTGAAGGACGTGCAGCGCGCCGAAGCGCCGCACCCCCTCCTCGACCATCCGCTGCACGTCCGCTTCGATCGCGACGTCACCGATGACCGCGAGCGCCTGGCCCCCGCCCTTGTCGATCCGGGCGGTGGTCTCCTTCGCCGCTCCCGCGTCGAGGTCGGCCACGACGATGCGCGCCCCTTCCTCGGCGAACAGCAGCGCCGTCTCGCGCCCCATGCCCATTCCGGCGCCCGTGATGAGCGCGACCTTCCCGGCGAGTCGCCCGCTCACTCGCTAGATCCTCTCGAAGTTGCGCGCCAGCTCCCAGTCGGTCACGACCTGATCGAACGCCCCTTGCTCGAGGCGCGCGGTGTGCAGGTAGTGCTCGACCATGCGGTCGCCGAACGCCGCGCGGGCGACCTTCGAGCGCTCGAGCTCGGCGATCGCCTCGCGGAGCGTCTTCGGCACCTGGGGAAGGGTCGCATCCTCGTAGGCGTTGCCCTCGTAGAGCTTCGGCGCCTTCAGCCGACTCGCGATGCCGTGGAGCCCCGCGGCGATCGTCGCGGCGAAGGCCAGGTAGGGATTGGCGTCGGCGCCCGGGATCCGGTTCTCGACGCGGAACCCTCCACCCTCGCCGCACAACCGGAAGCCGCACGTCCGGTTGTCCCAGCCGACCACGATGCGCGTGGGCGCGAACGATCCGGACTGATAGCGCTTGTAGGAGTTCACGCTCGGGGCGTAGAAGTACGCGAACTCGCGCGCCATCGCCATCTGACCCGCGAGCCAGTGGCCGAACAGTGGCGTGCTCGTCGTCCGGGCGCCCCGGCCGGCGGCCGCGAACAAGGGCCTCCGCCCGGTCTTGTCCCAGAGCGAGGAGTGCACGTGGAACGACGAGCCCGCCGCGGCCATGTCGTACTTGGCCATGAAGGTGACGGCCGAGCCCTGGAGGTGCGCGATCTCCTTCGCGCCGTGCTTGTAGAGCGCGGTGCGGTCGGCCATCTCGAGGGCCTCCGCGTAGCGGAGGTTGATCTCCTCCTGGCCGCGCCCCCATTCGCCCTTCGAGGTCTCGACCGGCACGTCCGCGCCTTCCATGCCGTTGCGGATCGCGCGGATCAGCGGCTCCTCCTTGGTCGTCTGGAGGATGTGATAGTCCTCCAGGTAGCTCGACGCCGGCGTGAGCTGGTGGTGGCGCTTGCGGCGCGCCTCCTCAAACGACTCCTTGAAGCAGTAGAGCTCGAGCTCGGCCGCGGTCTTGACGACATAGCCCATCGACGCGGCGCGCTCGATCTGGCGCTTCAGGATCCACCGCGGCGCCTCCTCGATCCGCTCGCCCTCGTCGGTATACACGTCGCAGAAGACGAGCGCGGTCTTCGGCAGCCACGGAATGAGCCGCAGCGTCGTCATGTCCGGGACCATCTTCATGTCGCCGTAGCCGCGTTCCCATGAGGTGAGCTTGAAGCCGGGCAGCGGCTCCATCTCCATGTCGACGGTGAAGAGATAGATGCAGGCGTGGGCGCCGTCGTCCACCACGTGATCGAGAAAGTAGTTCCCGACGACCCGCTTGCCCATCAGCCGGCCGAAGGTGTCGGGGAAGACGGTCAGCACGGTATCGACGTCGCCTTGCTCGACGAGCTGCTCGAGGTGCTTGCGATCGAGTCGTCCCGGCATGACGCGGATAGTAGCGTACCCGCCGGGGCTGTGTCATCCTGCCGACGTGCCGTCGTCGCCGCGCCGCACGATCGTCGCGTGGACGCTGTACGACTTCGCTAACTCCGCGTTCGCGGCGATCGTCCTCGCCACCATCTATCCCGCGTTTTACGCGAACCTGGTGGTCGGCAACGCTACCGGGCGAGGAGATTTTCTGTGGGGCGCGGCGATCTCCACCGCCATGGTCATCGGCGCGCTGACCTCGCCGCTGCTCGGCGGCATCGCCGACCATGCCGGCGCGCGCAAGCGCTTCTTCATCGGCTTCACGGTCGTCTGCGTGGTCACGACGGCCCTCATGGCGACCGTGCGCCCGGGCATGGTCATGTGGGGATGGGTGCTGGCGGTGGCGGGCGTCGTCACCTACGAGGCGGCGGTCGTCTACTACAATTCGTACCTCCCGCGCATCGCCCGCCCCGAACAGCTGGGCCGGGTATCGGCCTCCGGGTTCGCCGTCGGCTACGCCGGATCGCTCGTCGCGTTCCTGGCCGCCTATCCGTTCGCGGCGGCCGAAGCGTTCTGGGGCTGCTTCCTCTCCGCCGCCGTCCTCTTCGCGGTCACCTCGTTGCCCTCGTTCCTGATCCTCCCCGCCGACACGCGCCATCCGATGCCGATCGGCGTCGCCGCCGCGCGCGGCGCGCGAGTCACCCTCACCACGCTCCGCGAAATCCTGACCGCCCCTGACCGGATCCACATGCGCCGCTTCCTCGCGTCGTATCTGATCTACGAGGACGGGGTGAACACGGTCGTCACGTTCGCGGGCGTCTTCGCGGCCAAGACGCTCGGCTTTTCCTTCACGGAGATCATCCTCCTGTTCATGCTGGTGCAGATCAGCGCGCTCGTGGGCTCGGTGGCGTGGGCGCGGCCGACGGACGCGCGTGGCCCCAAGTTCGTCGTGAGGGTGACCCTGGTGCAGTGGGCGGCGGTCACGGTGCTCGCCTTCTTCGTCCAGGCCAAGTGGCACTTCTGGATCGTCGCGGTCCTCGCCGGCACTGGGCTCGGCGCCGTCCAGGCGGCAAGCCGCACCTTCATGGCGACCCTCGTCCCGCGCGAGCGCGAGGCAGAGTTCTTCGGCTTCTACGCGCTCGTCGGCAAGACGGGGGCGGTGCTCGGGCCGGTGGTCTTCGGCGCCGTCTCCTGGCTTCTCTCAGGAAATCAGCGCGCGGCGATTGTCGCGGTCGGCCTCTTCTTCGTCGTCGGCTTCCTGCTGCTGGGCCGCGTCGGCGCCGGCGGCCCGACTATTGAACATCGGGGGGAGCGAACGCCGCTGGGCACGTGACCGTCTGTGATGCCTTGACCGTCCCCTTCGCAGGGTTTATCCCCCGGCCCTAGCGCGGCCGGGCCTCTCGCAGTCCCCAGGCGCCCCGGTGCTGATCCAGGCCGGGGCGCTGTTGCGTAATGACCTGGGTGGTCGGGCGAAGTCCAGAGGACGCCAGACGCCGCCGGTGCCGTGGTAATTCGCCACAATAGGGTTTCTCGGTTTTGGCGGGTGCCCAGATGGGAACCGATGGAGTAGTGTCCTCACATCCCGAGCATCGCGGCCGCGGCGCTGGGGCGAGCTGCACGAGGAGACGTTCCGTCGCCTCGGCGGCGCCGTGAAGGTCACCATCCTCGATAACCTCCGCGAGGGCGTGCTCACGCCAGACATCTATGACCCCGCCATCAACCCGCTCTACCGCGACCTGCTCGCCCACTACGGCGTCGTCGCCGTGCCCTGTCGCGTCGGCGATCCCGATCGCAAAGGCAAGGTGGAGTCGGCCATCGGCCACACGCAGGCCGCCCTCAAGGGGCTGCGCTTCGAGAGTCTCGAGGAGGCGCAGACGTATCTGGATCGCTGGGACGCTCGCTGGGCCGACACCCGCATTCACGGCACCACTAAGCGCCAAGTCGCCGCGATGTTCGCGGAGGAGCGGCTCGCGCTCCCAGAGCTTGTCGGCGTCGGGCAGGAGCACTTCCACGAGGCTGCGTTGCCGGTACGCTCGCCGCACCATGGCGCCTCCGGTGAGGCCGCTCGGCCTCAGAGGGTGCACCGCGTGAGCTGCGCAGCCGCGCGACGTGTGAGATCGCGCTGCTCTCTCACCATCGTGCATCGCTTGCCCCACCGTCAACGAATAACGGTGCGTTCGGACAGGAGTTCCGAGAGGCAGCCCGCGCAAACACGGGCTGCCTTCGGCCCAATTCGCACCGGAAAGTAGCTAGAACGCCAACCTTATCCGCGCGGCCAGCGTGTAGGCGTCCTTCGCGTCCATCTTCACGACCGTGCCGCCGAGGCAGGTGGTGGCCGCACCCCCGCGGCATTCGGCCGCGTCTAATGCGTCACCGGCGAAGAGCCAGCCGCCCACGAGGTCGAAGGCCGTGTTCGGCGAGAACCGCCACGTGAGCCCGAGATTCGCCTCGGTCCCGAGATAGTTGGAGTCGCCCTTCACCCAGCTGGCAGCGCTGACGGTCGTCCGCGAGGGGGTTCCGGTCCCCGCGGCGCTCGCGAGCTGGCTGCCAGTGTCGGTGTCGACTGACTCCGCGGTGAACAGCGCGTGGACGACCCCGTACAGGCTCAACGCGGGCGTGAAGCTGTACGTGGCCCGGCCAGCGACCCCACCGCGGCCGTAGCGGTCGTAGCCGACGTAGTTACCGGTCGTCGCCCAGCCCTGGTTGAAGTAATCGACCCCGGAAGCCCAGAACTGGGTCCAGCCGCCGGCCCAGTAGTTGCCGTCGTTATCGATCGGCTGGTAGTACCGAATCCCCTTGGCCAGGTTGTCGCGAGCCTTGTTGCCCGTGCTGTACATGCCGCGTAGCTCGAGAAGCAGCGGACCGAGCTGGTAGCTCCCGATGAGGTCGACGATGAATGCGCTCAGGTCAGCCGTGACTTTTTTCGTGCCGACGCCGTTCGCCCCAGGACCGTTATCAAAGGCCTGGCTGTCGATCCGCCCAAACTGGTAGTAGGCCGTGGGAGCCAGGCCGAAGGGGCCTATCCGCCAGCGCGCGTCGATGCCGACCGTGTGGCGATCCTCGTGGTAGTTGGGGCTGCCTGCGGCTGGAGCCTGTTGCGGTGCGCCCCTCGACGCCGCCGCGTTGAGCGTGCCGCCGGCGCTACCTCTGTTGGTCAGGTTACGCCGGGCAGCTCCGGCCGTCTGGCCGTCGGCGTGGACCCAGGAGTACAGGGGCTTCAGGTCCAGCCCCTTGAGTGGCGTGATGTCGGTGCTGAAGATCAGCGCGTAGTCCTCGCCGCGAGTAATCTTGAGCGAGGGGTTGCCCCGGTTGGAGCCGGCGAGCTGATCCTCAAGGATGGCATAGGCGAGGTTGGTCTTGATGTTCGGCGCGACCGTCGTAACGGCCGACACGCCGGCGAAGTCGCCGTTCGCATGCAGGGCAAGTTTGTACTGACCAAGGGTTCCGAAGGGCTGGCCGCCCGCCCGCGCCATGGTCTCGACCGGGATGAACGGCAGGAGGCTGTCCTTGCCCGTCAGCGGAAACTCCGTGTAGATCCACTTGATCTCGATCATGCCGCCGACGTCGCCGTTGAGGTCATAACAGCCGTTGGTGTTGACCTTGCCCCCGGGGGGGGTCCTGCCGCCGGTCCCGACGGCCGCGCCACACGTGGACCCGCTCGTGTTGCCAGGGAAGCCACCGTCGTTGGGCCCTGCCTGCCCGTACATCAAGTCGATCTCGAGACCGAGCACGGCCTTGACCCGCCCGACCGCGAACTCGAAGTCCGGACGGAACCGGGTGCGGGCGTACCACTCCCGGTCGCTGTTACGGGTGAGGTTGCCGTCGTAGGTGTTGCGGCCCATCGACGTGATCTGGTCGAAGAGCCCGGTGATCGTCACCTTCGGCGCCGGCGCCTGTGCGAACCCAGGCGGAGCCAGCATCGCAAGGATGACGAATGCGAATACTGCCGTGACGAGAAATCTTCGCATTACCGCCCTCCTCAAGTAGTGGCGAACAGCAGTTGAACGATTGACGCCAGCTCAGGGCCGACATCACCAACAACGGGTACACACGGAGCGTGCACAGCCGCCATGCTGTGCGTTCTCTAGAGGGCCAGCCTCACACGCGCTGCCGTCTGGTAGGCATCCTTGCGCGCCTCGCGCTTCACGACCGTTCCCCCAGCGCCCACCGAAGGCTCGGCGCACTGGCACCTTCGCCCATGCACATGGTTGGCCGCGATCAGGTGGGAGTTTTGCAGGTCGTCGGCTCGCAGGCGACGGAACGAAGGACTGTCCGCGTACCCGATCCGGGGCATTTGAAACCTCCCCGAGGGTTGGACGGTCTAGGCCGTGCGCAGATGATCGGCTCGCGCCTACCGGTTGTCAAGCACAGTTTTTGACCGGCCACGGCTGTGGCGCTACAGTTGGCCGTACACTCTTCCGGTGAGCCGGCTCTTCCGGATCCGCCACGGCGGGACCACGGACAAACGCCTCTCGGATCGTCCAGCGCCCTGACATCCCGCTCTCACCACGCGGCGTGATGCAGGCAGGCAGAGCGCTGGCGCGCCGCCTCGCGAGCGAGGGCATCGTGTCGAGCGATTTCGCCCGCGCCGCGTCCACGGCCGAGTACCTGCAGCGCGCGACTGCTGCTCCCCTCTCCTTCGAGCCGTTGGTACAGGAGCGGAACTTCGGCGATCTCCGCGCGGCACCCCCTATGCGAAGCTCGGGCTGGCCCGCGCCCTTCGCCTGGCGGGCCCGGCTCGGGCTCGGCTTCCTGCCGGATCTGCGGCAACTCGGTCGGCTTCGCCGTGGTCATGGTGAACTCGATCTTCGAGCCCTTGACCGTGATCGCCTGCACGTAGAACGCCTGACTGTCCGTCAGCCACTCGGACAGGTCGGACTCGTCCACGAGA
>JAHFDK010000234.1 GCA_023249095.1 Candidatus Rokuibacteriota bacterium | reverse complement strand
TCCGAACTGGCCGAGGCGGCGAAGACGAACCGCTTCCACTTGAAGGTGTCCACGCCCATGACGGCGGCCGCCTCCTCGTCGTCGCGGATGGCGCGCATGAACGAGCCGATGCGGGAGTCGACGATCTCTCGGGCCGCCAGGACCACCGCCAGCGTCAGGGCGAGAAAGAGGTAGTAGTAGGCGGTCGGGCGCGGCGTTGCGAAGAGGAACGGCGTGGCCAGGCCGAGGTCCCCCCGCGTGATCTCGTACTCGACCGTGATGAGAAGCCGCATCGACTCCGCGAAGGCCCAGGTGGCGAGCGCCAGGTAGATCGCTCGCATCCGGAGACACAGCGTGCCGAGCCCGTAGCCGATCGCGGCCGCCACGACCACCCCAGACGCAATGCCCACGAGGATCGGCACCCGCGCATAGAGGACGAGCAGGGCCGACGTGTAGGCGCCGATGCCCGCGAACGTATGGTGCGCCAGCGAGAAGCCCGGTGTACCCGGCGAGCAGGTTCCAGCCGATGGCGAGGATGACGTAGTAGAGGCTCGTGGCCAGGACGTGGGTGTGGTACTCGGACGCGGCCAGCGGCAGCCACGCGAGCGCCGCGTACGCGAGGACGCACCAGCCGATGCGGCGGACCAGACGCCGCAGTCTCAGGCTCCGAGGAGCGCGTCGCGGATGATCTCGCGGAGCTGATCGGCGAAGGCCTGACGCGGGCCCTCGCGGCGCACGCGGCCGATCTCGAGCATGTAGAGGTAGTCGGAGATCTCGACCGCCTTCGTGATGTTCTGATCGACCAGGAGGATCGTCACCCCCGCGGCCTGGACCTCGCGGAGCCGGTCGTAGACCTGCTCGGCGATCCGCGGCGCCAGGCCCGCCGACGGCTCGTCGACCAGCAGCAGGCTCGAGTCGGTCACAAGCTCCTTGGCGACGGACAGCATCTTCGCTTCTCCGCCGGAGAGCACCGTGGCGCGGAGCCGGCGCTTGTCGCGGAGCCGCGGGAAGGCGGCGTAGGCGCGCTCGAGCATCGAGGCGACGCGCGTCCGGTCGTGGCGGAAGACCCAGGTCCCGATCTGGAGATTTTCCTGCACCGTGAGCTGGGGAAAGATGTTCGCGCCCTGCGCCACGTAGCCGATCCCCAACCGCTTCAGCGCGTGAGGCGCCAGGTGTCCGACCTCACGCCCGTCGAACACGATCCGGCCCTGTCTCGGATGGAGAAATCCGAACACCGTCTTCAGTAGCGTCGACTTCCCCGCCCCGTTCGGCCCGATGATGCCGGTCACCGTGCCCCGGGCGACGCCGAGGTGGACGTCGCTCAGGATATCGATGCCGTCGACGTAGCCCGCGACGATCCCGTGAAGCTCGAGGAGCGCCACCTACCGCCCCAGGTAGGCTTCGAGCACCGCGGCGTGGTTGGCGATCTCCTCGAACGATCCCTCGGCGATGAGCTGGCCCTCGTGCATCACCGAAACGCGAAGACACAGCCGGCGCAGCGTCGCCATCTCATGGGACACGATCAAGAACGTCACGCCCTCCTCCTGGTTCATGCGGAGGATCGTCTCCATGATGGTGTCCTTGATCGTGGGGTGCACGCCGGCAAAGGGCTCGTCCATGAGAAAGAGATGGATCGGGCTCACCATGAGACCCCGCGCGATCTGCAGCAACATGCTCTGGCCGCCCGACAGCTCCTTGGCCAGCGCGTGCCGCTGCGGATCCAGCGTCACGAATTCCAGGAGCGCCCGCGCGCGTTCGAGGATCTTGGGCCTCGGGCGGTGGCCACCTCGGTCGAGCTCCGCCAGGGCCGGAAGCAGGACGTTCTCCAGCACCGTCATGTTGCCGAAGAGCTTCGGGGTCTGGAACGTCCTGGCCACGCCGCGCGCCGTGATCTCGTGCGGCCGCAGGCGGTCGATTCGCTCGCCGCGCAGCCGGATCTCGCCCGCGTCAGCACGGTACAGGCCCGAGAGCAAGTTGACCGTGGTCGTCTTGCCCGAGCCGTTGGGACCGATGAGGCCGCGGACCTCGCCGGCGCGGACGGCGAGCGGAAGACGGTCGACCGCCACGAGGCCCCCGAACCGCTTGGTCAGGCCGCTCGTCAGGAGCAGCCATCCGTTCGGTGTGCCGTCGACTTCCGTCACACCAACGGTTCCCAGAACCGCTGGATCTCGATCACGTAGCCGTTGGGGTCGCGTATGAAGGCGTTGTAAATCCGGTACGGCGGATTGTCCGAAGGCTCCTTGACGAACTCGACGCCCCAGCGTCGGAGATGGGCGCACCAGTCGTCGACCTGGTCCGTGACCAGCGTGAACACGACACCCTGAGGCTCTGTGGGGGTGTCCGCCCGCAGGCAGAAGCCCACGTAGGCACTACCGCTCACATGGTAGATGCGGCACGTGCCCTGGTCGCGGGCCAGGCGGAGGCCGAGGATGCGCTCGTAGAAGTCCGCCGTGCGCGCCAGGTCGCGTGTGTCGAGAAACGTGATCTGCTGGCCGACCGCGCGATCCGCCATCGTGGCTTCGGCGGGGTCAGGTCACGCCGGGCGTGGCGGCTGGCCGGCGGCGAGCGCGGCGTGGACCATCGTGACCAGCGAGACGATGTCGAACACGGGGAGCCCGGTCTCCCGCTGGATGTCGGCCGCATACGGCGGCATATTGGTGCACTCCAGCACGATCGCGCCGATGTCCGAATGCTCGGCGACGAGCCGGCGAGCGACTCGCACGTGCTCCTCGCGCGCTGCATCGACGTCCAGCACCAGCTCGTTGCCCAGGAGCACGCGGGTGAACTCTTTCTCCGTCTCCATTCCCGCGACCGCGATCGGCATGTCGCTGCCGATGCCCGCGCCGGTGAGGTGCTCCTGGGTGAGGCCTGCCGCGTTCACGGTCATGATGCCCACGCGGCGTCCCGGCGGAAACAGTCGGTGAACGAGCGGGACCAGCAGGAGGCTCGAGGTGAACACGGGGACGCGGACCGCCGCCGCCAGCTCGCGCTGGAACTTCACGAGAAATCCGCAGTTGGTGGTGATCGCGCCCACGCCCTCGTGCTGGAGCTGGTGCGCCCCCTCGATGAACGCCGGCAGGAGCCCCGCGGCGCCCCGGCGCACGACGAGATCGGGATCGGCGCCCTCCACGCGCTGATAGCGGACCGGGAAGGGGAACGTCGCCGCGTTGCCCATGTCGCCCGGGATCCTCGGGAATTGCGTGTCCAGCATGAGGATGCCGACAACGAACCCGTACTGGTTGAAGCCGCCCCGAACGCGCCCTGACGCCATGGCCCCATACTCTACCCTGCTTCTTCCTTTCGGGGCCGCGTGAGCTTATCCTCATCCGGCGGAGGCCAGGAGGTGAGCCTGTGAAGATCGACATCTTCCCCCACATCATGCCGCGCCGGTATTTCGATCGGATGCTGCAAGTGGCGCCGCCGGGCATGGCGTTGCAGAAGCGGATGTCGGGGATCCCGGTCCTGGTGGATGTCGAGCAGCGTCTGCGGATCATGGACCGCTACGAGGGCTACATGCAGGTCCTGACGCTCGCCAATCCACCCATCGAGGTCGTGGGTAGCCCCGACGTGAGCCCCGAGCTGGCTCGGCTCGCCAACGACGGGATGGCGGAGGTGGTCGCGAAGCACCCCGACCGCTTCCCCGGCTTCGTCGCGTCGCTCCCGATGAACAATCCCGAGGCTGCGGTGCGCGAGATCGACCGCGCGATCGACGATCTGCACGCGACCGGCGTGCAGATCTATACCAACGTCGCGGGGCGGCCGCTCGATCTGCCGGAGTACCAGCCGGTGTTCGACCGGATGGCCCAGCGCGACCTGCCCATCTGGATGCACCCGGCGCGCCCCGCGGCGTTCGCCGACTATCCAGGCGAGACGCGGTCGAAGTACGACATGTGGTGGGCGTTCGGCTGGCCCTACGAAACCTCCGTGGCCATGGGGCGCCTGGTGTTCTCGGGAATCTTCGATCGACTTCCTGGGCTCCGGATCATCACCCACCACCTGGGCGCCATGATCCCCTTTTGCGCCGGGCGCGTGGGCGGCGGCCTGGAGCAGCTCGGAAGCCGGAGCGACGACCCCGAGGACATGGGCGCGCTCAAGCGGCTCCGGAAGCGCCCGATCGACTACTTCAGGATGTTCTACGGCGACACCGCCCTCTTCGGCGCCTGGCACGCGATGGAGTCCGGGCTGGCGTTCTTCGGCGCGGACCACGTCCTCTTCGGGACCGACATGCCCTTCGATCCCGAGAAGGGGCCGGGGTTCATCCGCGACACGATCGAGGCCATGACGCGCATGCGGGCCACCGACGAGGACAAGGCGAAGATCTACGAGGGCAACGCGCGCCGGATGCTCCGGCTGCGGTTCAGATGAGTCCGGCTCGACAAGAGAGGGAGAGACCGCGATGACCAAGCGAGCGAGCATCGAAAGCACCGCCGACGCCTATCTCGAGCTCCTGGCCGCTCGGGGCGTCGAGTACTTCTTCGCGAATTCCGGGACGGACTTCGCGCCGCTCATCGACGCCTACGCGAGGCGGCTCGCGCAGGGCCAGCCGGTGCCGCAGCCCATGACGATCCCGCACGAGACGCCGGCGGTGGGGATGGCCCACGGCTATGCGATGGTCACCGGGCGGCCGCAGGTCGTCATGGTCCACGTGATCGTCGGCGCCGGCAACGCGGTCAGCGGCATCATCAACGCCGCGCGCTCGAACGTGCCGATCCTCTTCAGCGCGGGACGCAATCCGCTCACCGAGGCCGGCCTGCACGGCAGCCGCAACCGCCCGATCCACTGGGCGCAGGAGTCCTTCGACCAGGGCGCGATGATCCGCGAGTTCGTCAAATGGGACTACGAGCTCCGGAACTTCACCCAGCTCGAGACGGTTGTCGACCGTGCGCTGGCGCTCACCCAGGCCGAGCCGCAAGGGCCCGTCTACCTCACGCTGCCGCGCGAGGTCCTCGCCGAGAAGCACGAGGTCTTCGAGTACGCCGCCGCGAGCCGCGCCCCCAGACCCGGTGCGGTGTTGGCCGCGCCGGAGACGATCGCCGAGGCGGCCCGGCTGCTGACCGCCGCGCGCAACCCGATCATCCTCACCAAGGCCGCCGGGCGCGATCCTATCGCGGTCCCTGCGCTCGTGAAGCTCGCCGAGGCCCTCGGCGCGCCAGTGATCGACCAGTTCCACACCCACATGAACTTCCCTCAGGATCACCCGCTCCACGCCGGCTTCGACGCCGCGCCGTACTTCGACGACGCCGACTGCATCGTGGCGGTCGAGTCGGACGTGCTGTGGTTCCCGGCGCTCAAGGCGCCGCGGCCCGAGACGAAGATCGTCCAGATCGCGGTGGATCCGCTCTTCGCGCGCTATCCGATCAGAGGGTTCCCGGCCGACGCGGCCCTGTCGGGCACGGTGAGCCTGAACCTGACCGCGCTGGCCGAGGCCGTACGGCAGCGCGCCGATGTCCGGGCGGTCGGCGAGCGGACGCAACGCTGGCACGCCGAGCATCAGCGGCTCCGCGAGGCGTGGGCGGCGGCCGCGCGGAAGGTCCAGAACGAGCGTCCGCTCGAGATGGTCTGGGTGTCGAAATGCGTGGGTGACCTCGTGGACGAGAACACGATCCTGGTGGACGAGTACGACTTCGACCCGACCCAGGGCTGTTTCCGCACGCCGCGCAGCTACTTCGGCTCCTCCCCCGCCGGCGGCCTCGGCTGGGGCATGGGGGCCGCGCTCGGCGCCAAGCTCGCGGCGCCCGACAAGACGGTCATCTGTTGCGTCGGCGACGGCGCCTACATCTTCAGCGCGCCGACCGCGGCGCACTTCGTCTCGCGCGCGTACAACCTGCCGGTGCTGTTCGTGATTTTCAACAACCGCGCGTGGAACGCGGTCAAGCGCGCCGTGCGGGGCCACGCGCCCGAGGGCGTGGCGGCCAGGACGGGTCAGATGCCGATCTCCGATCTCGAGCCGGCGCCCGACTACGAGCTGGTGTGCCGCGCCTCCGGCGGCCACGCCGAACGCGTCGAGGACCCGGCGGCCCTGCCCGACGCCCTCGCCCGCGCCCTCAAGGTCGTCCGCGACGAGAAGCGCCAGGCGCTCCTCAACGTGATCTGCAAGAAGCCCTGAAAGAGGAGATCCGGCGCACCGAGCGCCCCTCATGGACTCCGAATTCTGGGCACGCGTCCTCGGAATCATCGTGATCGATCTCACGCTGGCGGGCGACAACGCCCTCGTCATCGCCCTCGCGGTCCGGACGCTGCCGAAGCGCCAGCAGCTCTGGGGGCGGATCTGGGGCACCGCCGGCGCCGTGGGGCTCCGCCTCGCGTTCATCGCGATCGCGACGTATCTGCTGCGAATCCCCTTCCTCCAGCTCGTCGGCGGCGTGTTGCTCCTCTGGATCGCGTTCAAGCTCGTCCACAAGGAGACCGGCGCCGAGGGCCGCGTGCGCGAGGGAAGCTCCCTCCGGGACGCCATCTGGATCATCATCGTCGCCGACGCGGTCATGAGCCTGGACAACGTGCTCGCGGTCGCCGCCGCGGCCCACGGGAACATGACGCTCGTGATTTTCGGCATCGCGCTGTCCCTGCCGATCGTCGTCTGGGGCAGCGGCCTGCTGGCCACGCTGATGAACCGATTCGTCTGGATCATCTGGCTCGGCGGCGGCATCGTCGGCTACGTCGCGGGCGAGATGATCTTGAAGGACCACGGCCTCGCCCGCTGGGTCGATCACTCGGCGCCCGGTCTCACGCTGTTGCCGTTGATCCCGGCGGCGATCATCCTGGTCCTCGGCTGGTGGTTCGACCGTCGGAGTCGTAGAAAGTAGGTGCCCGACAACGCCTGATTCAGTATCCTAAACACCATGGCGCAGGATCTCAGGAGCTATCTCGACCTCGTCAAGCGGCGGAAGCCGGGCGACTTCGAGATCGTGTCGAAGCCCGTCGACCCGCGCTACGAGATCACCGCGCTCGTCGTCAAGCTCGAGCGCGAGGCGAAGCGCCGGCCGGTCCTGCTCTTCGAGAACGTCACCGGCACCAAGTTTCCGGTCCTCACCAATCTTCACGCCAGCCGCCCGCGACTCGCCGCCGCCATGAACGCGGCGCCCGAGGCGACGCAGGCGACCTACCTCCGCGCGATGGACAAGCCCATTGCCCCGAAGGTGGTGGCGGCCGGGCCCGTGCACGAGGTCGTCCTCAAGGGCGACCGGATCAACCTCTACGACCTGCCGCAGATCGTCCACCACGAGGGCGATGCGGGGGCCTACGTCACGGCGGCGATCTCGTTCGCGAAAGACCCGACGCGCGAGATCTGGAACTGCGCCTACAACCGGCTCCAGATCAAGGGGCGCGACACGACGTCGATTCACCTGACGACGGGCAAGCATCTGTGGGAGTTCCAGCGGATCGCCGAGGCGCGGAACGAGCCCCTCCCCCTGGCCCTGGTCATCGGCGTTCATCCGGCGATCGCCCTCGGCGCGCTCGCGATCGGATCCATCGACGAGGACGAGCGCGGGATCATGGGCGGGCTTCTCGGCGAGCCGCTGGAGCTGGTGAAGTGCCAGACCTCCGACGTGCTCGTGCCCGCGCACGCCGAAATCGTCCTCGAGTGCGAGATCCTGCCGCGGCAGCGCACGCCCGAGGGGCCCTTCGGGGAGTTCACCGGCTACAGCCTCGGCGAGCGCCAGCGCGAAGTCGTGCGCGTCAACGCGATCACGCATCGCCGGGATGCGATCTTCCAGGACATCACCGTCGCCCACCTCGACCACATGCTCCTGTCCACGATCCCGATGGAGGCGAACCTCTTCCGCGCCGTGCGGGCGATGGTCCCGTCGGTCAAGGCGGTGCGGGTGCCGGGACCCTTCACCTGCTTCGTGTCGATCGAGCAGCGCATCCCCGGCCAGGGGAAGAATGCGATCCTCGCCGCGTTCGGCGCGGATCTCTACATGAAGCGCGTCGTCGTCGTGGACGACGACGTGGACGTCTTCGACGACCGGCAGGTGAACTGGGCGATCGCGACGCGCTGCCAGCCCGACCGCGACCTCACGATCATCACGAACGCGCGCGGCTCCGACCTCGATCCCTCGGCGCGCGACGACGGTATGAGCGCGAAGTGGGGTGTGGACGCGACCGCCAAGCCTTCCCTCGCATCCTACACGCCCCGGCACCGCGTGCCACCCGACGTCTGGCAGCGGATGAACCTCAAGGACTTCTTCGCCTAAGCGGCTCCGTGGCGGAGAACTTCGCCCGCCGCCTCGAGGCCAGCGCACGCCGCACCCCGGAGAAGCCGGCCCTCGTCTGGGACGGCGGCGCGCTCACGTTCGACGAGTTGGACCGACGGGCGGGTGCCTTCGCGGAGATCCTCGCGACGAGGGGCGTGAAGCCCGGCGACCGGATCGCGCTTGCGATCGGGAACCACTGGGCGTTCGCCGTGGGACTGCTCGCCGGCTGGAAGCTCGGCGCGACCGTCGCCCCTCTCGACACGCTCTTGAAGCCGGAGGAACGAGCCGACATCCTCGCCGATCTCGCGCCCGCGCTCCTCGTCCAGGAAGCGGATGTCGGCGGGCTCGCGGCCGGACCGGAAGCGGGCGGAGCGACGTGGGCTTCTCCGAGCGCTGGCCCCGCCCTGATTCTCTACACCTCTGGGAGCACCGGCCGGCCGAAGGGCGCGGTGCTTTCCCATGCGGCACTCGCGCTGGCCAACGAATCGTGGGCGGGTCCGGTGATGGCGCTGACGCCCCAGGACATCGTGCTGGCGACGCTACCGCTCGCGCACTCGCTCGGTCTCAACGGCGCTCTCCTCTCGCCGTTGCTCGTCGGGGCAACGACTGCTCTCGTCGACCGCTTCACGCCCCAGGCGGTGATCGAGGCGATCCGGCGCCACCGCGTCACGGTTTTTCCCGGCGTCGCCACGATGTTTCGCCGTGTTCTAGACGCCGCGGAGCTTGCCGGCGCCGATCTCTCGTCGGTGCGCCTCGCGGTCTCGGGCGCCGCCCCCTGCCCGTGGGAGCTCGCAGCGAAATGGCGCGCCCGCACGGGGATCAGAATCGTTCGCGGCTACGGGATGACGGAGCTCTTCCGCCCGATCTCGTATCGGGCCGCCGATCCGACCGAGTCCCCGGATGCGATCGGCCGCGCCGTGCCGGGCGTGGAGATTCAGATCGTCGACGACGCTGGGCGCCCCGTCCCCAGCGGCGAGGCCGGCGAACTGTGGATCAAGAGTCCCTCGGCCATGGAGAGCTACATCAATGCCCCCGCGGAGACTCGCGAGGTCCTGGTGGAGGGCTGGTTCCGCACCGGCGATCTCGCCACAGTGAGCGCCGACGGTCTCGTCACCATCGCCGGGCGGAAGCGCGAGCGCATCCTCCGCGGTGGCTACTCGGTGTTCCCGCCGGAGGTAGAGGCGGTGCTTCTCACCCACTCCGCGGTCGCCGAGGCAGCCGTCATCGGCGTACCCCACCCCGAGTTGGGCGAAGACGTCGTGGCCTTCGTGACGCTTCGCCCCGGCCTGGAGGCCGGGCCCGATGAGCTGATGGCCTACTGCAAGCAGCGACTGGCCGCGTTCAAATACCCGAGACAACTCACCGTGCTCGACACGCTTCCGCGGGGTGCCACCGGAAAGGTTCTCAAGTCGCGGCTCGCGCGATCGAGCTAGCCCAACTTCCACGGTCTGAGGAGCGGAGTGCTGGGATTCCGGGAAGTTACGCGCGCGTTGCGTCACTATCGAACGGCCGTCCAGCTCTTCACGGGCTTCATGACCTCTGGGGGAAT
>JAHFDK010000034.1 GCA_023249095.1 Candidatus Rokuibacteriota bacterium | reverse complement strand
CTGGAAGTCGCCGGGCGAGAAGTCATGATCACCAACCCGGACAAGGTGTTCTTTCCCCAGGCCGGCCACACAAAACTGGACCTGGCGAAGTACTACGCGGCGGTGGCCGACGCGGCGCTGCGGGGGATCGCGGCGCGGCCGGTGGTGCTCAAGCGCTACGTGAGCGGCGCGGAGGGAGACCCTTTCTTTCAGAAGCGGGCTCCCGAACAGCATCCCGAGTGGGTCGAGACGGTGGAGCTGCGCTTTCCATCCGGCCGGACGGCGCGAGAGATCGTCGTACGCGACGCGGCACAGCTTCTCTGGATCGTCAACCTCGGGTGCATCGACCTGAACCCACATCCGGTGCGCGCCGACGATCTCGAGCACCCCGACGAGTTGCGCGTCGATCTCGACCCCGGCCCGGGCGCCAGCTGGGACGACGTGCGGCGCGTGGCCCTGATCGTCCGTGACGTGCTCGACGAGCACGATCTGCGCGGCTGGCCCAAGACGTCGGGATCGCGGGGCATCCACGTCTATGTGCGCATCGAGCGGCGCTGGAGTTTCGACCAGGTGCGGCGCGCGACGCTGGCCCTCGCCCGCGAGGTGGAGCGGCGCGCGCCCGGGCAGGCGACAAGCAAATGGTGGAAAGAAGAACGCCACGGCGTCTTCCTCGACTACAACCAGAACGCGAAGGATCGCACCGTGGCGTCGGCCTGGTCGGTGCGCGCGACGTCCGACGCGCGCGTGTCGATGCCCCTCGAATGGGACGAGGTCGCCGGCTGCGATCCGGCAGCTTTCACGCTGATCACTGCGCCGGCGCGTCTGGCGGAACGCGGCGACGCGGCGGCAGCGATCGACGCCGCCCCGGGATCGCTCGACAAGCTGCTCGCGCTGTCCGCTGCCCAGGAAGCCGCGGGCCTCGGCGACGCGCCCTGGCCGCCGCACTACAAGAAGCAACGCGACGAGCCCCCGCGGGTCGCTCCATCACGCCGGAAGAGCGCGAAAGCCGAACAGAAAGGGAGCGGCCACCGGCAGTCGACGCAACCGCTCATCACGGTCGCCAGGGCGAAGCGCAAAGAGGACGCGCTCGCCGGCCTCGAGCGCTGGAAGCCGCGCCATCCGGAGGCCGCCGCGCGGCTCCAGGTCGACGACGTCCTCGTCGACTCGATGCGCGGCCGCTCGTCCACGTGGACGCGGATCCGCATCAATTTGCGCCATGTTCCCGAAAGCGAGCGCGCTGTCGAGGATCCGCCCGATCCCGACTACGATCCCTGGCGCGACGTGGAACCGGGGCGGCGCGGGTCGCGGGCGCCGAAGACAAGCTCCAGCTCGTAGGGGGGCGTGACCTCCAACTGATCGTAGCGGCAGTCTTGCGGCCGCTTGTCCGGACGCCAGCGCACGAACTGCGCGGCATGCCGGAAGCGGGTCCCCTGCATGTGGTCGTATGCGACCTCGCTGACGCGCTCGGGCCGGAGCGGCTCCCAGCTCAGGTCCTTGCCCCGGTTCCAACGGCTGCTCGCCCCGGGCAGGCGCTGCCCCGTCGCGTTCGCTCCCGACGGCGCCTCCGCCCAGTCGCGCCAGGGATGGCTTTCGAGCGCGTTCCTCCGTAGCGGCGCCAGCTCGGCGACGAGCTGCTTGCGTGCGGCGTTACTGAACGCAGCGGTGACGCCGACATGGTGCAGCGTGCCTTCGTCGTCGTAGAGACCCAGCAAGAGCGAGCCAACCATCGTGCCCACGCCGGTCTTGTGCCAGCGGAAGCCGGCGACCACGCAGTCGGCCGTGCGCGTGTGTTTGACCTTGATCATCGTGCGCTCGCCAGCGCGGTATGGCTCATTCAGTCGCTTGGCCATGACACCGTCGAGCCCGGCGCCCTCGAAGCGACGGAACCAGTCCTCGGCGAGGGCGCGATCGCGCGTCGCCGGTGACAGGTGCACTGGCGGCGTCGCACGCGCCAACACCTGCTCGAGCCGCTCACGCCGCACGGCGAGCGGCGCCGCGCGCAGGTCTTCGTCGCCCAGCGCGAGCAGGTCCCAGGCCACGAACGAGGCCGGCGACTGCACGGCCAGGAGCTTCACTCGCGACGCGGCCGGATGGATGCGCAAGAGGAGCGCCTCGAAGTCAAGCCCGCCGGCGCCGACGATGACAATCTCGCCATCGACGACGCAGCGCCCGGGGAGCGCGTTGGCGAGAGGCGCCAGGAGCTCGGGGAAGTATCGGTTCATCGGCTTCTCGTCACGGCTCTGCAGCAAGATCTCGTCGCCGTCGCGAAACGCCAGCGTGCGAAAGCCGTCCCACTTGGGCTCGAACAGCCAGCCGTCGCCGGCGGGCAGGGCTTCGGCGGCGCTGGACAACATCGGCTGGAGCGGCGGCGTGAAGGGCAGGCGCACGGCCCAATCTTAGACTCTCGCCGAAGCGTCTGCTCGAGCGCCGCGGCGCGTGGGGTCTTTCTTCCGGCGCAGAGCTTGCCACGGCAGGCTCTGTCTGGACCATATCCTCCAGAATTCGGATTGCTGTTATCCGACGCGAATCGGAATACCCTTTCTCTAGACCAGCGCACAGAGAGGATGGGGAGTTCGAATGCGTACACAGCTATTTGTGGCGCTGCGGAGCGTCGTGCCGGCGGTGGTTCTGTGTGTCGGCTGTGCCTCCATCGATGCGTTCAGCGCGAATCCGCGGACGGCGTGCGCGGGGGACGCCGTGACGGTGACATGGGCAGCGGTCGGAGACGTGACGATCGGCTCGGAGCCGGCGGTGGCCGACATCGGGCCCAAGGCGTCCGCCGGATCGCAGAAGTTCGTCGTCGACCGGGACACGCGGTTCACCCTGAAGGCGAGCCGACTGTTCTCGTGCAAGAGGACCGAAGCGGACGTCGTCGTGGCGCCCCCGGGGAGGGAGTACGGCAGCGTGGCGGCCTGCTCGACGGCCGAGCGGGCGATCGCGTTGACGGTGCCGCTGGGCGAACGCCAGGTCTCGTCGGCGCTGAAGGTGTCCTCCGTCACCAACGGCAACCCCCGCCCGATCGTGCTCGCCAAAGGCAGCGTGCGCGCGACCATTCCCGCCGGCGGTCGCTCGGCCGCATTCGACCGAGAGCCGGTCGCCGGCACCTGGACGCTCCGGGCCGACCTCGCAGCCGGCGAGAGCTGCGACGACGCTCTCCGCGCAGTGGCGAGCCGCCTTACGTTTCGGGTCGGCTTCGGGTGCGGCGAGTAGGCCATGGCAGCGCTCGACCAGATCAAGACCATCGTCGTCGTGATCATGGAAAACCGATCCTTCGACCACGTGCTCGGGTACCTGTCCTTGCCGCAGTACGGCGGCCGCACCGACGTCGACGGCCTGGTCAACCTCGACACCGACCCGCGCTTCGCGAGCGAGTACGATCAGCAGATCTACCGGCCGTTCCCCATGGCCGACGGGCGGCTTCTGCATGATCTGCCGCACGGCCGGCGGGAGGTTGCCGTCCAGCTCGCCGTGAGCGGCGGGACGCCGACGATGAGCGGGTTCGTGCGCGCCTACGTGGACGCCAGCCATAGCATCGTCGAGCAGCCGCCCCCGCTCGGGTACCTGACGCCCGATTCGGTCTTCATGTCGGATTTCCTGGCGCGGAACTACCTGGTCTGTGACCACTGGTTCGCGCCGTTGCCCACCGACACCCAGCCGAACCGGGTGATGGCGTTCACCGGATCCGCGACGGTCGACGATACGAAGTCGCGGATCATCCCCCACCGCAATTTGGTGTTCGATTGGCTGGCGAGACGTGGCGTGCGCTGGCGGGCCTACCACTGCGGGTTTTCGTTCTTCCCGTTGTTCGGCGAGTTCGATCAGATCCTGGGAGGCAACTTCCACAGCATGCGGCAGCTCGCGAGCGACATCGCCAGCGACGACGATGACGAGGTACCGCAGGTGATCTTCGTCGAGCCCGAGTACGGCGACTCGCCCGTCCACTTCGGCTTCTCGCCGAATGACAACCACCCGCCCGACCCGATCGGTCCCGGCGAGCACTTTCTGCGCGATATCTACACCGCTCTCAGCAGCAGTCCCCGGTGGGCCCAGACGATGCTCGTCGTCATCCACGACGAGCACGGCGGGTTCTTCGATCACGTCGCGCCGCTGCCGGTGAAGATCCCGGTTCCGGCAGGCGCCCTGTACCGGGAGCCGTTCGTGACCACCGGGGTCCGCGTGCCGGCGCTGATCGCGTCGCCATTCGTGCGCGGCGGGACGTGCTACCGAGGCAACCTCGACCACACCTCGCTGCTCCAGCTGTTCGCCGAGAAGTTCGCCGGCGATCGGCGGGCGTACTCGGACGACGTGAACCGACGCCTCGACCAGGGGATCGAGAGCGTCTCGAGCGTCCTGTCGCCGGAGGCGCGTCGGGACGTCCCGGCGGCGCCGGCGACGGCGGTCTCGGTGACGCAAGTGCTCCGATCGACGAAACCGATCATCAACGAGAATCAGAAGGCATTGCTGCTGGCCGGGCAGAAGCTCCTCGCCCACGATCGCGCCCGGGCCATCCGTCAGTTTCCGGAGCTGGTCCATCTGCAGAGCTGAGAGAGGCCAAGAATGAAGAATGAACGTCGCATCGCGCCGGCAGGTGTGCGGTTCCTCGTCGCCCTCGTGGCCCTCGGCGCGATATGCGCCGGCTGCGCCAGCATGCCGACCGGTCGATTCGATACGTTGGTCGCGGCGAGCAAGGGCGTGGAGACGAGCACGGCCCAGACCGACGCCGATCTCGTCAAGCTGACGCGGCGGTTCATGATGTTCTCGCCGGCCCCCGGGCCGTACCGGGTCGACAGCTTCGCGCCGGTCGTCGAGGTGGGCGGCGCGCGACTGGACTTCGATTTCGGTCCCCGCCTCGAGCCGCGACAGGCGGCGCTCGGTGTGCTGGCCGCCTACACCGAGGTCCTCGCCGCCTTCGCCCGGAAGGACTACGGGGGCGAGCTGGACCGAGCGACGCACTCGCTCGGTGGAAGCGTCCAGCGGCTGGCGGGTCACGTCACGGCGTCGGCGGCCGCCAAGCAAGGCGCCGGCGTCCTGGCGACGGCCGTGAACGGCCTCGGTCACGTGATCACCGAGCGCATGCGCCGAGCGGCGCTTCGCAAGGCGATGGACGACGCGGCGCCCGGCATCGCAGCCATCGTCACGTTCGTGAAGGAGATCAACGTGCTCGGTGCCACCGCCGCCACCACCATGCGCGATCAGATGATCCGAAAGGCCAACAGCCTCAGGGTCGCCGACGGTGTGGCGCGGCTCCAGCTCAACGAGGTCGTCGAGGGCGTGATCGTCGAGAGCAACGCCATCCTGGCTCACCTCAAGCAAGAGAGCACGGCGGTGGAGGCGATCGCGCCCGCCCACGCCGAGATCCGCGACGCGATCGACCAGGACGATCGGGCGGTGCTGGACAAGCTCAAGACGCTCGTGGCAGAGGTCAAGCGGCTGCAGGGTGTCTACTCGTCGTTGAAGTAGCGCCTCGGCAGTCAGTCAAAGGGGATCGGGATGAGTGACCACGCGCTGGCGGAAGGCTTGGCGGGGCTCGCGTCGCGAGTCGACAACCTGTCGCATTTCATGGCGGGCGCCGAGGGCCGAACCCTCGAGGATCAAGAGGATCGGCTGGCGAAGCTGACGCTCGTCGCGATCGCGGTGGACATGGACGCGACGAACGCGAAGTACCGGAACGCCGTCAAGCGGATCCAGGCCGCCATCGACGCCATCGGCGACGCCGACAGGAAAATCCAGAACGTCGCCCAGGTCATCGCCGGCGTCGCCAAGGCACTCGACGTGGCCGAAAAGCTCCTGGCGAAAGCCGCCGGCGTGTGACGCCGGGCTCGACGGCCCGCCCCGAACCCTTGACGGCACCCCTCGTCAGGCGCGGTGTACATCGTGCCTCGCGCTTTCCATCATCATATGCCGTGCTATCGTGTGAGCCGCCGATGACGTCCTCCGTGCTCCTGCGCGACACCCTCTGGACCGTACCGTTCTGGGCCGCCCTCGGCGTGGCCATCGTGGCGGGCTCCTCCGACGTCGGCCACGCCGCCGAGCCACCGACGGGGCCCGCGATCCTGCAGCAGCTGCGCAGCTTCGCCACCATGGGCAGCGTGCTCTACGTCGCCGCCCATCCAGACGACGAGAACACGCAGGCCATCACCTACCTGGCGCGCGGCCGCGGATACCGGACGGCCTATCTCTCGCTCACCCGCGGCGACGGCGGACAGAACCTGCTCGGTCCCCAGCTCGGCGAGGCGCTCGGCGTGGCGCGCACGCAGGAGCTGCTCGCGGCGCGCCGCCTGGACGGCGGGCGGCAGTACTTCACCCGCGCGAAGGACTTCGGCTACTCGAAGAACTCCGAGGAGACGCTGAGCGTCTGGGACCGGCAGGGCGTCCTCGGCGACATCGTGCGCGTGATCCGCGAGTTCCGCCCGGACGTGATCATCACGCGGTTCTCCCCGAAGCCCGCGCCCACGCACGGTCATCACACCGCGTCCGCCGTGCTCGCCGTCGAAGCGTTCAGGCTCGCCGCCGACCCCGCGGCGTTTCCCGAGCAGCTCCGCGAGCTCAGGCCCTGGCAAGCGCGGCGCATCGTCCACAACGTCGGCCTGGGCGCCGCCGCGGCGAATCCGGGCGCCGGCATGGCCGTCGCGGGCTCGCCCGCGAACGTGCCGGATGGTCCGGGCGTGGTGAAGGTCGAGGTCGGGGGCCGGGATCCGGTGTCGGGCGAGTCGTTCGCGTCGATCGCCGCCCGCAGCCGTGGCATGCACAAGACGCAGGGCTTCGGCATCGGCGGCCCGCGCGTGAACGAGGGCTCGCGGATCGAGCCGTTCGTGCTGCTCGCCGGCGATGCGGCGACGAACGATCTCCTCGACGACGTGGACACGACGTGGAACCGCGTGCCGGGCGGCGCCGAGATCGCGCGGTCGATCGACGAGGCGATCGCGAAGTTCAACGCGCAGGACGCGGCCGCTCGCGTGACCGCGCTCCTCGCGATCCGCCGCCTGCTCGCCGCGCTCCCCGCGGATCCCATCGTGAGCGACAAGCGCGAGCAGCTCGATCGGATCCTCCAGGCGTGCCTCGGCCTCGAGGTCGACACCGTGGTGGATCGCGCCGAGGTCGTGCCCGGCGAGACCTTGAAGCTGCGCCACACGGCCGTCGTGCGCTCGCGCATCCCCGTGCGCTGGACGGCGGTGCGGTACCCGAGCGCGCACCGCGCGATCAACAAGGCCGCTGAGCTGCGCCCGAACCGGCCGGTCGTTCGCGAGACCTCCCAGGTCGTGCCCGCGAGCACGCCGCCGAGCCAGCCGTACTGGCTGCGCTCGGAGGGCACGGCCGGGCTGTTCAACGTGGACGATCCGTCGCTCATCGGCCGCGCCGAGAACCCGCCCACGTTCCCACTCGAGTACGTCTTCGACGTCGGCGGGCAGACGCTGGTGATCGCCGGCGAGCCGATGCCGGCCGCGGATCCCGCCAAGCCCGCGCTGCGCCGGCGGCTGGAGGTCATCGCGCCGGTCTCGTTGCGGTTCATCGCGGGCGTGCGGCTTTTCGCGCCCGGCGCCGCGCGCCCGGTGACGGTTGAGCTCACCGCCGCCCGCGCGCGCGCCGCCGGCACCGTGCGGCTCGACACGCCGGCCGGCTGGACCGCGACGCCGGCCTCGCAGCCGTTTCGACTCGCCGCCCCTGGCGAGCACGCGCGCTTCACCTTCACCGTGACCGCGCCGGCGCAGCTCGCGACCGCGCCGCTCGGCGCGAGCGTGGAGATCAACGGCCGGCGCTTCAACCAGCAGCGCGTCGAGGTTCGCTACGATCACCTGCCGCTCCAGCTCCTGCAGCCCCCGGCGCGCGCCAGGGCGGTGTCGCTCGAGCTGGCGACTCGCGGCCGCCACGTCGGCTACCTGCCGGGCGCCGGCGACGACGTGGCCGCCGCCCTGGAGCAGATGGGATACGAGGTCACGTCGCTGACCGGCGCCGACCTCACGCCGGAACGGCTGCGCGGCCTCGACGCGGTGGTCATCGGCATCCGCGCCTTCAACGTGAGGACGGATCTCGCCGAGCGCCTGCCCGCGCTGTTCGCCTACGTCGAGGCGGGCGGCACGGTCGTCGCCCAGTACAACACGCTGGACGGCCTGCGCGAGGGCTGGCTCGCGCCGTTCCACCTGCGCCTCTCGCGCGACCGCGTGACCGACGAGCACGCGCCGGTGACGATCCTGGCGCCCGAGCATCCCGTGCTGACCACGCCGAATCGCATCACTGCGGCGGACTTCGAGGGCTGGGTGCAGGAGCGCGGTCTCTACTTCCCCGATCAGTGGGACGAGCGCTTCACAGCGATCCTCGCGTTCGGCGACGCCGGGGAGATGCTGCTCAAGGGCGGCCTGCTCGCGGCGCGGCACGGCCAGGGATACTTCGTCTATACCAGCCTGGCGTGGTTCCGCCAGCTCCCCGAAGCAGTCCCCGGCGCGTATCGGCTGTTCGCGAATCTCGTCTCGCTGGGCAAGTGACGCCCGCGCCGCGCCCCGACGAACGCTCCGAGGCCGAGCCGCCCGGCGTCCCCGGGTTCGGCACCTGGCGCGGCGTCTACCTGCTCGTCTTCGGGTGGTTTCTGCTCGTGGTGATCCTATTGTCCGTGTTCACGGGCATCTTCTCGTGAACGTTGCCGACTGGGTCGTGCTGCTCGGCACCATCGTGGGCATCGCCGCGTACGGCTCCTGGCGCACGCGCCACGTGCGGAGCCTCAGCACGTACCTGCGCGGCAACACGTCAACCGGCTGGGGCACGATCGGCGTCAGCGTGATGGCCACGCAGGCAAGCGCGATCACGTTCCTCTCGATCCCGGGCCAGGGCTTCGAGAGCGGCATCGGCTTCGTGCAGAACTACTTCGGCCTGCCGCTGGCGCTCATCATCGTGTGCGCCGTGTTCTTGCCCATGTACCGGCGGCTCAACGTCTACACAGCCTACGAGTTCCTCGGCCAGCGGTTCGACGAGAAGACGCGGCTGCTCGGCGCCGGCCTCTTCCTGCTGCAGCGCGGCCTCGCCACCGGGGTGACGATCTACGCGCCCGCGATCATCATCTCCACGGTGCTCGGCTGGCCGCTCGACCTCGTCATCGTGTTCACCGGGCTGCTCGTGATCGTCTACACGGTCACCGGCGGCAGCGAGGCCGTGGCCCTGACCCACAAGTGGCAGATGGCGGTGATCTCGGCCGGCATGGTGACGGCCATGGTCGTGCTGCTGGTCCGGCTGCCCGACGGCCTCGGGTTCATCGGCGCCGCGTCCGTGGCCGGCGCGCTGGGCAAGCTGCAGGCGGTGGACTTCTCGCTCGATCCGAGCCGGCGCTACACGGTGTGGACCGGCGTGTTCGGCGGGTTGTTCCTCTCGCTCGCGTACTTCGGCACCGACCAGTCGCAGGTGCAGCGCTACATCGGCGGCGCCTCCCTGCGCGAGGGCCGCCTGGGCCTGATGTTCAACGCCGTGCTGAAGATCCCGATGCAGTTCGTCATCCTGTTGCTGGGCGCGCTCCTGTTCGTCTTCTACCAGTTCGCGCCGCACCCGGTGTTCTTCAACCAGACGGAGTGGCGCCGCCACGCGCAGGACGGTCGGTTCCGCGCCATCGAGGCCGAGCACGCCAGCGCCGTCGCGCAGAGCCAGTCCGCGATTCGCGCGTGGCTCCAGGCCCGCGCGTCGGACGACACCACGCGGGAAGCGAGCGCGCGGGCCGCCATGGTCGCGGCCAGCCATCGCACCGACACGATCCGCGCCGAGGCCAAGGCCGCCCTCGTGGCCGCCGACCCGCGCGCCAAGACCAAGGACTCCGACTACGTCTTCATCACGTTCATCCTGACGCAGCTGCCGCACGGGGCGGTGGGCCTGCTGGTGGCGGTGATGTTCGCGGCCGCGCTGTCATCGAAGGCCTCCGAGCTCGCCGCGCTCGGCACCACGACGACGATCGATTTCTGGCGCCACTTCCGTCCGCTCGCCGCCGCCGACGAGGCGCGCAACATGCGCGTGGCGCGACGCTTCACGGCGCTGTGGGGCGTCTTCGCGGTGGCGTTCGCGCTCTTCGCCGGCTTCGCGGAGAACCTCATCGAGGCCATCAACATCCTCGGCTCGATCTTCTACGGCGTCCTGCTCGGTCTCTTCATGGTGGCATTCTTCCTCCGCCGCGTGGGCGGCAGCGCGGTGTTCTTCGCGGCCGTGACCGCGCAGGCCCTCGTGATCGTGATGTACTTCTCGCTCAACATCGGCTACCTCTGGTACAACCTCATCGGCTGCGCCGCGTGCATCGCCTTCAGCGTGGCGCTGCAGGCGGTCCTGCCGCCGCGCGCCCGCGCCGCCGAGGGCCGCGCCGGATGAGCGCGCGCCGGATCGAGGGGCGCCCCGGGTTTCCCGGGGCGCCCCGAGCGCTGGGGGGCGTGGGGGGCCATGTCGGGGCCCCCCACGTGGACGGATGAGCGCGGCGCCAGTCATCGCGTTCGGCCAGCAGCCCTGCGGCTTCTTCCCACGGCGGTTCCTCGTGGCCAAGATCCGGACCGCGCGACGCCTGCAGGCGGAGATCGGCGGGCGCGTCGTGTATTTCTGCCACGACAGCGACCACGATCCACGCGAGACACGCACGATCCTGCGCCATCGCGCGACAGGCCGGCCCGCGCACCTGAACTTCGCCGTCGTCAGCAAACTCCAGCGCAAGTTCTCCCCGCTCTACGCCAAGCGCATCGCCGCCGACTGGCACGCCAGGACGCTGGGGCAGCTCACGAACTACGTGGACCATCCCGTCATCGACCTGTTCCGCAAGACGTCGGCGGAGACGGTGGCCGACTTCTGTCTCGAGATGTACCGCCGGATGGGCCTGATCGCCGGCGTGGACGTCGTGCGCTCGGGCGATCCGGAGGTGCGGCGCCGCGCGTGCGACGTGGACGACTTCTTCGTCGATGTGGCGTACGAGGGCGAGATCGTGCGAGCACGCGCGCGCGACGGCGCGCTGTACCTGCACGAGGGCGGCGATTCGTTCCTCTCGCTGCCGGCGGCGGCCTCCGGCTTCGGGAAGGAGCAGATCAGCCCGACGCGGGACACGCGGCTCCGGTGGATGCAGTCGGTGATCCACTGCACGCACTACGTGACGGGCGCGGGCGAGCAGGCGTATCTTCGGCCCCAGGACGCCCCGGAGATCGCGTACGTGCGACGGGAGGACATCGAGCGATGGGATGAAGCATTCACGGAGCTGTCGGGCTGACATGCTGCCCGCCGTCGCGCACGGTCTCTGAGATGGCTGCGGACACGCTGCGCGTCGGCATCACCTGCTACCCGTCGGTCGGCGGCAGCGGTGTGCTGGCGACCGCGCTCGGCGAGGACCTGGCGGCGCGCGGGCACGACGTGCATTTCATCGCCTACGAGCGTCCGTTCCGCCTGCCCTCGGACGCACCGCGCCTGCACTTCCATCCCGTCGCGATCAACGAGTACGAGCTGTTCCGGTTCCCCGACTATACCCTGCCGCTCTCCGTGCGCATGGCCGAGGTGAGCCACGACCACCGCCTCGACGTGCTCCACGTCCACTACGCCGTGCCTCACGCCACCGCCGCGATCCTCGCGCGCGCGATGCTCCCGCCCGGCCAGCAGCCCCGCGTCGTCACGACGCTGCACGGCACGGACACGACGTTGCTCGGCCACGACGCCGGCTACGCGCCCGCCATCAAGCACGCGCTGACCTCGTCGGACGCGGTCACCGCCGTGTCCGAGTCGCTCAAGCGCGAAACCCAGCGTGTGCTCGACTTCGACGGCCCGATCGAGGTCATCCACAACTTCTTCGCTCCGCGCCCGCCCACCCGCTCGCCCGAAGCCGTCCGCCGCGAGCTCGGCCTCGGCGACGAAGTGGTGGTGGTGCACTCGTCCAACCTGCGCCATGGCAAGCGTGTCGACCTCCTGCTGGAGACCGCCGCGCGCGTGCGCCCCCGCGAGGCCTTCAAGCTCCTCATCCTCGCCGGCGAGGCGTTCGCGCCGTTCGCCGGCGACGTGCGGCGCCTCGGCCTGGCCGACTGCGTGATCGTCCGCGAGAAGGTCCACGCCATCGAGGAGTATCTTCAAATCGCCGACATCGGCCTCTACACATCCGACGCCGAAAGCTTCTGCCTCAGCATTCTCGAAGCCATGTGCTTCGGCTGCCCGAGCGTCTCCACGCGCGTGGGCGGTATCCCGGAGGTGGTGGAGGACAACGAGAGTGGCCTGCTCGTGCCGTCCGGCGACGTCGCCGCGCTCACCAAGGCGCTGGAGGCTTTGATCCACGACGAGCGGCGACGCCACGCCCTCGGGCGCGCCGCGCGGGCGCGCGCGCGCGAGCGGTTCTCCGCCGAGGTCATCGTGCCGCGCTACGAAGCACTCTACCGCCGGTTGTGCCGGTGACGACCCACGCACGCGCGCGGGGCACGGTCACCTTGACCAGGAGTGAACGCTGTGGGATGAATCTCGCCGGGAGGCGACCATGAAAACCCTGACCTACGCGTGCGTGGTATTCTTCGCCGTCGTCGCAGCCGCCGTGCCCTCGCTGCTCTCGGCCCAGACGCCGGCGCCGAGCCTGGCCAAGGAGCTCGCGGCGAGCTTCCAGCGCGCCGCCACCGAGATCCTCGACGTCGCGGAAGTGATGCCCGCTGAGAAGTACGGCTACAAGCCGACGCCCGAGGTCGCGAGCTTCGGCGACCAGCTCGTGCACGTCGCCGGCATCTCCCAGCGCTTCATCGACACCGCCAAGGGCACCAAGACGGAAGCCGCCCATCACGGCGCGATGGCGAAGCCCGAGGTCATCGGCCTCCTGAAGAAGACGTTCCAGAGCGCGCAGGAGATGATCACGCCGCTGACCGACGCCCAGCTCCTCGAGCCCGTGAAGTTCCCGTTCGGCGACCGCACGGTCACCCGCGCCACGTTCTGGCAGGGCCCGCTGTACCAGATCCGCAACCACCACGGCCAGCTCGTGGTCTATCTGCGGATGAACGGAATCGTGCCGCCGACGAGCGCGCGGCGGTAGGCTTCGCCTCGCTCACCGAGCGACCACCAGGGCAGGAGACCGAGGGCCGGTTCACCGCCGGCCCTCTTCGCTGTCACGTATGACGTGTGCGCGCCCCCCGAGGGCGGCTGTCTTCGTCGTGTACGGGTCGGCGGATAGGCCGTCGACGATGCGCATCTTCGTGTGATTCGCGGTATGCTGGCGACGTGACAGAATGAGCGCAGCGGTATTCGCTGGAGCGAGTCACGCGACCATGACCACCCCCCCCTCTGTCAAGCTCGTGGACATACTGCGCGAGGCGGGGATGGCCGGCACGAGGAGGGAGCCTGCGTGCAGGGAGACAGCGAAGGAGATCCGGAAACTCGGGAGGGTCGTGGCCGCAGTCGCATCTGGGTCATCTTCGTGGGCCTCGCGTGCCTGGTCGTCGCCGGCGCCTGGATCGCCAACGGTCGGCAGGCCAGGACGCAGCAGCAGGCCAAGGCCACCGGTGGCAGTGCTGCGGGACAGCCGACGCGACCGGTTCCGGTGGTCGTCACACCCGTCCGCACCGGCGACCTGAGCGTCTACCTCACGGCGCTCGGCTCGGTCACCCCGCTCAGCATCGTCACGGTCAAGAGCCGCGTCGACGGCCAGCTCATGAAGACGCACTTCGCGGAGGGCCAGGTCGTCCACGCCGGCGATTTGCTGGCCGAGATCGATCCCCGCCCCTTCCAGGCGCAGCTCACGCAAGCGGAGGGGCAGCTCGCGCGCGACCAGGCCAACCTCGCGAACACGCGCCTCGATCTCGAGCGCTATCAGCGGTTGGCGCAGCAGGAAATGATCGCCCGGCAGCAGCTGGACACGCAGCAGATGATCGTCAACCAGGCCGAAGCGTCCATCAAGATGAACGTGGGGCAGATCGACGCGATCAAGCTGCAGCTCACGTACTGCCGGATCACGGCGCCGATCACCGGCCGCGTCGGCCTGCGGTTGGTCGACCCGGGCAACGTCGTCAAGGCGTCCGACACGGGCGGCCTCGTCGTCATCGCCCAGCTCGAGCCGATCGCGCTCGTGTTCAGCGTGCCCGAAGACAGCCTGCAGCCGGTCCTGCGGCGCTTCCGCACGGGCAACAAGGTGCCCGTCGATGCGTACGATCGTGAGGGCCGAACGAAGATCGCGACGGGAACTCTGGTGGCGATCGACAACCAGATCGATCCGGCCACCGGCACCGTGCGTCTGAAGGCGTCGTTCGGGAACACGGACGGAGCGCTGTACCCAAACCAGTTCGTGAACGCCCGCGTGCTCATCGACGTGCTGCACGACACGGTCCTCGCGCCCGCGGAGGCGATCCAGCGCGGTCCACAGGGTGCCTACGTCTACGTGGTCAAGCCGGACAAGGTCGTCCAGATGCGCCGGGTGCAGCTGGGGCCGAGCGAAGCCGGGGTCATCGCGATCCGCGCCGGCGTCGCGGACAGCGAGGCGCTCGTCGTGGACGGCGCGGAGAAGGTTCAGGACGGCACGCGCGTCGAGCCGACCGTGCGCAAGGTGGGCCCTGCCGGCGCGCCGGCGACGCCCGGCGCCGCCGGTACGCCGAACACGGCGCCGCGCCCTCCCCGGCCGGGAGCGTGAACCTCTCCCGCCAGTTCATCGTCCGGCCCGTGGCGACGTCGCTCCTGACGGCGGCGATCGTGCTGGCCGGCATCGTGGCGTATCGCCAGTTGCCCGTCGCGGCGCTCCCGCAGGTCGACTACCCGACGATCCAGGTCGTCACGTTCTATCCGGGGGCGAGCCCCGACGTCATGGCCTCGGGCGTCACGGCGCCACTCGAGCGGCAATTCGGCCAGCTGCCGGGCCTCAAGCAGATGACGTCGATCAGCTCGAGCGGCTCATCGATCGTGACCCTGCAGTTCGATCTGGCGCTCTCCATCGACGTCGCCGAGCAACAGGTGCAGGCGGCCATCAACGCGGCCGCCACGTTCCTGCCCCGTGACCTCCCGAACCCTCCCGTGTACAACAAGGTCAACCCGGCCGACGCGCCGGTGCTGACGCTCGGCGTGACGTCGCAGTCGCTACGGCTCACGGCCGTCGAGGACCTCGTCGACACGCGGCTGGTGCAGAAGATCGCGCAGCTGCCCGGCGTGGGCCTCGTCACCTTGTCGGGCGGTCAAAAGCCGGCGGTGCGCATCCAGGTGAACCCGGCCCGGCTCGCCGCGAACGGGTTGACCATGGAGGACGTGCGCACCGCCGTCGCGGCGGCCAACGTCAATCAGGCGAAGGGCAGCCTCGACGGGCCGCTCCAATCGTTCACGATCGCGGCCAACGACCAGATCCACCAGAGCCATCAATATCGAGCGCTCGTGATCGCCTACCGTAACAACGCGCCGCTCCTGCTCTCGGACGTGGCCGAGGTGATCGACGGCGCCGAGAACATCCGACAGGCCGCGTGGATGGGCGACCAGCCGGCGATCATCGTCAACATCCAGCGGCAGCCCGGCGCCAACCTGATCGAGGTGGTCGACCGCGTCAAGCGGCTCTTACCGCAACTCCAGAGCGCCCTGCCGACGGCGGTGCAGGTCACCGTGCTGACCGATCGCACGACGACCATCCGCGCCTCCGTGCACGACGTGCAGTTCGAGCTGCTGCTGGCCATCGTCCTGGTCGTCCTCGTCATCTTCGTGTTCCTCCGGAGCGCCGCGGCGACGTTCATCCCGGGCATCACGGTGCCGGTGTCCATCGTGGGAACGTTCGCGGTGATGTACCTGCTCGGTTTCAGCCTCAACAACCTCTCGCTGATGGCGCTGACGATCTCCACCGGCTTCGTCGTGGACGACGCGGTCGTGATGATCGAAAACATCAGCCGCTACATCGAGGAGGGCGAGCCGCCGCTGCAAGCCGCCTTCGTCGGCTCGAGCCAGATCGGCTTCACGATCCTGTCGTTGACCGTATCGCTGATCGCCGTGCTGATCCCGCTGCTCTTCATGGGCGACATCGTCGGCCGGTTGTTCCGTGAGTTCGCGCTGACGCTCTCGGCCGCCATCCTCGTGTCGGCGGTCGTCTCGCTGACGCTCACGCCGATGCTCTGCGCGAAGCTGCTCAAGCCGGTGGCCGACCGTCGGCCCGGCGCCTTCGCGCGCGCCGCGGAGCGGCAGTTCGACAATCTGGTCGCCTTCTACGGCCACACCTTGCGCTGGGTGCTCGGACATCAGACGGGCACGCTGATCGTCGCCATCGGCACCCTGGCCCTGACGCTCATGCTCTACTTGTTCGTGCCGAAGGGGTTGTTCCCGATCCAGGACACGGGTGTCATCCTCGGCATCTCCGAGGCGCCGCAGAACATCTCGTTCGACGCGATGGCTGAGCGTCAGCGGGCGCTCGGCCGCGTGATCCTGCAAGATGAGGCCGTCGCCAGCATCTCGTCATTCATCGGCATCGACGGCACGAACACGACGCTCAACAGCGGCCGCATCCAGATCACCTTGAAGCCGCTCGGCGAACGGGGCGAGAGCGTCGGCGACGTGATCAGCCGGCTGCGTCAGGCGCTGGCGCAGGTCGACGGAATCACGCTCTACCTCCAGCCCGTCCAGGACCTGACCGTCGAGAATCGCGTCAGTCGGACGCAGTTCCAGTACAGCCTCGAGGATCCGGACGAGGCGGAGCTGCGCGCCTGGGCGCCGAAATTCGTGGCGCGCCTTCGGGAGCTGCCTGAATTGCACGACGTGGCGACGGACCAGCTCGACCAGGGCTTGCAAGCGAGGGTGCAGATCGACCGCGCCACCGCCTCGCGGCTCGGCATCACGCCCCAGATGATCGACGACGCGCTCTACAACGCGTTCGGCCAGCGCCAGATCTCCACCGTCTTCACGCAGCTGAACCAGTATCGAGTGGTGCTCGAGGTTCTGCCGGAGTTCCGTGTGGATCCGTCCGTGCTGGATCGGGTGTACTTACGATCGGCTGCCGGCGGCCAGGTGCCGCTGTCGACACTGGCCACCATCGAGCAGCACGCCACCGCGCTCGCCGTGAGCCACCAGGGCCAGTTTCCGGCCGTGACAGTCTCCTTCAACCTGGCACCCGGCGTCTCGCTGGGCGCCGCCGTGAAGTCGATCGACCGGATCACGCGCGAGATCGGCCTGCCGCCGAGCATCCAGACGGGGTTCCAGGGCGCGGCGCGCGCGTTCCAGGCGTCCCTGGCCAACCAGCCGCTCCTGATCCTGGCGGCGATCGTCACCGTCTACATCGTGCTCGGCGTGCTGTACGAGAGCTGGATCCACCCGATCACGATCCTCTCCACCTTGCCCTCGGCGGGGCTCGGGGCGTTGCTGGCGCTCCTCCTCGTGCGCCTCGACCTCTCCGTCATCGCGCTGATCGGCATCATTCTCTTGATCGGTATCGTCATGAAGAACGCGATCATGATGATCGACTTCGCGCTCGACACGCAACGTTCCCAGGGGCGCCCGGCGCGCGAGGCGATCGAGCAGGCCTCGCTCCTCCGCTTCCGTCCGATCATCATGACGACGATGGCGGCGCTGCTGGGCGGCGTTCCGCTGGCATTCGGGCACGGCGTGGGCTCCGAGCTCCGCGAGCCGCTGGGCGTCGCCATCGTGGGCGGGCTCATCGTGAGCCAGGTGCTCACGCTCTACACCACGCCGGTCATCTATCTGGCGTTCGACCGCCTCGCCGAACGGCTCGCGCGCCGTCGCGCGCCCGAGCGCAGCCGCGCCGGTCAGCCGGTGACCACGCCGTGAGCCTGTCCAGCCCGTTCGTTCGCCGGCCCGTCGGCACGACCTTGATAACCATCGCGCTGGTCATCGCGGGGGCGATGTCGTTCCGGCTCCTCCCGGTCGCGCCGCTGCCACAAGTGGACTTCCCGACGATCTCGGTCGTCGCGGGTCTGCCCGGCGCGAGCCCCGCGACGATGGCGTCCGCCGTCGCCACGCCCCTCGAGCGCCAGTTCGGGCGCATCGCTGGCGTGACGGAGATGACGTCCGTCAGCTTCCTCGGCGCCACGACGATCGCGCTGCAGTTCGACCTGGCGCGTGACATCAACGGCGCCGCGCGGGACGTCCAGTCGGCGATCGCCGCGGCCGCCGGTCAGCTCCCGCCGAATCTGCCGAGCCTGCCCACGTACCAGAAGGTGAACCCGGCCGACGCGCCGATCCTGATCCTGGCGCTCACCTCGAAGACCGTGGACAAGGGACGGATGTACGACATCGCCTCCACGATCCTGCAACAGAAGATCGCGCGGCTCGAAGGCGTCGGGCGGATCTTCATCGGCGGCAGCTCCTTGCCGGCCGTCCGCGTGGACCTGAATCCGATGGCGCTCGCGCGCTACGGCATCGGCCTCGACGAGGTCCGCCAGGCGCTCGCGGCCGCGAACGTCAACCGCCCCAAGGGCCAGCTCGACGACGGCCGGTTCACCTGGGAGATCAACGCCACGGACCAGCTGCGCGAGCCGGCGCGCTACGAGCCCTTGATCGTGGCCTGGCGGAACGGCGCGCCCGTGCGTCTGATCGACGTGGCCCGAGTGCACGGTGCCGTCGAGGACCTCCGCGCCGGCGCGGTGTCCAACGGCGAGACCGCCGTCGTCCTCGTCATCTTCCGCCAGCCCGGCGTCAACATCATCGAGACCGTCGACCGGATTCGAGCCGAGCTGCCATACCTTCGCGCGCTCGTGCCGGCGGAGGTCGTGCTCAGGCCCGTGCTCGACCAGACCGTGACGATCCGAGCGTCCGTCAAGAACGTCGAAGAGGCGCTCCTGATCTCGATCGGCCTCGTCGTGCTCGTCGTCTTCGTCTTCCTCAGAAACGTCCGCGCGACCATCATCCCCGGCGTCGTGGTGCCCGTCTCGCTGATCGGCACCTTCGCGATCATGTATCTGGTCGGGTACAGCATCGACAACCTCTCGCTGATGGCGCTCACCGTCGCCACCGGCTTCGTCGTCGACGATGCCATCGTCGTGGTCGAGAACGTCATGCGCCACATCGAGCGCGGTGCCTCGGTGCTCGAGGCGACACTGACCGGCGCCAAGGAGATCGGCTTCACGGTGCTGTCGATGAGCATCTCGCTCGTGGCGGTGTTCATCCCCATCCTCCTGATGGGCGGGATCGTGGGGCGTCTCTTCCGCGAGTTCGCGGTGGTGCTTTCGGTTGCGGTCCTCGTGTCGCTGGCGATCTCGCTCACGACGACGCCGATGATGTGCGCCCTCCTGCTCCGGCCTCAAGACCCGCGGCACCGCCCGCGCCTCGCGATGCTGGGCGAGCGGATCTTCGAGGCCATCACGCACCTGTACGACCGGACGCTGACCGTCGCGCTGCGGCATCCCGCGGTCACGATGACCATCTTCCTCGCCTCCTTCGCAGTGAACGTCTACCTTTTCAACATCGTGCCGAAGGGCTTCTTCCCCCAGCAGGACAACGGACGGCTCGCCGCCAACATCGTGGCTCAGCAGGACGTCTCGTTCGCGGCCGTCCACGAGAAGATGATGCGGTACGCGGAAATCTTGAAATCCGATCCCGCGGTCGACACGGTGACCCTGTTCACGGGCGGCGGTGGCGGGCGCGGCACGACCGCGAACACCGGCCGCGGCTTCATCTCGCTGAAGCCTCGCGAGGAGCGAAAGATCTCCGCCGACGCGGTCATCACGCGTCTCAGGCCGAAGCTCGCGCAGGTGCCGGGGGCCACGCTCTATCTCCAGGCCGTGCAGGACGTGCGCCTCGGCGGACGATCCAGCAACGCGCAGTACCAGTTCACCCTGCAGAGCGACAACCTGGAGGAGCTGAATACGTGGGCGCCGCGCCTGGTCCGTGCCATGCGGGAGATGCCCGAGCTGCGCGACGTCAGCAGCGATCAGCAGAATCGAGGCCTCGAGGTGCCGATCGTCATCGACCGCGCGACGGCCGCGCGGCTCGGCGTCAGCACACGGATGATCGACGAGACGCTCTACGACGCGTTCGGGCAGCGCCAGGTGTCGACCATCTACACGTCGCTGAACCAGTACCACGTGGTGATGGAGCTCGAGCCGCGCTACTGGGAGCGCCCCGACGCGCTCTCGAACATCTACGTGCGGTCGACCACCGGCCAGACCGTGCCGTTGACCGCCGTCACGAAGTTCCAGATGGGCACCGGTCCCATCCAGGTGAACCACCAGGGACTGTTCCCCTCGGTCACCGTGTTCTTCAACCTGGCGCCGAACGTGGCGCTCGGCGACGCCGTCAAGGCCATCGACGCCTCGGAGCGGAAGATGGGCTTCCCGACCAACATCAGCGGGAAGTTCACGGGCACGGCGCAGGCCTTCCAGGCCGCGCTCGCCAACCAGCCGCTGCTCATCCTGGCGGCGCTAATCACGGTTTACATCGTCCTGGGCGTCCTCTACGAGAGCCTGATTCACCCGGTCACGATCCTCTCCACGCTGCCGTCGGCCGGTGTCGGCGCGCTACTCGCGCTGCTGATCTGCGGGATGGATCTCTCGGTCATCGCGATGATCGGAATAATCTTGTTAATCGGCATCGTGAAGAAAAACGCGATCATGGTGATCGACGTCGCGCTCGACCTCGAGCGCAACCACGGCCTCGGCGCCAGGGACGCCGTCCACCAGGCGTGTCTCCGGCGGTTCCGGCCAATTCTAATGACGACGATGGCCGCGCTCCTGGGCGCGCTGCCACTGGCGCTCGGGACGGGCACGGGCTCCGAGCTTCGCCGCCCGCTCGGCATCACCGTCGTCGGCGGCCTCCTGTTGAGCCAGCTGCTCACGCTCTACACGACGCCGGTCATCTATCTCTACATGGAGCGCTTCCGTGTGGCGGTGGGGCGGGCCACGCTCCGTACGCGCGCGGCGCTCGGGCTCCGCGGGCCCCACCCCGTGCCCCAGGACGGTGCGCATGTCGACTGAAAGGTACGGGCCACGATAGACGCCCTCGGTCCCCCTCTGGGTGGGGGCTGAACGGTCGCGATGCCACGCCGAGAGGGCTGAGCCGGCCGGGGAGCCGAACCAACGGTCGGTGGCGCCAGCCCCGATCGAGGTCGTAAGCTGCAAAGAGATGCTATCGACGCGGACGACGTCGGGTCGACTGTTGGTCGCGCTGATCGCCCTGGGGGCGACGGTCGGAACGATCGCGCTGTCAGGAGCGCGCGCTGACGAGGAGAAGCCCAAGGCGGCGTCGGACGCGCGGTCGACGGTGAGTCATGGCTCCCCGCGTTCCCCAGAGCAGGTGCTGGCGTCGCTGAATCGGGCGATGGCCTGGTATCGCCAGGCCCGGATCGTCATGCGATCCATCGATGGCACCGGCGTCTTCGCCAGCACCGACGAGCAGACCGCTGTGCGTCTTCTCGGCCGCGCGTTCGACACCGCGCGTGCGCAGGCCGCGCTACTCGGCCGGGAGACCGGCGCTCCGGCGAGCGCGGACGGGCGTCGTGGCGAGAGGCGGGTGAAGCTCGAAGCGACCGTCCGGCAGGGCGAGCAGGAGGTCGCGAGCCTTCGGGCCCGCCTTCGCGAGGCCGCGCCCGGGCAACGACCGGCGCTGGAACGGGCGTCCGTCGCCGCGAACAACCGACTCGAGCTCGACCGAGCCCGCCTCGCATTTCTCACCCAGCTGCGAGAGCTCGAGTCGTCTCGTTCTGGTTCCGACGACGATCTCGAGCACCAGATCGAGGCGCTCCAGGCAGCCGTGCCCGAGCTGCGTACGCCGACTGCGGCGCCGCCGGTCTCCGCAGCGCCACCGCAGCCGGCCACCTCGGGCACGTGGGCGATGGTCCAGCGTCTGCTCGCCGTGCAGAGGAACCGCAGCAACCTCGACGAGCTGGAGGCGGCGACCAACGACTTGGTGCGCGGCGTGGACGACGATATCACCGCCGTCCGGGCGAGCATCAAGCCGATCATCGCCAGGTTGGGAGTGCTGGCGAAGGATCCCACGGACTCCGGGATATCGTTGAAGGACAGTCATCGCGAATTTCGTGACTTGCTCGAGCGCCAGAAGCTCCTGGCGGCGGTCGTGTTGCCGTTGCGGGAGGAGTCCGCGCTCGCCCGCCGGTACGCCGCCGATCTCAAGGGCTGGAATGAGGTGATCGACCGTGAGTCCCGCCAGGCGCTCCAGGGCCTGGCGCTGGACCTCGTCGGGGTCGTCGTCGCGCTCGCCGTCGTCTTCGTCGGCGGAGTGCTGTGGCGGGTGGGGGTGACCCGCTATGTGACGGACGCAACGCGCCGGCGGCTGCTCCTGACCGTTCGGAGCGTCGTCGTGACGGTCGCCGTCGCGCTGGTGCTGATCTTTCACTTCACCAGCGAAATGACGGCGCTGGTGACGGCGCTCGGCTTTGCCGCGGCCGGGATCGCGTTCGCGCTCCAGAACGTCATCCTGGCGGTCGCCGGCTACTTCACGATGGTCGCGCCGAACGGGATTCGCGTGGGAGATCGGGTGAGCCTGCAAGGGCCCTTCGGGTACGTGCACGGCGAGGTTACGGAGATCGGCTTCGTGCGCATCAAGCTGCAGGAGCTGGCGGGCGACCCGCTCCGACCGTCGGGACGCGTCGTCGTCTTTCCCAACTCGGTCGTCTTCACCGGCAGCTTCTTCAAGGACCCACCGGCGCAGGCGAGCTGACCGACCAAAAGTCGACGCCGCGGCGGCCATGACCTACCACGAGTGCAAGCAGGTGCTGGACGCCGGCGTGAAGCGCGACGACCTCGTGGTCGTCGACTTCAACAACGAAGGTACGGCGATGCTCGAGGACGGGATCTTCGTCCGGCCGACTGGTCTTACGCGCCTCCCTCAAGGCCCGCGTCGGAGGGCGTTCTGAATGATCGCCAGCGCCTCCTCCTGGATGCGGCGAAGGTGGTCGCTCCCCTTGAAACTCTCCGCATAGAGCTTGTAGACATCTTCGGTGCCCGAGGGCCGCACCGCGAACCAGCCGCTCGGAGCGACCACTTTCAACCCACCGATGGGAGCGTTGTTCCCCGGCGCGGTCGTCAGCAGCGCCGCAATCCGCTCACCCGCCAGCTCGGAGGTCGTGATCTGCTCCGGCGATAGCCGGGCGAGCCGCGCCTTCTCCTCGGGAGCCGCGGGCGCGTCGATGCGCGCGTAGACACACTCACCGTATTCCGCCGTGAGCTCGCGGTAGAGCTCTCCGGGGTCGCGGCCCGTCACCACGGTCATCTCCGCGGAAAGGAGGCCGAGGATGATTCCGTCCTTGTCGGTGGTCCACACCGTGCCGTCGCGACGCAGGAACGAGGCTCCCGCGCTCTCCTCACCCCCGAACCCCAGCGACGCTGCGATGAGTCCGTCGACGAACCACTTGAACCCGACAGGCACCTCCAGCAGCGAGCGCCCGAGCCGGGCGGCCACCCGGTCGATCATGCTGCTGCTCACGAGTGTCTTGCCGATTCCGGCGACCCGCGGCCACGCGGGGCGATGTCGGAAAAGGTAGGAGATCGCAACGGCGAGATAGTGGTTCGGATTCATGAGCCCGACGCTCCGGGCTACGATGCCGTGCCGGTCGTGGTCTGTATCGCACGCCCACGCGACGTCGAAGCGATCCTTGAGCCCGACGAGGCGCCGCATCGCATAGGGCGACGAGCAGTCCATACGGATCTTGCCGTCCCAGTCGACCGTCATGAACGCGAACGTCGGATCGACCGCGTCACTCACCACCGTCATCGGCAAGCGGTAGCGGTCACAGATCATCGACCAATAGTCGACCCCGGCCCCTCCCAGCGGATCGACCGCGAGGGCGACCCGAGCGCCGCGCACGACTTCCAGGTCGATCACGCTGCCCAAATCCGCGATGTACGCGCCCCTGTAGTCGAAGCGGTGGGTGGTGGACGCACGGCGCGCTCGCTCGAACGGGATCCGCTCCACGCCCGCGAGACCGTCGGCGAGGAGCGCGTTCGCCCGATCCTGGATCCATCCGGTGACGTGGGTGTCGGCGGGTCCGCCATGCGGTGGGTTGTACTTGAAGCCGCCGTCCTCGGGCGGATTGTGCGAGGGCGTCACGACGATGCCGTCGGCGAGGCCGCTCGTCCGGCCGCGGTTGTACGTGAGGATCGCGTAGGAGATGACGGGCGTGGGCGTGTACCCATCGCGGTCGTCGATCATCACGTCGACCCCGTGGGCCGCGAGCACCTCGAGAGCACTGGCCCAAGGCCGACTCGGAGAGGGCGTGAGTATCGATTCCGAGGAACAGGGGCCCGTCGATGCCCTGCGCATGCCGATATGCGCAGATGGCCTCAGTGATGGCGAGAATGTGGGTCTCGTTGAACGAGCCCACGAGCGCGGAGCCACGATGGCCCGACGTTCCGAACGCCACTCTCTGCTCGCGCCGCTTGGGATCGGGCCGCCTCGTGTAGTACGCCGTCATCAGGCGCGGAATGTTCGCCAGCATCGTCGGCTCTGCGAGCGTTCCCGCGCGCGGGTCTATTTTCATGAGGCCGGTGCCGCCATGATGCCTCCTTCGGATTCCGGTGCCTTGGGAACGGAGAACGGCCCGAGGCTCGTTTCGTGGCCTCAGGAGGCCTGGCGGAGCGCAGGTTGATCGCCCCGGCTGCCGGGAAGGCACGCGGCGAGCCAGGTGGGATGCGCATCCGGCGACGTCCAAACCTCGAAGTGTAGGTGGGAAAGCGCCAGGGCGTCTGTCAGGAAAAACAGCTTATGCCGGTCGGTGAGCGCCCACGGGCCCGCCGTCACCGCGAGCGCGACGGCACGGTGCCGACGTAACTGTGCGCGGGGGGAGACCCTCACGTGGGTACACGACACGGCACAGGCGATTGCGTTCACCTGCGGATTCACCACGGCATCGACGAATCCTGACACGGCGCCGGCTCCGTCCGCGAACGCGCGTATGGCCCGCAGTTCGTTCGGTGGATCCGCTTCCTCAGGAATCAGCAGCAGCCCGGCGCGTCGCATCGCGCGGCCGAGGGACACCCGGCTTGAATAGACGGAGATCGGGATCGAAAGCGTGAGCGCGCAGACCACCGGCAGCAGCAGCCACCAGGCATACGAGGAGTCCAGCCAGTAGACCGCGGCGACCCAGGCCCCCCCGAGGAGCGTATGCGCTCCGTGGCAACGGACGCCCTCGCCCCACGTGGTTTCGGCGTCCTCGCGCGGCGGGCTCTTCCAGTGCACGCCCAGGCCGGTGAGCGCCGTCACGATGAACTGCGTGTGGAACAGCATGCGGATCGGCGCGAGCAAGGCGGAGAACAGCAACTCCAGCAGCATACTCAGCGTGACGCCGAGGACGCCGCCGAATCGATCGGCGCCTTGCGCCACCACCAGCATTCCGCCGAGGATCTTGGGCGTGAACAGCACGACCCCTGTCGCGATGACGAAGCCGATGGTCGCATTGATATCCCATTGGGGCCACACCGGGAACAGCTGGCGCGCCTGGACGAAATACTGGGGGCCAATCACGGTCTGCAACACGATGAACGCGGTCGAGAGCGCCAGGGAGAGGAACCAGAGTGGCGAGGACACGTACGCCATGATCCCGGTCATGAACACGGCGCGATGCGCCGGGTGCAGGCCTTGCCACAGGAACAGGTGGGAGTTGATGAGGTTCCCCTGGCACCAGCGCCGGTCGCGCTTCAGCTCGTCGATGACGTTGGGCGGTACCTCCTCGTAGCTACCGGGCAGGTCGTACGCCATCCATACCTTCCAGCCCGCCCGGCGCATCAGCGCCGCCTCCACGAAGTCGTGGGAGAGGATCTCACCCGAGAGGGGGCCCCGCCCGGGCAGGCGCCCAAGGGCACAGTGACGGATGAAGGGCGCGATCCTGATGATCGCGTTGTGACCCCAGTAATACGACTCGCCCAGCTGCCAGAAGTGCAGACCCGCCGTGAACAGCGGCCCGTAGACGCGGGCGGCGAACTGCTGCATACGCGCGAACAGCGTGTCTCGCCCGGCGGCGTGCGGCGCCGTCTGGATAATGCCAGTGTTCGGGTTCGCCTCCATCAGGCGCACCAGCGTCGTGATGCAGTCGCCGCTCATCACGCTGTCCGCATCCAGGACGACCATATACCGGTACTGGCTGCCCCAGCGCCGGCAGAAGTCGGCGACGTTCCCGCTCTTGCGCTTGATGCGATGGCGGCGCCAGCGATAGAAGATGCGCCCGAAGCCCTCGACAGCCGCGCAGAGATCCACCCAGGCCTGTCGTTCCGCCGTCAACGTGTCCGGCTCGCTGCTGTCGCTGAGAATGAAGAAGTCGAACTGCCCCAGGGCGCCGGTGCGGGCGACCGACTCGTAGACTGCCCGAATGCCCGCAAACACACGCGCCACGTGCTCGTTACGAATGGGCATGATGATCGCCGTGCGGGCCTCTGGCGGAATCGCGGTCCCGGGCGCAACTGATCGAGTGATGGCGTGGCGATCGCGGGCGAGGCACAGGAGCACGAACCCGCTCAGCGCTGTCCAGAATCCGAGTGAGATCCACGCGAACAGGATCGTGAACAGGGTTAGGATCGCGAGCTCCAGGGGCTGTTGCCCGTGATACGGCAAGACCCTCGTGGTCATGTAGTACGCGAACGCCGCCGTCTGGGTCAGCGCCAGGACGGCGAAAACCGTCCGGCGTATCGTGGCGGTTCGCGTGACGTTGCGGCTGTCCGATGAGTCCGGCGCGTCCGTGGCCGCTTTCGCCAGCGTGGCATGGCCGCGCCTCTGGGCCCTGCCCCCACGGAAGATCCGCGTCACGAGCGTGGCCGGCCACCCAGTCGGAGCCATGGGCGTCCGGCGAACCGGCGGAGCGATTGTCAACGCCCAGGCGCCGTCGTGGGCGTCGGTGCGACCGTCGCGCGTCGTGAGCCCCGGGACGGCGAGCTCGAGCCGGCGACGAATCGAGGCGAAGGCGGCATGATCGCCAACACGGGGCGCGCCGGTCAGGGCATGGTGCAGCTTGGCCATGGCTGGACTCCCCGCGGCCTCCCGCTGCGCCAGCTCGAGCAGCGCCCCCTTCCGCTCCCGTGGAAGGAGCAGCTGGTCCAGGTAACGCCGGCACGTGTGGACGGCGTCGGAATCTATTCGGGCGGCAGGATGTAGCTCCACGTCTCCGACAAGACCTCCTTGCTGTTGTTCAGGTGCGCCCGGAGCTCCACCGGTTTGGCGCCGTCGATCCGGCGAAACCTCACGACGAAGCGCCAGCCTCCCGTGACCTCGTTGCGCATCATCCGTCGTTCCAGGACTTCACCGTTGGGGTCGATCCACAGCGTGACGTCCGCGACCGTGCCAATCGGCATCCGGCTCAGCGTGGGGCCCTCGAAATCGACGTGGAGCTCGATGCTTCCGTCCACCGCCTTCACATAGCCGCGGCCGCGCCGCGTTTCGCGCACCCACCCGATCGGCGGCCGGATCTCCCGGTCCTTCTGCCACAGCACGCGATACGAGTACGGCAAGACCTCCTTCGGCCTCGGCTGCCAATCGGGGACCCAGTATGCTACGATGTTGTCGTTGGTCTCGTCGGGCACCGGAATCTGCACCAACTCCACCCGGCCGGGACCCCACGGTCCCTTCAGCTCGATCCATGCGGAGGGTCGCAGGTCGTAGCGCGCCTCCAGGTCCTCGTAGTCGCCGAACGCCCGCCCCCGCTGCATCAGGCCGAAGCCCCGCGGGTTTGTTAGCGCAAACGAGGTTACCAGCAGGCGTTTGGGATTGACAAGCGGACGCCAGATCCAGTCCTTCGCAGTGGCCTGGATCGACAGGCCATCGGAATCGTGGACCCGCGGGCGATAGTCCTCGCGCGCAGACCGCTGGTTTGCGCCAAAAAAGAACATGCTTGTCAGCGGAGCCAGGCCGAGCCTGGCAACGTTCTTCCGAAGAAATAGCCTGGCGTCCACGTCGAGCACCGTCGTGAGACCGGGCTTGAGGACGAACCGGTACGCGCCCGCCGCGCGCGGCGAATCGAGAAGCGCGTAGATGGTGACCTCCTTCGCGGTCGCCTGCGGGCGTTCGATCCAGAACTCCACGAACCGTGGAAACTCCTCACCGGTGTTTTCCCCGGTGTCGACGGCGAGCGCGCGCGCCGAGAGCCCGAACCGCTGCCCCCGCCCAAGCCCCCGGAAGTAGCTGGCGCCGAGGAACACGAGCACTTCGTCCTTGTATGTCGGGGTGTTGATCGGAAAGTGGACGCGAAAGCCGGCGAAGCCCAGCCCACGCAGCTCCTCGCGGTCGATCTTGTTCCTGCCGTAGTCGAACGCGTCGGGATCGAAGCGGATGTCTCGCTCCCCCTCGGCGTCGACCTCGCGGATCGCGACTGGATCCTCGTAGAACCAGCCGGGATGGAAGAACATGATCTCGAAGGGGAGCTTCGTGTTCCGCCACAGCGCGCGATCGGGCCGGAATCGAATATCGCGATACTGATCGTAGTTCAGCGCTTTGATGCTCTTGGGAAGGGTCGCGCTCGGCTTCTGATAGGTCGAGGAGGCGAGTTTCGCCGCCCGGGCGGCGACGTCGTCGAAGCTGAAGGCCCGCGCATCGGTGGTGATCAGCACGAGCGTCGCCAGCAAGGCGAGCGAGATCCGCTTCAGCAACAGCCGACTCCTTGTCGCTGATACCCCGCTGGAATACAAGGCGAACCACTCCCCTTCATCTCGTCATCGCCGATCGAATACAATGCCCGAGCGCTGACCGCGCCGCCACGACCCACAACGAGGGAGGACAGATGTCAAAGTACCCACGCCGATCAAGGACGTCAAGCCGCGGCGGCCCGGTCGACTGCCGCTGGCGGGCGGCTCAGAGCGGCGCCGGCGAAGCGGGGTTGTTCAACACGTGCCCCTTCGAGGCGATGACCTCGGCGTAGAACAGTGCGCTGTCCTTGGGCGTGCGCTTCTGGGTATCGAAGTCGACGTGCACGATCCCGAAGCGCTTGGAATAGCCGAGGCGCCACTCGAAATTGTCGAGTAGCGACCACACGAAATATCCGCGCACATCGACACCGTGTTCGATCGCGGCGTGGACGGCCTTGATGTGCTTGCGCAGATAGTCGACGCGCAGGGGGTCGGCGAGACGGTTGCCCTCGACCGCCGGCGGATCGAAGAACGCAGCGCCGTTCTCGGTGACATAGATTGGCGGATTGCCGTAACGGCCCTTGACCCAGACGAGGGTATCGGTCAACGCTGGCGCGAACACCTCCCAGCCCGTCTCGGTATAGGTCCCGCGCTTCTGGGGCACCGGCGACGCCTGCAAGAGCCAGGCGTGGGGATCGAAGCGCGTGACGCTGCGCGTGTAGTAGTTGACGCCGAGGAAGTCGATGGGCTGCTGGATGAGCGCGAAGTCGTCGGCCGGCCATTGTGGCCACGCCTCGCCGAACATCTGGCCCAGTTCCTCCGGATAACGGCCGAGGAAGATGGGGTCAAGATACTGGCGGTTCATGTAGGCATCGGCGCGCAACGCCGAGGCCCGATCCGCCGGATCATGCGACGCGGGGTATTTCGGCTCGAGATTCACGACGATGCCGATGCGGTGACGTCCCTCGGCGCGATACGTCTTCACCGCCTCCGCGTGCGCACGCAGCAAGTGGTGCGTGGCGATCGGCGCCTCGAAGCGGTTCCGGTGGCCGGGGGCGAGCGTCCCGTGCAAATAGCCGCCGTCGGTGACGACCCACGGCTCGTTCAGCGTCGCCCACATCTTCACCCGGCCGTCCAGCTTCCTGAACACGACCGCCGCGTACTCGGCGAACCACTTCGCGATCTCAGGATTGAGCCAGCCGCCCAGGTCGTCCAGGGCGGCCGGAAGATCCCAGTGATACAGCGTCACCATGGGCTCGATGCCGTTGGCGAGCAGCGCATCGACGAGCCGGTCATAAAAGTCGAGGCCCGCCGGGTTCACCGCGTTTCGCCCCAGAGGCATGACCCGGCTCCAGGACGTGCTGAAACGATAGGCGTTCGTTCCGAAACTCCGCATCAATGCGACGTCGTCGAGGAACCGCCGGTAGTGGTCGCAGGCGACATCACCGGTGGCCCCGTCGTGCACCAGGTTCGGCGTGTGCGTGAAGCGGTGCCAGATACTGACACCGGCTCCGTCGGCAAGAGGCGAACCTTCGATCTGATAGGCCGACGTCGCGGTGCCCCAGAGGAAGTGCTGGGGAAACTCGATCATTCGGGTCCGACCATGCTCAGGGGTTTCCATGGACGACCACTTTCGCCGGCAGCTCGTGAAAACGCAGTTCCGAGCCGTGCCACTGCGCCGCCTTGCCATTGACGCGGGCGTCGGGTGGTGGCGGATGCTTGCCAGGCCAGACGAACGCCAAACCGCCGGGCGGCACACGCGATCCGCCGGCCACGTGGAGGATGACGCTTCCGCCTTCTTGCTTGAGTGAATACCTCAAGAGCCCATATGGCGTGCGCAAGTCCTTCACCGTGACGCCGGATCCCCCGAGCCATTCCGCTGGCACGCCACCGGCGAGCACGAGCGCGTGGTCGCCCTCTCGTTCGTAAGCGAAGAGATCCAGCACCGCGCGGATGAAATCCGAGCCGACCCAGCCGTGCGGCAGGTCGCCCACGAAGCGCGGCTGCTTTGGATCGCGGCCGACCACCTCGGGCCACTGGTTCCATGCCGGGGGACGACGGCCAGCCAGGAAGAACGCGAGGAGCTCGTGCGCCCGGTCGCGCCAGCCCAGGCGGACAAAGGTGCCCACCGTCCGGATCTCGTATGGCGTGTAGTCCTCCCACGCGGCGCGGCCGTCCCGCCGGTCGACGAATTCACGCCAGTACCGTTCATACGTCGCGAGGATCAGGTCGGCAGGGAGACGGTGAAGCTCCCCGGCTGGCGCGATCGCGATGGTCGACGACGTGGGGTCGAAATCGCCGAGCTCCGCGGAGCCGGGAAGGTACGCGATCCCGTGGGCGGCGGTGGCATGACGCAGCGATGCGGCGAGATCGAGGCGAAATTCCTCGCGCTGCATCTCGAGCCGGCTCGCGGCATCGCGGTGGCGCAGCGCAGTCGCGATCGCGATGGCGCCGTTATAGCCCTTCAGCGCCCAAAAGTCGTCCCAGTACGAGTGCATCGGCTTGGCCGAATAGCCCTCGTGACTGATCGACGCAGGAAGCAGCCCGTAGAATGCGCGGGTCGCGGAGGCCAGATTGGCGTCGGTGCGCTCGGATTGCCGCAGAGACTCGAGATACCGGGCGGCGGCCTCGACGTGCGGCCACATCTCCTCGAGCAGCCGACGATCGTTCGTGTAGCGATACACCTCGGCGACGAGGAAGATCAGCTCACCGGCGCTGTCGTGTTCGGGTACGGGATCGGCCCCGCGCTCGTCGACGCAGCAGGGAACCTTGCCGTTGGCGAACTGGTGCCGCGCGTACCAGCGCAGGTAGTCGGCCGCGACGCCGGCGTGGCCGACTCGGAGCAGCGACTCCGCGATCATCGCACCGTCACGGATCCACGAGCGTGCGTAGGATCTCGTCCCCGGCCGTAGCACCGCACCGTCGCGCGTGATGAGTACGTGCGCCAACGAGGTGCGGAGCGCGGCGATCAACGGCCGGCCCGGCGCGGGCACATCGATGGAGACGCGATGCAGGCGCTCGCGCCATGCCGCGACGACGGCGGCTTGCTCGCGGTTCATCCACGTCGTCGGCGCCTCTCCCTTGAGATCCGGACGGACCCGCGGCCCCGACAGCGGCACGACGACGCCCACGGTCGTGCTGGCGTGTGGCGCCAGCGTCAAGTGATAGCCGAGCGCGGCCGAGGCGTAACCGAACTCGTCATGAACCTCGGCCGGGCCAGCCCAGTCGGGGGCGCTGAGCAGGCGCGGAATCGGACCAGCATCGAACGGGAAGGCCCCGACGCGGTCCGGCACGCGCAACGGGAAGACCTTGCGATCGGAGTTGACCGAGAGCGTCGTGCCGTCCCATTCGATGTGGCGGATGGCGCTGGCGCCACCGACCATGTTGAGGAACTGGGCTGGGGGGTTGACCTGGAACGGACGCATGGCCAGTACGAGGTGGACTGGCAGGGGCTGGCCGGTCAGATTCCGGACCTCGTAGCGCGCGACCAGTCGGGAGTCACCGCGTGAGCCCGACGCGAAGGCCGACACGCGCAATTCCCACCGGGCCTGGCGCCACGTCACCCCAGGAATCGGCAGATATCGATCGACCAGGAATTGACCTACCTTGACGTCGGCCCAGCTGACGACGCGCGAATCGGCCACGACGAACGGCTCGATTGAGAACCCGCCCTTCGAGACCTCGAGCGCACCGTCCTCGGACAGCAGACCGCTCTCGTCGCCGCCGTCGATGCCGACGAGGGTCCAGGCCGTCTGCTCGCCGGACACGCCGCGCGGGTACGTGCCGCGCGGGGACTCGCGAGCCACGGCCTGAAAGAAAGCGTTCGGTGAGGCGCCGAATGCAAGGTCCTTGATCTCCAGCTCGGCCAGGCCATACGCACGCGCGGGGCCGTCGTGGAGGGCGAGGCGCAGGAACCGCGTCTCCGCTTCGGGCAGGAGCAGGGCGTCGGGGCCGCCGCGGCCGTCGACCACCCTGCGTACGGTTCGCCAGCACACGCCGTCTTCGGAGAACTGAACGTCGTACCGGGAGGCATGCGCGCGGGTGAGCCAGCGCACGGCCAGACCCCCGAACTCGCGCGGCCGATGGAAGTCGATGGTGAATGCCTGAGCGGGGCCTGCGGCGGGGTCGCTCTTCCAGGCGGTCGCGACGGAGCCGTCGATTGCCAGAGACGGGCCGGCGCCAGACGACCAGGACGAAGCCTGCACGACGGGCGGCGGAACGGCTGGCTCGTCGGCCAGCTCGCGCAGAGCGAGTTGGCTCACATACACCGAGCCGCGGCCGCCACCGCGCCCGGCCGCCACCACGAACTCGATGGCGGCGGCATGGCGCAGCGTGCGTTCCTTGCTGGGTCCCCACGCGAATTCGATGTGGCGCTTCTTGATCCTGACGAGTTGCCACTCGCGCGGAAACTCGAAATCACGCCGGTGGACCCACCAGACGTTCTCACCGCTCGCGTCCACCAGCTTGACCTGGAAATTGTTGGCGGGCGCGTCGGCGCGCAGATAGAACGTGATCTCGTAGTGTGACGGCACGTCGAGCGGCAGCGCGCGCCGCGCGAGCGCATACCCCGCAGTCCCGCCCAGGTCGAAGTCGAGGCGCAGACCGCGCCCCCGCACACCGTCCGTCGGATGCACCGCGGCCTGCACGCCGTCGGACGCCACGGCTTTCCACGGCGACATATCCTCGAAGCCATCGAGAACCCGCAAGGCGGACGGGTGCGCTGGGCGTGGTGTCCCCCACGCGGCGAGCGCGAGGCCGAGCGCCGCCAGGACGTGGCGCGTGGCGCGGCGCGGTGGGCGTGCTGCCGCGGCGTCCCGCGTCATCCCTTCACGCTCCCGAGCGTGAGGCCCTCGATGTAGTATCGCTGGAGCACCAGGAACACGAGCAGCACGGGAAGTGTCGTCAGGACGGAACCCGCCATCATCAACTCGTTGTCCTGAACGTGCTCGCGCGACAGGCTGGCGAGCGCGACCGGCAACGTGTAGAGCTCGCTATCGTTGAGCACGATGAGCGGCCACATGAAGTCATTCCAGGTGCCGAGCGACGTGAACACCGCGAGCGTCACGACGATGGGCTTCAGCACCGGCACGATCACCGAGCGGAAGATACGGAACTCGTTCGCGCCATCGATGCGCGCCGCCTCGAGCAGGTCGTCCGGAATGGACAGCGCGTACTGGCGCACCACGAAGATGCCGAAGATACCGGCCATGGCCGGGACAATCACGCCGCCATACGTGTTCACGAGTCCGAGATGCTTGAGCAGCAAGAAGAGCGGCACCATGGCGACTTGCGAGGGGATCACGAGCGCCCCGAGGAGCACCTTGAAGATCCGGTCCCGACCAGCGAAGTGGAGCTTGGCGAAGGCGTAGCCGGCCGCGACGTTGAACAGCAACGACACGAGCGTCACCACGATCGTGAGCACGACACTGTTGACCAGGTAGCGCCCCATGCCCGCATGCGCGAAGAGCTCCCGGTAGTTCGCGAACGTCACCCGGCCCGGCAGCAGCGGAGGCGGGAACGCGCTGGCCTCACCGGGCGACATCAACGACACCGAGACCATCCACACGAGCGGCAAGAGCGTGATCGTGGCGCCACCGAGCAAGAGCCCGTTCACGAGCAGTCCCGCCAGACCGGGCATCACGCGGCAGACTGCCATCGCGCGAGCCGCAGTTGCACGGCCGTCACGCAGAAGATGAACAGAAACAGCACGAAGGCGACGGCGGAGGCCGAGCCGAGATTCCACCACTTGAAGCCTTCCTCGTACATGAAGTAGAGCACGCTCACCGTGCTCTGCAGCGGCCCCCCCTGCGTCATCACGTAGGGTTCGGCGAAGAGCTGGAAGTAGCCGGCGATGGTGAGGATGTTCACCATCGTGACGATGGGGGCGAGCATCGGCAGCGTGACGTGACGGAACTGCTGCCACATCGACGCGCCATCGATGCGCGCCGCCTCGTAGAGCTGCTCAGGGATGCTCTGCAACCCGGCCAGGAGGATAATCATGTTGTAGCCGAAGTTCTTCCACACGGCGAAAACGATGATTGCGGGCATGGCCCAGCGTGGATCGCCAAGCCAGTCGATGGGGGGGATGCCGATAAGACCCAGCGTGTAGTTGAGCAGTCCGTAGTGCGGGTGGAAAAGGTAAAGCCAGATGACGGCGACGGCCACCAGCGTCGTGACGACCGGGGCGAAGAGCGCCGTGCGGAAGAAGGCCTGGAATTTGACCAGTCG
>JAHFDK010000233.1 GCA_023249095.1 Candidatus Rokuibacteriota bacterium | reverse complement strand
GGGAGTGGTGGGCACGCTGCTGGGGGTTCGTGCTGAGGGGCGCGGGCGTCGGGCCGGCCGACCGCGTCTTCTTCCCGTTTTCGTTCGGCCTCTTCATCGGGTTCTGGGCGGGCTTCGAGGGAGCTCGGGCGCTCGGCGCACTGGCGATTCCCGGCGGTGGCCTGGACTCGCCGACGCGGCTGGCCTGGATGGAGGCCCTCGGCGCGACGGTGCTCGTCTGCACGCCGTCCTATGCCCTTCATCTCGCGGAGGTCGCGCGGGAGCGCGGCATCGACCTTTCGAAGCTGCCGGTGAGGATCACCGTGCACGCCGGCGAGCCGGGGGCCGGGATCCCGGCGGTGCGCGCCCGGATCGAGGATGGCTGGGGCGCGCGCGCCTTCGACCATGGCGGTATGACCGAGATGGGCGCCTACGGCTACGAGTGCACCCAGCAGGCTGGACTCCACGTCAACGAATCCGAGTTCATCGTCGAGGTGATCGACCCGGCAACGGCCGCGCCCGCGCGTGACGGCGAGCTCGTCCTGACGAATCTCGGGCGTGTGGGCTCGCCGGTCGTCCGGTACCGCACGGGCGACCACGTGCGTCTGGCCGAGGCGCCCTGTCCGTGCGGTCGCACCTTCAGCCGCCTGGAGGGCGGCATCCTCGGGCGCCTCGACGACATGCTCATCGTCCGTGGCGTCAACGTGTTCCCGGCCGCGATCGAGGGGGTCGTGAGGCGTTTCCCGGCGATCGATGAGTTTCAGATCGAGGTCTTCCGGGCGGGGGAGCTTGACGAGGTCCGCGTTCTGGTCGAGGTCGGGGACGCGGCGGGCGCGTCGCGACTGCAGGAGGCGCTGCGGGCGAGCCTCGGCATTCGGCTCGAGGTGGCGCCGGTGCCGCTTCGGAGCCTGCCGCGCTACGAGCTGAAGGCGCGCCGCGTCGTTCGGAGATAGTGACGGAAGCCGTTTCGGAAAGGCGCTCCATTTCCCCCGTGCATCGGCTACTATTTTCAATGCCACCTTGAAGCGCCGCCGGAGATGAACGAGAACGCGCAGGACGAAGGAAGCAGTCCCCGGACCGCACCCGGAGCGTCCGCGCTGTTCGGCGGTACGGTCACCATTTTCTTTAGCGATATCCGGGGGTTCACGGAGCACACGGAGGAGTTCGGCGACGACGAGGCCTCCCGAATCGTGCGCGAGCAAGATACGATCGTCCGGAGTCGGATCGAAGCATTCGGCGGCGAGGTCGTCAAGACCCAGGGCGACGGCTTCATGGTCGCCTTTCCGACGGCGCGGGGCGCCATCATGTGCGCGATCGTGATCCAGCGGGCCGCCGCCGCAGCGAACCAGAACCAGGCCGGTCCCGGGATCGCGATCGGCATCGGCATCAACACCGGGGAGCCGATTCGCCAGGAAGACGGCGACTACATCGGCGGTACGGTGAACCTGGCGGCACGCATTTGTGCGGCCGCCGGGCCAGGCCAGATCCTCGTCGCGGAGTCGACCCGCTACGTCGCCGGCCGCATCGAGTTGAGGCGATCCGATGGAGGAGCCGTAGAGTACGTCGATCGCGGGTTCCACGAGTTGAAGGGCTTCCCGGAGGCCAAGCGGCTCTTTGAAGTCACGTGGCACCCGGCCGCCTTCGGCGAGCCCACCGTAGGCGCCGAGGCGCCCTCCGCCGGCGACGAGGAGATCGCGACCTTCAAGGCGGCCGTCCAGCGAGCCAACGGGGTGCTGACCCGCGTGCTCGGCGTCGTTCACCTGGACGATCCAGCGTTCCCAGCCCTTCTCGAGTGTCAGGCGAAGGCCAGCGAGCTCCGTCTGGCGTTCTCTCGGGCCGGCGCCGAGCGGCGTGGCGCTACCGCGAAAGATGTTTTGGACCAGATCCTTCCGTTCGAAAACTTATTGACCCTCACGCTCGAGCGGGACACGCTGACCGAGGAACGTTGGGCGCCGCTCGACGCCGCGGTCGCCCGGGTCTTCGGCCGGCCGCTCGTGAACGCCGCCGCTCGCGGCCGGCTCTCCATCGGTACCGCCGAGAAGCCCGCGCCGGCGGCGGAAGCCGCGAAGGAGCGGGCAAAGGAGCCCGAGCACGCGGCGGGAGCGCGCGGCTACGTCGCGGGCGCGCTCGCGCCCCCGCCGCTCGACGAGCGCGCCGCAGGCGTCGCCTGGTGGGCGGCCGCGTATGCGGCCTGGAGCCAGTGGAAGCCGTCCGGGCTCGCCTGGGCCCACGCGCTTCGCGAGGAGGTCCGGAGGTATCCGTACCTCCTGAGCGTCCACCTTCGGGCCAGCGCGGATCACGACGACGGACGACTGGCAGGGGGCTACTTTCTCCTCCTCGAGCACGTCGAGAACCAGTCACCGGGGTTCATGCGCACGATCCTCGCGCGCGCGATCGACGAGGCCGGGGTGGAGCCTCGGGCGCTCGGGCCGAAGCTCTACCAGCTCCTCGTGGATGGCGGCCGGTTGCGCGAGACCTACGCGGCCTTCGTGCGCGACGTCATCCAGGTGGCCGTGCCCACTCCCGGAATGTGGGCCGACGCCGGGGTGGTCGAGCGCGACGACGAGACCGCCTTGATCTCGCGGCCGACGGCGACCATCGGTGACGCGCAGGAGGAAACGGTGCAGTTCGTCGATCTTCAAGATCGTGCCGCCGATCGGCGCTTCCTGGTGACGGTGCAGCCCCTGACCACCCGCTTCTTCTCCGTGACCTCGGGCAAGTTGAACACGGCGCGCGACGTGGAGCTCAAGCTCACGGCGGACGACCAGCCCTCGGACCGGGCGTGGTACCTCACCGTGTGGGACAGCCTCAGCGTGCGGTCGGATCCGAAGCTGCTCCCGATGGCGGGGGTGCCGCTGCCGGGCCTCGGCCGGCACCACTTCGGCGTCTGGGTCGCGGTCTTCAACCCCGACCCCGCCGAAGTCGTGACCTACGAGCTGACCGTGAGCGTGAAGCAGCCGGGACAGTCGTCGCCGGCGGCGTCCAGATTCGGGTGGCTGGGCGGGCCGGCGCGGTGAGGGCGCGCCCGGGCAATCTGTGGGCCGTCGGCGGGCCGGCCCCTTCGATCCCGGGGTCATGAGCTGAGCTACATCGACGAGAACCTCCTGCCGGACGAGCATGTCGTCTACCGGGCGAAGCTTCACGGGATCATCTTTGCGCGAGCGGTCGTGGTGCTGGTCGTCGGAGTCGTGCTCCTCATCGTCCTTCCGGGTGTGCCGCTGGCGGGGGCCGTCGTCCTGCTCATCGGCATCTTGATGCTCGTCCCACCGTTCGTCGCCTATCGGACCACGGAGCTCGGCGTCACGAACAAGCGTGTGATCGTCAAGATGGGGCTCATCCGGCGACGCACCCTCGAGCTGCTGTTGCGGCAGGTCGAGGCGATCTCCGTCGACCAGAGCCTGAGCGGCCGGCTGCTGGGCTTCGGGTCGATCACGCTCACCGGGACCGGCGGCGTGCGGGAGGATTTCCATCGGGTGCGCGATCCCCTGGAGCTCCGGCGGCGGATCCAGGGCCAGGTGGCGTAGGTCGAACCCGCCGGCGCGGCGCGCCGGCTACTGCTGCTGGCCGCCGACCTCCTCGCCGCCCGTGACCATCCGATCGGGTGAGCGCACGGGGACATCGCGAAATACCGGTAGATCGATCTGGCGGATCTCCTCACGGAGCGTCGAGACGAACTTGCCAGCCACGACCTCGGTGACGACCTCGGCCTTCAGGGTTTCTTTGGCGATGCCGCGGTAGATCCCCTTGTTGGGCGGGACGTCGTCGTAATGACGGCCGTGACCCACGACGACGTAGCGCTCGTCCACCGCGCGGTTGTGCGTCGGGTCGAAGGCGATCCAGCCTGCCGCCGGCGAGTGGAGCTCGACCCAGGCATGACTCTGCGAGGGCTCCCGTTTCTTGCGCTCGACGTGCAGATAGCCGCTCACGTAGCGGCAGGGAATCTGGCGCAGGCGGAGCAGGCCGAGCATCAGATGGGCAAAGTCCTGACACACGCCGGCGCCGATCTTGAGGAAGTCCTCGGTCGTCGAGTCGTACGTGGTGACGTTCTTCCGGTACTCGAACCGCTCGTTGATGTACGCGCCGAGGGCCTGCACCTGCTCGCCGAGCGGCGCGGTCGAGGCGAGGCCGATCGCGCGGTGCGCGGCGCGGAGCCCCGACGTGAGCTTCACCGGGCCGCCGAACTCGAGGAAGTCGCGCAGCGCATAGGGCAGGCCGTCGCGCGATGGACGCTCGGTGAGCGCAGGGATCGCCACGGCCGCCCGGTGCGTCTGCACCAGCGAGCGCGCCGACACCGCAATCCGGTCGTGAAACTTCGTGATCGTGAAGTGGTGGGTGAGGTTGTCGTTCCAGTCCCGGTAGCGATGGACGCTGGTCGGGGGACCGACGGCCAGCTCGAAGGACGCGACGGCCTGCTGGGGCGTCGTCTTGGGCTGCACGCGGAGCTCGAGGAACGACTCGCTGATGAACGCGTCGTACTCGAACGCGAAGCTGTGGTCGACCTGGAGGTACATCAGGTCACGAAGTACTGGGTGGCGATGGCGTCGTGGGTTTTCGCCAGCTCACCGACCACCCGGTCGAGCAAGCCCGCGAAGTCGCCCCGGCGCATCTGTGCCTCGTCGTCGTAGCGAAGGTCGGCGTAAAGCTTCCCGATGATCCGAGCCGGCGCGGTGAGCTCCGCGGGCCCGGAGATCGCCGCGAGGTAGTCCCTGACGATCGAGGCCCCATAGCGGAGCGAGCGCGGCGAATCGGCGTCGAAGAGCAGGAAGCCGATGACGAGATTGGGCTCCAGGCGCGCGCCGTAGACCCGCCGATAGTTCTCCAGCGACGACAGGCCGCGCAGGAGCGTCCGCCATTGCGTGTAGTAGAGCGGCGCGTCGCCGCGCGCTTCCGCGGCGAGCAGCGCCGGGAGCTTGGTACGCAGCACGAGGGCCGAGCGATAGCTGCGCTCGAACGATTCCCCCAGCTTGAGGAAGCGCCAGCCCTCGTCGCGGGTCGACGTATGCTCGATCGCCCCGACGACCGTGAAGATTCCCTTGTGGGTGGCGCTGAGCGCGTCGCGGAACGCGGGGAGGTCCGGCATCCCCTTCCGCTCGTAGGCCTCGAGCGCCCGAAAGGCTTCGTTCAGCGCCAGGAAGACCTCGAGCGTCAGCGCCTCGCGCACGGACCGCGCGTTCTCCCGCGCCTTTCGTATCGAGACGAGAATCGAGTACGCGTTCGCCTGGTCGGTGAAGAAGGCGTGGAGGTACGGAACCGCCAGGGGCGCGAACGGGGTGATGTCGCGCGTCAGCTGTGCCGAGGGAAAGATGGTGAGCATGTCTTTCCAGGCCGTCTGCGCGAGGTCCTCCGCGAGTCCTTGCGTCTCGGTCGAAAAGTCCTCCGTGACCAGGAGCAGCCGCGTGACGTTTTCGGCGCGCTCGAGATACCGCCCCATCCAGTAGAGCGAGTCCGCGACGCGGGAAAGCATCAGCCGTCTTTGGCGGCGAGCACCCAGGTGTCCTTGCTGCCGCCGCCCTGAGAAGAGTTGACGACGTACGATCCGGGCCGCAACGCGACGCGCGTGAGGCCGCCGGGCAGAACGCGGACCGACTCACCGTAGAGGATGAAGGGTCTCAGATCGATCCGGCGCGGCTCGAATGTCCCGTCGACGTATGTCGGATGCGCGGACAGCTCGATGAGGGGCTGGGCGATGTAGTTGCCTGGATTTCTCTTCATCTGCGCGAGGTACGCCTCGATCTCCTTCTTGCTCGCGAACGGCCCCATGAGCATCCCGTAGCCCCCGGAGTCGCCGGTGGTCTTGATCACGAGCTCGCGGGCGTGCTCCTGGATGTAGACGAAGTCCTGAGTCCGCGCGCCCAGGTAGGTCTGTACCTGGGGGAGGAGGGCGTCCTGGCCGAGGTAGTACCGGATCAGCGCCGGCATGAACGCGTAGACGGACTTGTCGTCCGCGACCCCGACCCCGGGGGCGTTGGCGAGGCCGACGTTCCCCTCGCGGTAGACGTTCATGAGGCCGGGCACGCCCAGCAGACTGTCGCGACGGAAGGTCAGCGGATCGAGGAAGTCGTCGTCGACCCGGCGGTAGATCATGTCCACCTTCTGCTTGCCCTGGGTCGTCCGCATGAAGACGTAGTTGTCCTCGACGATCAAGTCACGCCCTTCGACGAGGACCACGCCCATTTCGCGAGCCAGGAAGGAGTGCTCGAAGTAGGCGGAGTTCGCCATGCCGGGCGTGAGGATCACCACGACCGGCTTCTCGCTGAAGCGTGGCGCGGCGTGCAGCAGCGTGTCGAGGAGAAGGGTCGGGTAGTCCTTGATCGGCCGGACCGGATAGTACTTGAAGAACTCCGGGAAGACGCGGTTGAGGGTGTTGCGGTTCTCGAGCACGTAGGACACGCCCGAGGGGCAGCGGCAGTTGTCCTCGAGGACGAGGTAGTCGCCGGCATCGTTCCGGATGATGTCGGTCCCCACGACGTGCGTGAAGATCTGGCGCGGTGGGATGACGTTCAGAAGCTCGCGCTTGTACTCCTTGCGCGAGAGGACGAGCTCCGGGGGAATGACGCGGTCCTTGAGGCACTTCTGGCCCTGATAGACGTCCAGGATGAAGAGGTTCAGCGCCGTGACCCGCTGGACCAGCCCCGCCTGCAGGCGCTCCCACTCGAGCGCCGGGATCACGCGGGGCACGAAGTCGAACGGGAAGATCCGCTCGGTGCCCTCCTTTTCACCGTAGACGGCGAAGGTGATGCCCTGGTCCATGAGCGAGAGCTTCTGCAGACGCTCGCGGCGCTCGATCTCGCTCTGCGTGAAGGACTCGAGGATGGAGACGAGCGGCCGGTAGTGCTGACGCGCCGTCCCGCGCCCGTCGAAGGCCTCGTCGAATGCCTTCTTCTCAGGCACCCATTTCACGCCGCCCAGGATAGCATCTTGCTACCGACTCTACGGGCGGCGATCCGGAGTTGGCTGTCGGACGTAGTCATGGTAGTGAAGGGCGCGCATGGCGACGTCGGGCGCGGAGCTCGTCAGGCAGATGGCCGCCGGTGACCGAGAGGCCTTCGCCCTCTTCTACGATCGGTACGCGCCCGTGGTCTTCCCACTGATCCTGCGAATCGTCCGCGAGCGCGCCGACGCGAGCGACGTGCTCCAGGAAGTGTTCTGGGAGGTCTGGCGGACTGCCGACGCCTACGACCCGGCGCGCGGCAGCCCCGAGGCCTGGATGGTCACGCGGGCGCGCACGCGCGCGATCGATCGCATCCGGTCGACCCGCAGGCGAATTGAGACGTTCGTGGCGCCGCTCGACGAGGCTATTGCTGCCACGCCCGGGGAGCCGACCCCTGACGCCGCCGAGCGCGCGGAGAACCGCGGGACGATCCGGAGCGCGCTCGACCGGCTGCCGGGGGCGCAGCGCGAGGTCATCGAGCTCGCCTACTACGTCGGGCTCACCCAGACGGAGATCGCCGAACGGCTCAAGCAGCCGCTCGGTACTGTGAAGACGCGGATCCGGCTTGCCCTCGAGCGTCTCCGCGACGTGGTGAGAACGAGTCCATGACTCACGAACCGTATGACACCCAGGCGGCGTCGTACGCGCTCGGGGCGCTGGACGGCGAGGAACGCCCGGAATTCGAGCGCCATCTCGCTGGCGGGTGCGCGGTCTGCGGGGCGGCGCTGCGCGCGTCCGCCGAGACTCTGGCGGCGATGGTGCGCTCGGGACCGCCGATGGTCCCGCCACCGGCGGTCAAGGAAGCGCTCCTGCGCCGGATCGCGACGACGACACCCGGGCGACGCGCATCGGCGCGTCCGCGCCCGCTGGTCTGGGCGGTCGGGACGCTGGCCGCGATGATCGCAGGCGCGGCATTCACCGGCGCGTTCGTCGCGTCGCGCTACGAGGGGCGGCTCGGGCAGATGGCGCGTGAGGCGGCGGCGTTGCGCGAGCGCGTCCAGCGCGACGAGGCCGCGCTGCGGGAACAGATCGCGGTCTACCGGAGCGCAGTCGACCTGCTCCGTGATCCGCAGACGCAGATCGTCACGCTGCACGGCCTCGGGCCGAGCCCCGAGGCGACCGGCCGGGTCATCTGGCATCCGGTCAACGGGGGTTACGTATTCGTTGCCAATCTGCCGTCCGCGCCGGCGGGGAAGGCGTACGAGCTGTGGACGATCGCCGACGCGGCGCCGCAGCCCGCGGGCGTCTTCCAGGTCGACGCCTCGGGACGCGGGACCCACCGCATCCCGCCTCTGGAGGGCGGCAAGCCCGTGAAGGTCTTCGCCGTCACGCTCGAGCCGGAAGGCGGCGTTCCCGCGCCGACGGGTCCGATGGTGCTCGCCTCGAAGTAGCCCGAGGCGCGATCGGATCACAGGCGCCCGCGCACGAAGCAAAACTGTCGTTAATGCCCCCGGCGGCGGGCGGCGTGCAGCACCGCGATGATCGTCATCGAGTCCTTGATCTCGTCGCGCTCGACCATGCGCACGACCTCGTCGAAGGGAAAGGGGCGTACCTCGATGAACTCCGTCGGATCGGCGCGGCGCGCGACGGCGCGAAGCCCGTCCGCGAGATAGATGTTCGCGGTCTCGTCAACGACGCTCTTGGAGGTGTGGCAGACGCAAAGCTTCACGAGCCGGCCGGCCTCGTAACCGGCCTCTTCCGCCAGCTCGCGCTGGACGGCCGCCTCCTCGCTTTCCCCGGGCTTCATGGCGCCGGTCGGCATCTCCCAGTAGAAGTCACCGGCGACGTAGCGGTACTGCCCGACCAGGATGACGGTGTCTGGATCGAGGAACGGCAGCACGCCGACGCACCCGGCGCACTGCACGACGCCGTAGAGCGTCGTCCGACCATCGGGGAGCTCGACCTGGTCCTCGCGTACGCGGATCCAGCGATTCTCGTAGACGGGCCGACTCGTGAGCTGCCGCCATGGGATGCGCGCCAGGCGCTGACGTTCCGTCACAGCGCGATCACCTCCTGCTGTCCGAGTGGTTGCAGGACTCTAGCACGCACCGTCGGTGCGAGGAACGGAGGTATACTCGTGAGCGCCATGTCACTTCCGAAGCCCGTCGAGGCGTTGTGGACCGAGCTCCAGTCGGCGCGTGCCGAGGTTCTCACAGAGGCCGAAGGGCTTTCGCAACGTCAGGCCGACTGGAAGCCGAGCGAGAAGGAGTGGTCGGTCGGCGAGGTCGTGCACCATCTGACCATCGCCGAGATCGCGACGGGCAAGCTGACCACGAAGCTTACGAGGGAGGCCGAGGCCGCGCGCGCGCCGACGCCGTTTCCCGTCGATCTCGCCGCGTTCAGGTCCCTGCCCCCGGCGCCGCCGGGCCCGGCAGAGGCGCCGCCGGTCGTCTGGCCGGAGCACGGCAAGCCGATCGGCGAGCTGATCTCTACGATGAAGGCCACCCGCGAGCGGAGCCGACAGTCGATCGAGAAGCTCGCGACGCTGGATCCGCGCCCGCTCATGTTCAAGCATTTCCGCCTGGGCGATCTGGACCTCGCCCAGTGGTGGATCCTCCAGGCCCAGCACGATGGAGTCCATCTCGCGCAGATCCGTGAGGTCAAGCGCGCGCCCGGCTTTCCGAGGGGCTAGGCGCGAGGCGCGCCCGTGAAAGTCATCCTGCGAAACCCGCGCCGGGAAGTCGCCGTCACCGGCAACCGCCGGGTCAAGGACATCCTGCGTGAGCTCGACATCCTGCCCGAGACGGTGCTGGTGATCTGTGGCGACGACCTCATCACGGCCGATCAGGTCGTGCGCGACGACGCTACCATCGAGCTACGGCCCGTGATGTCCGGCGGCAGTCAGA
>JAHFDK010000232.1 GCA_023249095.1 Candidatus Rokuibacteriota bacterium | reverse complement strand
GCTCGCCTCGAAGTCGGGAGAGGCGACGCCGGGCCGGGCGAAGGTCGGGATCGACGCCTGCACGACGCGCGCGAGGTCCACGGCCGAGCCCGGCGAGCCCTTGACGAACACCCGGCCGTCGTCGATCTCGATATCGTCGGGGCCCGCCTCGAGCAGGACAGACGCGGCGCGGACAAGCTTCGCACGCACCTCGCGGCAGGCGTCGGCGATGGAGCTCCCCGCCGTCACCGCGCTCCGGCTCGCGAACGTCCCGACGCCGAAGGGCACCGCGGCGGTGTCGCCGCCGACGATGGTCACCCAGTCGAGCGGGACGCCGAGCGCATCGGCGGCGATCTGGGCGAAGCTCGTCTCGTGCCCCTGCCCCGAGTTGATCGCGCCCGTCGCGACGATCACGCGGCCGGCGAGATCGAGCTTCACCGTGGCGCCCTCGAACGGGCCGATCGCGGTGCCCTCGACGTATCCGGAGATCCCGACACCGCGGTACACGCCCTGGGCCCGCAGCCGCGTCTGCTCGGCGCGGAACCGCCGGTAGCCGGCGGCCTCGAGCGCCTTCTCGAGCGCCAGGGGGAAGTCGCCGGTGTCGTAGACGAGCGGGTTACCGTCGCGGTAGGGCATGCCGAAGTCGTACGGGAGCTCGTCCGGGCGGATGTAGTTGCGGCGCCGGAGCTCCGCTGGATCCATCCGGAGCTCGCGCGCGAGGCAGTCCACGATGCGGTCCATCGCGAACACCGTCTCGGGCCGCCCGGCGCCTCGATACGGCGCGTTCGGCGTCTTGTTCGTCACGACCGCCCGCACGTCGACTCGCATGTTCTTGATCCGATGCGGCCCGATGAGGTGCGCGACGGTGTTGTACGGGAGCACGACGCCCCAGACGTTGTAGGCGCCGAGATCGAGCCAGATGCGATCGCGCACCGCGAGGATCGTGCCGTCGCGCGTGGCCGCCAGGGAGATCGCGTGGATCTGATGGCGCGCGTGCGCGGCGCCGGACATGTGCTCGCGCCGGTTCTCGATCCACTTCACCGGCCGGCCGAGCGCCATGGCCGCGATCGGGACGAGCGCGTCCTCCGGGTACCCCGACGCCTTCGTGCCGAAGCCGCCGCCGAGGTCGGGCGCGATCACGCGGATCTTGTGGGGCGGAAGCCCGAGCGCCGTCGTGAGCCCCTGCTGGACGAAGTGCGAGACCTGGGTCGAGTTCCAGGTCGTCAGCGTCCCGTCCCGCCGGTCCCACGCCGCGACGACGCCCCGGCCTTCGAGCGGCATGCCGACGTAGCGCTGGATGTGGAACGTTTCGCTCACGGTGACGTCCGCTCGGGCGAACGCCGCGTCGGCGTCGCCGATTGAATGCGAGAAGCCGACACCCACGTTGGTGCCCCACTCCTGGTGGACCAGCGGCCCGCCGGGCTCGCCGGCGCGCACCATGTCCACGACCGGCGGGAGCGGCTCCCAGTCGACCTCGATCAGGTCCACCGCGTCCTCGGCCGCGGCGCGGCTCTCGGCCAGGACCATCGCGACGATCTCGCCGACGTACCGCGCGCGTTCGCGGCAGAGGGCCCACTGGGGAGCCTGGCGAACGTCGAACTTGACCACCGCAGCGAGTCCCGCCGGCACGGCCCCGAAGAGCGGCAACGGCTTCATCCAGCGGTCCAGGTCGCCAAACGTGAAGACGCGCGCCACGCCCGGAGCGGCGGCGGCCGCCGCCGTGTGGATCGTCTTCACGACCGCGTGGGCGTGGGGCGAGCGGAGGAAGGCGGCGTGGAACATGCCAGGAAGTGCCACGTCGTCGATGAAACGCCCGTCGCCACGAAGGAACCGCGGGTCTTCTCGTCGCTTCACCGCTGCGCCGAAGTATTTCGCGCCCATGGCTCGCCCAGCCCGCGACTATACACCGCTTCCCGGCCGCGGAATCGTGCGCTATCCTCGCTGCCACATCTCCGATCTCGCAGGAGGCTTCCGATGGTCAAACGGTCGATCGTCCTGGTGGCTCTCGTCCTGGCCGCGCTCGTCGTGGTCACGTTGCCGGCGCAATCGCAGGCGCCGATCAAGATCGGCGTCATCGAGCCGCTCTCCGGCCCCGTCGCGGCGTCCGGCAGCTACATCCGCATGGGCGCCGAGATCGCGCGTGACTGGATCAACGCGAAGGGTGGGATCAGCGGGCGGAAGGTCGACCTGCTCATCGAGGACAACAAGTCCGACCCCAAGGAGGCGGCGAGCGCCGCCGAGAAGCTGATCGTGCGCGACAAGGTGCCGGCCATCATGGGCGCCTGGGGCAGCTCGATGACGCTGGCGGCGATGCCCAAGCTCGAGGAGTACGGCGTCCCGATGGTGGTCGAGACCTCCAGCGCGGCGTCCATCACGAAGCGCGGCAATCCGTGGATCTTCCGCATCAGCCCGCCGTCGGAGATGGAAGCGCTCGGGCTCGAGCAGTACGTGGACAAGCTCGGCATCAAGCGCGTCGACTTCCTGGCCGTCAACACCGACTGGGGACGCGGCTCCATCACCGCGTTCGGCGACATGCTGAAGAAAAAGGGCGCCGCGGTCGGCGTGGCGGAGTTCATGGATCAGGCTGCGACTGACATGAACGCCCAGATCACCAAGATCAAGGCGACCGGCGGCGACACCCTCTTTCTCACGACGGCTGTCGAGCAGATCACCCTCGTCATGAAGCAGGCGCAGGAGCAGCGGCTCGGGCGCAAGATCGTGACGACCGGCGGTAGCTCGTCGCCGACCCAGCTCATCAAGCAGGCGGGCGCGGCGGCAGAGGGCAGCTATCACATCGTGTTCTTCATGCCGTGGTTCCCGGAGGCGATGCCCGACGGTCGCCTCGCGAAGGCGTTCGTGGACGAGTGGGCCAAGCGCGGCCATCCGTTCGAGGGTCTGACCGAGGGGTTCCGCGGCCACGACGGGATCGCCACGATCGCCGAGGCGATCCGGGTCGCCGGTAAGGACGAGCCGGCGGCCATCCGAGACGCTCTCTGGAAGGTGAGCCTCATGGGTGTCAACGGGCCGATCAAGTTCGCGAAGGACGGCCCCGCCGGCAAGGAGAGCGGCCAGAGCAAGCCCAGCATCTTCATCGTCCAGATCCGCGACGGTAAGGTGGCGCTGCCCGACTTTCTCGCGAAGAAGTAGCCCCGGCGGCGGATGGAGCAGCTCTTACAGCATCTGGTGAACGGCCTGGTGCTCGGCGGGACGTACGCCCTGCTGGGCATCGGCCTCACGCTCATCTTCGGGCTCATGAACGTCGTGAACTTCGCCCACGGCGAGTTCTATACGCTGGGGGCGTACGCGGCGTTCGCGGCCCTCGGCTGGGCGGGCGTCGATTTCTTCACGGCGGTGCTGGCGGCGATCGCTGCCGGCGCCGCGCTCGGCTGGCTCTGCGAGGTTACGCTGCTGCGTCCGCTCCGGAGCGAATCCATCGACACGACGATGCTGGTGATGATCGGGGTCTGGATCGCGATGCAGAACGGCGAGCTGCTCGTCTGGGGCGGCGTCGCCAAGTCGATCCCCCACCCCTTCCCGACGGCGCCTCTGGTCCTGGGCCCGGTCGCGATCGCTCCGCTCCGGCTCTTCGTCCTGCTCATCGCCGCGGGACTCATCGCGGCCTCCTGGCTCCTCATCCAGAAAACGAAGCTTGGCCGCGCGATGCGGGCGACGTTCCAGGACCGCGACACCGCCGCGCTCATGGGCGTGGGCATCGGGCGCATCCACGCGGCGACGTTCGCCTTCGGCTCGGCGCTCGCCGCGGCTGCGGGGGCCCTTCTGGGCCCCGTCTTCCTCGCCTATCCGTCCATGGGTGATCTGGCGTCGCTGAAAGCGTTCTCCGTGGTGATCCTGGGCGGCCTCGGCAACCTGCCGGGCGCGACGCTCGGGGGTTTGCTGCTCGGCGTCGCCGAGGAGCTCGGGGCCGGGTATATCTCGTCCGGCTACCGCGACGCCGTGGGCTTCGTCATCATCATCCTCGTGCTCCTCTTCCGGCCGGCCGGCCTCTTCGCGCGTCAAGAACGGATCGCATGAGGCGAGTCGGCGGCGGCTTTCTGGCGCTCATCGCGCTCACACTGCCGCTCTGGCTCCCGAGCGCCTATCACCTGCACGTCGCCATCATGGCGGGGATCTTCGGCGTGCTCGCGCTGTCGCTCAACCTGCTGCTCGGCTACACCGGCCAGCTCTCGCTCGGCCACGCGGCGTTCTTCGGCATCGGCGCCTACACCTCGGCGCTCCTGACCTTGACGCTCGAGTGGTCGTTCTGGCCTGCCCTGGCGGCGGCGATCGCGCTGGCGGGCGCGGCGGGCTGGTTCATCGGGCGCTTGTCGCTGAAGCTTCGCGGCGCCTATTTCGTGCTCGTCACGATCAGCTTCGCGGGCGTCATCTCGCTGGTGAGCGTCAACTGGATCGAGCTGACGAACGGCCCGCTCGGGCTCCCGGGCGTGCCGGCGCCCGAGCTCGGGCCGTGGTCGCTCCGCACCAAGACCACCTACTACTATCTGGTCCTGGCGGCCGTCGCGCTCTCCTACGCGGTGTCCCGGCGACTCGTCGGCTCGCGGATCGGCCGCGCCTTCGTGGCGCTCCGGGAAAACGAAGCGCTCGCCGAGTCGATCGGCGTCGACGTGACCCACTATCTGGTCCTCGCCGCCGTCGTCAGCGCCGCGATGGCCGGCCTCGGCGGCAGCCTCTACGCCCACTACACGCGGTTCGTCAGCCCCGAGGTCTTTCTGTTCAGCTACACCGTCACGATGGTCATCATGGTGGTCGCGGGCGGCAAGGGCACGCTCGCCGGTCCGCTGGTGGGCGCGGTGCTCTTCACGGCGCTGCCCGAGGTGCTGCGCGCGGCCACGTCGTGGCAGTGGCAGATGCTCGCGTACGGCGTGCTCCTCGTCCTGCTCGTGGTCTTCATGCCGCGCGGCATCGTGCCGCACATCAATGCGGCGTTCTCACGGACCCCGCGACCATAATGCTCGCCGTCAGGAATCTCGCCGTGCGGTTCGGCGGCGTGACCGCCCTCGAGGGTGTGTCCTTCGACGTGCGGCCGGGCTCGATCACGAGCGTCATCGGGCCGAACGGCGCCGGCAAGACGACCGCGTTCAACGCGATCACCGGATACCTCCGTCCTACCGGCGGCCGGGTCAGCTACGACGGTGTCACGCTGACCGGGCTCCGACCCTCAGCGATCGCGCAACGCGGGATCGTCCGGACGTTCCAGCGCACGAGCGTCTTTCGGTCGTTGAGCGTCGAGAACAACGTGATGACCGGTCTTCACCTGCGTGGCACCGCGGGATTCCTCGCGGTGCTCCTGGGCCGGCGCCGGCTGGCCGACGAAGAGAGGCACCTCGCCTCCGACGCCGCGGCCATCATCGAGTTCGTCGGCCTCGCCCATCGCCGGCGCGAAGCCGCCAGCGCCTTGCCCTACGGCGAGCAGCGGCTGGTGGAGCTGGCGCTCGCACTCGCGGCGCGGCCCCGCGTGCTCCTGCTCGACGAGCCGGGGGCGGGCATGACGGGCGCTGAGAAAACGGTCGTGAGCGGTCTCATCCGGAAAGTCCGTGAGCAGAACGTCACCATCCTCCTGGTCGAGCACGACATGCGGATGGTCATGGGGATCTCCGACACCGTGATCGTGCTGAACGGGGGCCGCGTGATCGCCGAAGGAGCGCCCGCCGAGATCCAGGCGCACCCGGACGTGATCCGCGCCTATCTCGGAGCCTCCCATGGCTCGGCCTGAGTCGCCGCCACTGCTCCGACTCGAAGATCTTCACGCCAGCTACGGTCCGATCGCCGCCTTGCGCGGGCTCGATCTCGTCGTGGCCCCGGGCGAGCTCGTCTGCCTGATCGGGGCCAACGGCGCAGGAAAGACCTCCACGCTGCGCGCGATCTCGGGCCTGCTGCCGCCGGCCCGCGGCCGCATCGTGTTCGATGGACGCGAGATCCAGGGTGATATCCCCGCGGCGATCCTCAAGGCCGGCATCGCGCACTGCCCCGAGGGCCGCCGCGTCTTCCCCTATCTCACCGTCGAGGAGAATCTCGCGATGGGCGCGTACGTGCGCCGCGACCGGATCGCGATCGCCGCCGATGTCGACGAGGTCTGCCGGCACTTTCCCATTCTGGCCGAGCGTCGTCGGCAGATGGCCGGCACGCTCTCGGGCGGCGAGCAGCAGATGCTGGCCATCGCCCGCGCGCTGATGGCGCGGCCGCGGCTGATCCTGTTCGACGAGCCCTCGCTCGGGCTCGCGCCGACCGTCGTGGAGACGACGTTCGCGATCATCGCGGACATCCGGCGGCGCGGGACGACCGTGCTCATGGTCGAGCAGAACGCCTACGCCGCGCTCCGCATGGCCGACCGCGCCTACGTGATGGAGACTGGCCGCATCGTGCTCGAGGGCGCGGCCCGCGACCTGCTCGACGACGACCACGTGCGGCGCGCATACCTCGGGGGGTAGCAGACGCATCGGTGCAGGTACATCCTTGCACCGATTTCCTCACGACTCTATCCTGGCACCACTTATGTGTGAAATGAATGGGGCCCAGACATACCCGACGAGTCGGGATAGTCGCGGCGAGGCGCCTCATCTTGATGGAACTGAACGATCCTCGCTGGGCTAGCTTGAAGGGTGGCTATGGCGTGCCATTTGACCCCCGACCGGCGTTGTTCCAACTCGCGGACGGCACCGATATCCAGGGCGCATGGGGTCAACTCTGGGACGGGCTGCACCACCAAGGGGATGTCGGCGAAGCATCCTACGCCAGCGTGCCGCATCTCGTCCGGATCCACGAAGCCCGGGGAATGCCGGACTGGAACACGTACGCCATCGTGGCAACGATTGATCTCGCTCGCGATCGCCGTCGAAACCCAACGATACCGGCATGGCTGGGCGCAGAGTAGACGTTCCGCGTCATACAGGAGTCAACGTGAAAGCCATCGCGAATGTTCTGACGGGGCTCCTGGCGCTGAGCCACGTCGGATTCTTGGTCCTTGAGATGTTCTTCTGGGATCATCCGGTCGGTCGCGGGATCTTTGGAATGACGCCCGAGGTGTCCGCCAGCTCAGCCGTGCTTGCGGCGAATCAGGGCCTGTACAACGGCTTCTTGGCTGCTGGGCTCCTGTGGGCGTTGTGGGCAGATCGGCGCGAGCTGAAGATCTTCTTTCTCGCCTGCGTCGGAGTCGCCGGCGTATTCGGTGGAATGACGGCAAAGACGTCGATCCTCTTTACGCAAGCACGACCAGCCGCTATTGCCCTGGTGGTGGTTCTAGCCTCGCGGCGTGACGGCCAATGACGACGCGGAGACGATCAACCGGCTGACCGGCCTAGAGAGCGAACGCGCAAGACGAGCGACGCCGCTAGAGCAGGTAACGCCGGAGCTGATGGGCGGGCGTCAGATAGCGGCCGGCGATCAGTCGGACGAAGAAGAGCGAGGCGAGCGCGGTGGCGGCGGCCTGCATGAACACGACGACGATCTGGTAGCGGATGGCCAGGAGCGGCGAGGATCCGGCGAGGATCTGGCCTGTCATCATCCCCGGAAGCTGCACGAGCCCCACCGTCATCATCCCGTTCACGACGGGAATCATCGCAGCGCGCAGCGCCGAGCGCACCAGCGGCTGCACGGCCTCGCGGCCCGAGAAGCCGAGGGCGAGCCGCGTCTCGACCTCGGCGGCGCGGACGCGAAGCTCGCCCTGCAGCCGGTCCCCCGCCAGGGCGGCGCTGGTCATCGAGCTACCCAGGATCATCCCGGCAATCGGGATGATGTACTGCGGCTCGTACCACGGACCCACCTGCACGACGACGCCGATCACGTAGGCGAGCGTCACGCCCGTCGAGACGAAGAGGGAGACGGCGGCGATCCGGTAGGCTCCGGGAATCGGCTTGGGGAGGCGTGACACCGCCGCGTGCGTGGCCACGCCCGTCATCACGACGAGGATGAGCACCACCCAGTACCAGCGCGCGGCGGCGAAGACGGCGGCGAGGATGAGGCCGACCCCGTAGAGCTGCACGATCGTCCGGATGGAGCCGAGCAGGAGATCGCGCTCCAGGCCGAGCACCTGTCGGATCGAGACGATCGCGACCGCGGCCACCAGCAGCAGCGCCAGAGCGAGCTGCCACAGCGTGAGATCGACGACGCCCGCGCTCACGAGGCGTCGGCGACGCCGGCGGCGCGCTCGCCGGCCAGGAACGCTTGCAGGCGGACATCGAGGTCACCGACACGCTCGTACGCCTGCATCTCGCCCTTCACCAGGTAGAGCAGCATGCCGCCGAGCCGGCGGACGAGCTCCGGCTGATGCGTCACCGCGACGATGCTGAGGCCGCGCGTCTCGCGCAGTCGCGAGACGGTCTCAACCACGAGGGCGGCGTTGGGCGGATCGAGCGCGGACGTGGGCTCGTCCAGCAGGAGCGCGCGCGGATCACCGAGCAAGGCACGCGCGATTGTCACCCGCTGCTTCTCGCCGCCGGACAGCGTGGCAGCGTCGCGATCGAGCAGCTCGCCCTCGAGCCCCACGTCGGCCAGGGCCTGGCCCAGGCGGGCCTCGGACAGATCGCCGTCCACGTCAGCGGGCCGGATCCGGAGGTTGTCGCGCACGGTGCCCTCGAAGACCACCGGCGTTTGCATGACGAGCGCCGCGCCCCGCCGGAGCCGGCGGGGATCGAGGGCCTGGATGTCGCGGCCCTCGAATCGAACCGTTCCCGCGGTCGGCTCCTCGAGACGGTTCAGACATCGCAGCAAGCTCGACTTCCCCGACCCCGACGGGCCCACGAGCGTGAGCGCGCCACCACGCTCTACGGTGAAGGAGACGTCCTTCAGGATCGGGGCCATCGGCGGCCCGCGACGTCCTGGGTAGGCGAGCGAGAGATGCTCGATCTCGAAGATGGGATCGCTCATGTCGGGACCCGGCCTCGGCCCGTCAGCCGGTGATTGCCACACCGATCAGCTTGCCGATGCCGAACGTCACCCCCGCCGCGGCGAGCCCCAGCAGGAGCTGACGGCCGCCCGACCGCCACACCGGTTTCCCGGTGAAGATCGTGATCGCGCCTCCGATACCGTAGAGCGCCAGCCCACTGACGACGACGCTCGACGCCACTGCGAGGTTTCCACGCATGACCACGAACGGGATGATCGGCACCACGGCGCCGATCGCGAACAGAACGAATGACGCGACCGCCGCTTCCCACGGCGAGCCGCCGAGGTCTTTCGGATCGATACCCAGCTCCTCACGGGCCAACGCGTCTATCGCGGTCGCTCGGTCGGCGAGCAAGCGCCTGGCCATCGTGTCAGCCTCACTCGGACTCAACCCCTTGGCCTCGTAGATCAGCTTCAGCTCCTCGCCTTCGCCCTCGGGATCCTCGCGGAGCTCGCTCGACTCGATCCGGATTTCACGCTCAGCGAGCTCGCGGGCGCTCGTCACCGACACCCACTCGCCCAGGGCCATCGAGCACGCGCCCGCCAGCAGACCAGCCAGGCCGGTGACGAGAATACCAGGGCTATCGACCGAGGCGCCGGCCACGCCCATGACGAGGCTGAGGTTCGAGCACAACCCATCGTTGGCGCCCAGCACCGCCGCGCGCAGCGCATTCCCGCCGACCGAGCGATGCCGGCCTTCCAGTCGCGCCAAGAAGCTGCCTTGGAGGCCGCGCGGCTGGCTCGTCACGAGCTGCTTGAGCACTTGCGCGTGCCATCGCTCGTGAGCCGGCATCCGGGTACCGGCGGTTTCGGGCTGCTTCACGTAGGCGTTCTGATCCACTTCCTCCTTCGCGGCGATGGTGGGGAGGACGAGCTCCGGCCCGAATCGCCGCGCGATCCCTCCGAGCACTCGGCTTCGCCAGGACGGCCGCCGGCGCGGGACCGACGCGCCGGCCTTGCGCAAACGATCCTCCCAGAACGCGAT
>JAHFDK010000033.1 GCA_023249095.1 Candidatus Rokuibacteriota bacterium | reverse complement strand
CTCCCCACATGAGGGCACGCGTGTGCTCGGCCACGACGGACCGCACGAGCCGCTCCGTCGGATCCGCGGGGACGAGCCGCGGCAGCAGCGGCAAGAACACCAGCCCGAGCACCAGCGCCGTGCCGGCGGCGGCCAGAACGGGGGCGAGCCACGCCGCCCGGCGCCGCGGAGGTGCGGCTCCTTCGGCGATGGCGGCGCGCAGGTGCGCCGACGCCGCGTAGCGCGGCAACTCTGCGCGCAGGCGCGTGCCGAGCGCTTCGTCGGAATCGGGGGAGTGGTCGCCGCTCATTGCTTGGCGTAGTCGCGCAAGAGCCCGCGCAACCGCTCCTTCGCCCTGAAGATCCGTGACTTGACGGTGCCGACCGGACAGGCCAGCACGCGCGCCACGTCCTCGAGCGCCATGCCTTCGACTTCCGCGAGCAGGAGCACGGTTCGGAACTCCTCGGGCAGGCGCTGGAGGGCGCGCTCGAGATCCGTGTGCGCCTCGACGGTGCCACTCGACTCCTCGGGCGCGTCGTGAAACATCGGGACATCCCAGGTGGGAACACCGTCCTCGGCGAGCGCGGATTCCCGCTCGCGAATCCGATAAAAGGTCAAGAACGTGTTCCTCAAAATTTGAAACAGCCAGGCGCGGAGATGGGTTCCCGGCTGAAACCGGTGGGAAAACCGGAAAGCCCGGAGGTAGGTTTCCTGGACGAGATCGTCGGCCTCGGGAGGGTTCCGGGTCAGGTACATGGCGAAGTTGTAAAGCGCGTCCAGGTGCTCCAGCGCCTCCCGGGAGAACTCGTCGGAGGCCACGGACTGGCTCAGTCCTCGAACCAGCGCGCCGGATAGACGCCGGCGCGGACGTCGTGCTCGTCCACGAGCTCGGCGAGCAGCTCACGGACCGAGCGATAGAGGGCCGGGTGCTCCAGCTCGGGCGCCAGGTCCGCCAGCGGCCGGAGGACGAAGCCGCGCTCCGCGAGGAACAGGTGGGGGATCTGGAGGTCATCGCCCGCACTCAGCACCTGGTCACCGTACAAGAGGATGTCGATGTCGAGCGTTCGCGGCGCGAACCGCTGGGCCTCAGGCGTGCCCGGCGGCCGGGTCCGTCCGAGCGCGCTCTCGATGGTCTGGAGCTCGGCGAGCAGCGCCCGCGGCGTCAGCGAGGTCTCGATCGCCACGACGCAGTTGAGGTACCAGCGCTGCTCGCCGGCCGTCTGACTCGGCTCGCTCTCCCACGGCTCGCTGTCATAGAGCGGAGAGGCGTCGACGAAGCGGACCGCCTGGAGCCCGTAGAGCCGGCGCACGGCGGATCGCAGGACGGCGAGCCGATCGCCGACATTCGAGCCGAGCGAGAGGTAGACGCGCGTCACGACCGGCTCCGCGTCAGCTCGACCGCGGGGGTCCCCACCAGGCCCTCGAGCGGCGGTGTGAGCTTCCGGACGCGCACCCGGATCTCCCGGGCCGGGAATTCGCGCAGGAGCGCCTCGACGATCAGCCCGGCCAGCCGCTCGATCAGGTTCACGCGGTTCCGGGTGCCGATCTCGACGATGCGCCGGGCGACCACGCCGTAGTCCACCGTCGACGCCACCTGATCGGAGGCGACCGCGGGCGCCAGGTCCACCGCCATCTCGACGTCGACGGAGAACCAGGCGCCTACCACTTGCTCGGCGCGCGTCAGACCGTGCTGGCCGTAGAAGCGCACGTCCTCCAGCAGGAGCTTGTCGGTCATCAGAGCTTCACGACCGTGTTCCTCAGGCTGCCGATCCCCTCGATCTGCACCTCGACGCGGTCGCCCGTCGCGAGCGGGCCCACCGTGGCCGGCGTGCCCGTCGCGATCACGTCCCCCGGCAGGAGGGTCATGACCTGAGCGATCTGCGCCACGATCTGCTCGACCGGGAACATCAGCTCCTTCGTCGACGACGACTGGCACAGCCCGCCGTTGACGTACGCCTCGATGGCGACGGCGTTGGGGTCGAGGTCCGTCGCGATGCAAGGCCCGAGCGGAAAGAAGGTGTCGAACCCCTTGGCTCGCAACGGCAGTCCCTTCGATTCCAGATCTCGCGCGGTCACGTCGTTGAGGCAGGTATTGGCTTCCGTCTCGAAGCGCACGATCTGCAAGGGTGATCGTTACTCGAGGCCGAGGACGTCGGCCATCGAGTAGAGCCCGGGCGGACGCCCTGCGATGAACCGGGCCGCGCGTAGCGCGCCGCGCGCGTACGTGTCGCGGTTGTGAGCCTTGTGCACCAGCTCGAGTCGCTCGCCCAGCGTGCCGAAGGACACCGTGTGCTCCCCGACGACGTCCCCGGAGCGGAGAGAGAGGATTCCGATCTCCCCCTTCGGGCGCTCGCCCGGCAACCCCTGCCGGCCGTAGACGGCCACCTTGTCGAGATCGCGCCCGAGCGCGGCGGCCACGACCTCCGCCATGCGGAGCGCGGTGCCGCTCGGCGCATCCTTCTTGAAGCGGTGGTGGGTCTCGGTGATCTCGATGTCGTACTCGTCGCCGAGCGCCTTCGCCATGGTGGCGAGGAGCTTGAACGCGACATTCGTGGCGACCGACATGTTGGGCGAGAGGAGGATCGCCGCCCGGCGAGCGAGCTCGGTGACCTCGGCGCGCTGGGCCGCCGTGAAGCCGGTCGTGCCGATCACCGCCCGGGCACCCGCCTGCGCGACGAGCCGGAGGTGCTCGAGCGAGGCCTCGGGGACGGAGAACTCGATGAGCACCCGGTCGCGTGTGATCACGGCCTCGGCGTCCCCGCCGACCGCGACGCCGACCTTCCCGACGCCGGCGAGCTCGCCGGCGTCGCCTCCGAGCGAGGCGTGGCCGGGCGCCTCGAGCGCGGCCGCGAGGCGCAGGTCGGACGTGTCGGCGAGGCAGGCAATGATGCGATTCCCCATGCGCCCGGCCGCGCCGGCAACGATGACATCGGTCGTCGGGACGCCTCCGCGCCCGACGTTCGGGGATGTCTCCCCGTCGGCGGCACTCATGATGCGACTACTTGACGAGGGCGTACGGCTTGAGGATCGCGCGCAGCTTCTCGCGATTGGCGTCGCTCATGCGGCACATGGGCAGCCGGAACTCCGGCTCGAGCATGCCGGCCATTGCCATGGCCTCTTTGATCGGGATGGGATTGGTCTCGAGGAACGCCGCCCGCGCCAGCGGGAAGAGCCGGTAGTGCAGATCTCGGGCTCGCTTCCAGTCGCCGTCGAGCGCCGCGTGCACCAGGTCGGCCGTCTCTCGCGGCACGATGTTCGCGATCACCGAGACGACGCCGCTGCCGCCGATCGCCAGCAGCGGCAGCGTGATGTTGTCGTCACCCGAGAGCACGGAGAAGTCGGGACCGCATGCCGCGATCACCTGGCTCATCTGGTCGAGTGACCCGGACGCTTCCTTCACCCCCGCGACGCTCGCGACGTCGCGGACGAGCCGGACGAGCGTGTCGGTCTCCACGTTCACCGCCGTGCGGCTCTGGATGTTGTAGACGAGGATCGGGATGGCGACCGACTCGGCCACGGCCCGGAAGTGCCGGTAGAGGCCCTCCTGGGTCGGCTTGTTGTAGTACGGGTTGACGACGAGCGCGCCGGCTGCGCCCGCCCGTTCGGCGTGCTTCGTCAGGCCGATCGCCTCGGCGGTCGAGTTGGAGCCGGTGCCCGGGACGACCCGGATCCGGCCGCGCGCCGCCTCGATGACGACCTCCACGATCCGCCGGTGCTCGTCGTGCGTCAGGCCAGGGGACTCGCCGGTGGTTCCGCACGGAATCAGGCCGTCGGTCCCGTGCGCGATGTGGAACTCGACCAGCTCCCGGAGCTTCGCCTCGTCGACCTTGCCGTTTCTGAAAGGGGTGACCATCGCGACGAATGAACCCTGGAATGTCTGGCTCATAGGGGTGTCTCCCCCGCCACCAGGTCTTCGTACGTCTCCCGGCGGCGCACGATCGTGTATCGATTGCCGTCCACGAGCACCTCGGCGGCCCGCGGTCTCGTGTTGTAGTTGGAGGCCATGGCGAAGCCGTACGCGCCCGCGCTCATGAGGGCGAGCAGGTCGTCTTGCTCGACGTACGCCAGCTCGCGGTCCTTGGCCAGGAAGTCGCCCGACTCGCAGATCGGACCCACGACATCGACGGTCTCGCGCGCACGCGCGCGGGCCGTTTCGTCGACGGGCAGGATGTCGTGAAAGGCGCCGTAGAGCGACGGCCGGATCAGGTCGTTCATCGCGGCGTCGATCACCACGAACTTCTTGGCGCCGGTGTCCTTCCGGTAGAGGACTCGCGTGAGGAGGATGCCAGCGTTGCCGGCGATGGACCGGCCGGGCTCCAGGAGGACCGTCGCGCCCGCCTCGCGGAGCGCTGGCAGCAGCACCGTCGCGTACTCCTCGTGGGTCGGCGGCGTCTCCTCGCGATAGCGGATGCCGAGCCCGCCGCCGATGTCGATCATGCGGATCTCGATCGCGCGCTCGCGCAGGGCCTTGACGAGCGCGACCACGCGCGCCACGGCGTCGGCGACCGGCGTGGCCCTGGTGAGCTGGGAGCCGATGTGCATGTCGACACCGACGACCTCGAGGCCCCGCATCTTGGCCGCGTCCTCGTACGTCGCGAGCGCCTCGTCGTGGGGGACGCCGAACTTGGACGTCTTGAGGCCCGTCGCGATGTAGGGGTGCGTCTGGGGATCCACGTCCGGGTTCACCCGGAGCGCGATCGGGGCGCGGACGCCCATCTCGCGCGCCACCTCGTCGAGGACCCGCAGCTCGCTCCGAGACTCGACGTTGAACATGAGGATGTCGGCCTTGAGCGCGTCGCGCATCTCGTCGCGACTCTTCCCGACCCCGGAGAAGATGATTTTCCTGGGCGGGATGCCGGCTCTCAGCGCGCGATAGAGCTCGCCGCCCGAGACGATGTCGGCGCCCGCGCCGGCCTTCGCCAGCACCGACAGGACGCCGAGGTTCGAATTGGCCTTGACCGAATAGCAGACCACGTGGGGGACATCGCGGAACGCGCGGTGATACCCGGCGAGGCCCTCAAGGAGCGCCGCTTTGGAGTAGACGTAGACCGGCGTGCCGGCGACGGTGGCCAGCGCGCGGAGCGACACCTGCTCGCAGCAGAACTCGGAATCACGGTACTCGAAGTGGCCCATGTATCCGTTGTTGGTAGCACCCGGACCAGATGAAGTCAAGGCACGCTGACCACGACTTCGTTCGAACGCCCACTCTCGTTCGGCCGGACGGCCGAATCCTGTGCGGTCACCGCGTAGCGGTACGTGCCGCGGGCGACATCGCGGTCGACGAAGGTCGCGGTCGGCGCGCGCGTCGAGCCCACACGCTCGAACGCGCCCCTGGCCGCCGCGCGGTAGACGATGTACGCGGCGACGTCGCTCTCCGGGCTCGCGCTCCACGTGAGGCGCACCGTCGCCTCGGAGGCGATCGCGACGAGGTTCGCGGGGGGCGAGGGTGGCGTCATGTCCCGCGGCGTGACCGCGACGCGCGGCGACGGCGCGCTGTACGCGGTCGTGCCCGCGACGACCCGCACGGCGCGGACCGCATAATAATAGGTGCGGTCGTTTTCGAGCCCGCGGTCGGTCAACGCGCGCTCCGTGATGGGCGCGCGCGTCACCGGGGTGAGCTCCGCGTCGACTGACGGCGCGCGCAGGACCTCGTACGCGAGCGGGTCGGTCGGCGCGCTCCCGTCGATCAGCTGCGCCGGCGCCTGCCACGCCAGGCGCGCTTCACGCTCGCCCCCTTCGGCGACGAGGTCGACGGGCGGCTCGGCGGCCGGGACGTACGTCACCGACACGCGGGCCGAGGGCGGTCCGATGCGCCCCCGGGAATCGCCCGCGACGACCACGTAGGTGTACCGCCGCCCGTACGCGAGCCCCTGCCGGTCGGTGAACACGAGGCGGCTGCCCCGCGCGACAGCGGAGGCCGGCTCCACCGCGCGAATCGACGCGACTTCCGCGTAGCCGGCGATCCGACCGTCCACGAGCATCGCCGCCTTTGGCTCGCCGCTGCCACCGTCCTCCACCCGGAAGATCCGCGTCAGCGCGAGATCGCGGAGACGCGTGTTGTCCACGCGGCGGTCGGGCGGCGTCCACGAAAGCTCGATCGCGGACTCGCGCACGGCGCCGGTGAGATCGGCCACCCGCTGCGGCGCCCGCACCTCCGGGGCGACCGGCGGCGCCTTCCTGCCGCACGCGGCGAGGGCCAGGAGGGCGAGCCCGAGGCACGGGGCGAGCCCCCGCCCGCGCCGGGTCATGCGCGCGCGATGAGCGTGCGGGCGAGGGCGAGCGAACGGCGCACGGCCTCGGGCGCCGTCCCGCCGGTGAGGGCGCGGGCGCGCAGCGACGCCTCGACCGTGAGCGCGTCCTTCGCGTCGTCGTCGAAGAGCGGGGAGAACCGGCGCAGCTCGACGAGGCCGAGCCCCTCCAGCGACTTTCCCTCGGCCTCGCAGAACCGCACGATCCGCCCGACGAGCGCGTGCGCCTGGCGAAAGGGCACGCCCTTGCGCACGAGATAGTCGGCCAGGTCCGTCGCGGTCGCGAAGTTCTCGCCGGCCGCCCGCCGCATCCGATCGGTTCGGAAGGCGAGCGATGCGAGCATCGGCGGCAGGACGGCCAGGATCGCCTCGAGCGTATCGACCGAGTCGAAGAACGGCTCCTTGTCTTCCTGCATGTCGGAGTTGTAGGCGAGCGGCAGTCCCTTCATCGTCGTGAGCACCGCCATGAGATTCCCGTAGAGCCGTCCGCTCTTGCCGCGGATCAGCTCGGCCACATCGGGGTTCTTCTTCTGAGGCATGATGGACGAGCCGGTCGCGAAGGCGTCGGAGAACTCCACGAATCCGAACTCCGCGGTCGCCCAGAGCGTCAGATCGGCGGCGAGCCGCGAGAGATGCATCCCGGTGATCGCGGCCCCGGCGAGGAACTCGAGGAGCGCGTCGCGATCACTCACCGCGTCGAGGCTATTCGGTGACACTGCGGAAAATCCGAGGTCCTTCGCGAGCGCCTCCAGGTCGACCGGGAAGGCGGTGCCCGCGAGCGCCGCCGCGCCGAGCGTCAGCGTATCGGCGCGCGAGCCGCAGTCGCCGAACCGCTCGCGGTCACGTTGCAGCATGAAGACGTACGCGAGCAGGTGGTGGCCGAGAACGATCGGCTGGGCCCGCTGGAGGTGCGTGTAGCCCGGCAACGGCGCGTCCACCGTCTCGGCGGCGCGCGCCACGAGCGTCTCCTGCGCTCGGCGGAGGCCCGCCCGGACGCGCGCGATCACCTCACGAAGGTAGAGCCGCTCGTCGAGCGCGATCTGGTCGTTGCGGGAGCGCCCGGTGTGCAGCTTCCCTCCGACGTCGCCGACCAGCTCTTGCAGACGCCGCTCGACGTTCGTGTGGATGTCCTCGAGTTCGGCGCGGAACGGGAAGGTGCCCGCCGCGAGCTCTTCCTGGACGGCCTCGAGCCCCTTGACGATCGTGTCGCGCTCCGACGCCGACAGGAGTCCGGCCTTCGCGAGCGCCTTCGCCCACGCGACACTGCCCCTGACGTCATGCGGCCAGAGACGCCGGTCGAAGGCAAGCGACCCGGTGAAGCGCTCGGCGGCCGGATCGGCGCCCCGGCTGAAACGCCCGCCCCAGAGCTTCTCGGACGGCGCCACGCCGGTCCGGGCGGGCTTGCGCTTTCGAGCCCGCGACTTCACGGCAGGAGCGCCGCGATGTCGTCCATGATCCGACGGGTCACGTGAAGCCGAAGGCTTCGGCGTCCGTTGGCGCCGTCCTCGGAAAAGCTGCGCGCCGGCCCGAATCTGACGCCGAGCGGCACGCGCCGCGGAATGTAACCCCGGCGCCCCGCCAGCGCCTCGTACGTGCCCCGGATGCCGGCGGGGACCACGGGCACCCCCGAGCGGAGCGCCAGGAGCGCGACGCCGGGGAGGCCGGGCTCGAGCCGGCCGCGCACGCTGAACGGGCCCTCCGGGAAAATTCCCACCACCTTACCCGACTGAAGCATGTACAGCGCGCGGCGGAGCGCGCCCACGTCGGCCCGCTCCAGATCGATGGGAATCGAGCCGATGTGACGGTGGAACATCGGATGGAGCGGCGTCGCACGCCAGACACGGGGCATCACGAGGAAGGAGATTGGCTCGGGAGCGGCGACGCCGAGGACGATCCCGTCCAGATAGTTGTGGTGATTCGCCGCGATGAGATACGGGCCGCCCGCGGGGAGATGCTCGAGTCCCTCGACGCGGAGATCGAACCAGCGCCCGAGCGCCTGGCGCATCGGCCCGCGGAGCGCGCGATACAGGAACGGCACCGGCAGCGCCTCGCGGGCGACGCGCTGGTTCGCGGCAAGCGCGGTGGGGCCGGCCATGTCGCGCGTTTTATAGCACGGTTCACCGAGCGCGGGCGAGCCGGTACCGGGCGACGGCCGCGTTGTGCTCGCCCAGCGTGGACGAAAAATAGTGACGATGGTCGTCCATGGCGACGAAATAAAGGTACTTCACCGGCGCGGGATCGAGCGCCGCTTCGATCGCCGCCAGCCCCGGGCTGGCGATCGGGCCGGGGGGCAGCCCCGGACTCCGGTAGGTGTTGTACGGATGCTCGATCCCGAGGTCGGCGCGGGTGAGCGCGCGCCGTTCCTTGCCGGTCGCATACTGCACGGTCGGGTCGGCCTGGAGCAGCATATTCAGCTTGAGCCGGTTCCAGAAGACCGCGGAGATCGTCCGCAGCTCGTCGCGGGCGACCGCCTCGCGCTCGATGATCGAGGCCAGGGTGAGGAGCTGATGCACGCTGAGGCCGCGTGCCTGGGCGCGCGCCGCGAGGTCCGGGCCGAGCTTGGTCCGGAAGCGCTGCACCATGCGCGTCAGGATCTCCTCGGTCGTCATGCCGCGCACGAACTGATAGGTGTCGGGGAACAGATAGCCCTCGAGGCTCGGCCCCTCGATCGTGAGCGTCGTCAGGAAGGCCCGGTCCGATGCGAGGCGCACGACGGCGCCGCTCGTGGCGAGGCGTTCGCTCTCGAGCATGCGCGCGACCTCGGCCACCGTTGCCCCCTCCGGGTGGAGGACGAAATGCTGTTTGACCCGCCCCGTCTCGATGAGGGTCAACACGTCGAGCGTCGAGGCCCCCCGGGCGATCTCGTACTCGCCCGCCTTGAGATAGCGCGAGTTGCCGCGGGCGAGGGCCAGGAGCACGAAGCCCACGCGGCTCCGGATCGCGCCCGCCGCGTACAGGCGCCCGGCGATGTCCAGCACTCCCTGGTGCGCGGGAATGTCGACCAGCAACGGTTTCGAGTCGAGCGCGGCCGCCGGGGTGAGGACCTCGTGCGCCACGCCCACGAAGGCGCCGGCCGTCAGCAGTACGACGAGGCCGAGGATGAGACGCAACTGCATGATTTCCCAGTGTAACATCCTGGCTCTGGTATACTGATATGCCTTGAGGCGGAACCTTCCCTTCACACCGGCTCATCTCTAGGGGGTCCTATGCTGGAGCTTCAACTTCCTGCGCGTCATGACTGGACCGTCCAGGACACGGTGTACGGCAAGCTGTCCATCGAGCCCTTCGAGGCCGGCTTCGCGCTGACCGTCGGCATCGCCTACCGGCGAGCCCTCCTGTCGGCGATCCACGGGGCCGCGCCGACCTGGGTGAAGATCGAAAACGTCCTGCACGAGTTCTCGCACCTGCCGGGCGTCATGGACGACACGCTCGACATTATGATGAACCTCCGCAAGGTGGTGTTCTCGCTCCACGTGAACCGACCCAAGATCCTCCGGCTGAAGGCGCAGGGCGCGTCGGTCGTCACGGCGAGCGACTTCGAGGCGGACGCTGACATCGAGATCCTCACGCCCGACGTCGTGCTGGCGACCCTCGACAAGGACGGCGTGCTCGAGATGGAGGTCTGCGTCGAGCGCGGCCGCGGGTACATGTCGGCTGAGAAGCGGGAGCCGGAGGCGTTGCCGATCAACGCGATCCTGCTCGACGCCAACTTCTCGCCCGTCAAGCGCGTGAACTTCCACGTCGAGCCGGTCGGCACCGAGGGACGCGAGCGGCTCCTACTCGAGGTATGGACCGACGGCAGCGTCAGCCCGGTCACCGCGGTCGGCGAGGCGTCGCGGATCCTCGAGGACCACTTCGACCTCCTCACGACCTTCCCCGACGCCTCGCCCCAGGAGGAAGCCACCGAACGCGACGAGGCGCGCCCGCGCACCGAGCTGAACGAGAACCTCTTCCGCAACGTCGACGAGCTGGAGCTGTCCGTCCGCGCGTCCAACTGTCTCAAGACCGCGAACATCCGGACGATCGCCGACCTCGTGCAAAAGACCGAGGCCGAGCTGCTCAAGACCAAGAACTTTGGCAAGAAATCGCTGAACGAGATCAAGACGATCCTGGGCGAAATGAGCCTCTCGCTCGGCATGCGCCTCGATCCGGAGGAGCTGGAGCGGCTGCGCTCGCAGTACGAGCGCGCCTACGAGGCATAGCGGTACAGGAGATCTACAGCGCGACGCGGGTCTTGATCCGCTCGACCGCTTCCTCGGCGGCGGCGCGCGCCCCGAACGCGGTCAGCCGGAAATAGCCTTCGCCGCTCGGCCCGAAGCCCGCGCCGGGTGTCCCGACGACGTGGGCCTCGTTCAAGAGCTTGTCGAAGAAGTCCCACGAGGAGAGCCGCCCCGGCGTCTTCACCCAGATATAGGGCGCGTTCCGGCCGCCGTGAACGGTGAGCCCCGCCGCGTCGAGTCCCTCGCGGATGATTCGCGCGTTGTCCATGTAATGGTCCACGAGCCCCTTCACCTGCCGGCGCCCCTCGCCCGTGTAGGTCGCGGCGGCGCCGCGCTGGATCACGTACGCCACGCCGTTGAACTTGGTGGACTGCCGCCTGACCCACAGGGCGTTGAGGCTCACCGCCTCGCCTGACGCCGAACGCCCCTGCAGCTCCTTCGGCACGACCGTGTAGGCGCAGCGCGTGCCCGTGAATCCGGCGGTCTTGGAGAAAGAGCGGAACTCGATCGCGGCCTCGCGCGCGCCCTCGATCTCGTAGATCGAGTGCGGGATCTCCCCGTCGCGGATGTACGCCTCGTACGCCGCGTCGTACAGGATGACGGCGTTCCGTTCGCGCGCATAGTCGACCCACGTCTTGAGCGCCGCGCGCGTCAGCACGGCGCCCGTCGGGTTGTTGGGATAGCAAAGGTAGATCAGATCGACCGGGCGGTCGGGGATGTGCGGCTGGAAATTGTTCTCGGCGGTGCAGGGCAGGTACACGACCCGGTCGTAGCGCCCGTTCGGATCCGCGCTCCCCGCGCGCCCGCCCATCACGGTGACGTCGAGGTACGCGGGATACACGGGGTCACTGAGCGCGACGACACAGTCCGGCCCGAAGATCTCCTGGATGTTGCCCGTGTCGCTCTTGGCGCCGTCGCTCACCACGATCTCGTCGGGGGCGAGCTTGATGCCGCGCTCGCCGTAGTCGTGGCGGGCGATCGCCTCGACGAGGAAGTCCCAGCCCGTCTCCGGCGGGTAGCCACGGAACGTTTCCGCGCGCGCCATCTCGTCCACCGCCTCGTGCATCGCACGGATCACCGCGGCCGGCAGTGGCTGCGTCACGTCGCCGATGCCGAGACGGATAAGCTTCGCGTCGGGGTGTGCCGCCTGGAACTCCCGCACGCGCCGGCCGGTCTCGCTGAAGAGGTAACTGGCGCGGAGCTTCAGGTAGTGGTCGTTGACGCTCGCCATGGCGCCCGATTCTAGCAGATCGCCTCGGGGTCGAGGCAGAAGCGATCGACGCGGCGCCGGGCCCATCGCGTGACCGTGAGCGTCCCGCCGTCGGTCTCGAAGATCACCGCGCCGTCACGATCGGTCCGGGCGATCGGCGCGCCGGCCTCGGCGAGTCGGGCGAGCACGGTCGGATCGGGATGGCCGTAAGGGTTGCGCGCGCCGACCGAGATCGCGGCGACCGTCGGGCGGACCGCGCGAAGGAACTCGAGGGTGGTGGAGGAGCGCGAGCCGTGATGGGCGACCTTGAGGACGGTCGATCCGAGGCGTGTCCCCGACGCCACCAGCTCGTGCTCGCGGGCGGCCCCGATGTCGGAGGCGAGCAGGAACGAGACGAGCCCCATCTCGATGCGCAGGACGAGGGCCGCGTCGTTGCGTCGTCCGCCTGGCGCGTCGAGCGGCGGAAGGGCCGTCACGAGCGCGCGCCCGAACCGGCGTGGCTCCGAGGGAAAGCTCGCGCCCGTCCACTGCTCGTCGATCCGGAAGAGCCGCCGCACCGCGGGCATGCCTCCCGCGTGGTCGGCGTCGTCGTGCGTGACGGCGGCGCCGGCGAGACGGAGGACGCCGCGATTCCAGAGGAACGGCGCGACGACGCGCTCCCCGGTGTCGAGGCGCATCGGACCGCCCGAGCCGGCGTCGACGAGGATCGTGCGGCCATCGGGTGCCTCGATGACGATCGCATCGCCCTGACCGACGTCGAGCACCGTGAGCCGCAGCCGGCCGTCGGACGGTCGCACGAGCGGCCACGCCGCGACGCCGACCGCGAGGGCGAGGAGCACGATTCCCAGGAGAAGGGGGCTCCGCCCCCCGTCCCTCCCGTGCGCGGGGCGCCCGTCCCGCGCTCGAGTCTCGTACCAGACGAGGAGGAGCGCGAGCCCGCCGAGGTAGCACGTCACGGCGATCCAGCCGGGAGCGGGCAAATGGACGACGGCGCCGGGCACCCTGGCGGCGAGCGCGACGACGCCTCGCAAGGCCAGCAACACGGGCCACACCGTATCGAACGCCACCCCGCTGACCGTCTCGCTGAGGAAGGACAGGCCGACGGCGACGAGTCCCACGATCGTCGCGGCGCCGGCGAGCGGGACCACGCCGAGGTTCGCGACGACGCCGATCGTCGAGAGCTGGTTGAAGTGCGCCAGCGCGACCGGCAGCACGGCCAGCTGGGCGGCCGCGCTCACGCCGAGCGCGCCAAGGACTGCGCCCCGCGGCAGGGGGGCCACGACGATGCCCAGGGTGGCGGCGAACGAGAGCTGGAAGCCCGGGTCGAAGAGATCGCCCGGTCGAACGGCGAGGATCGCCAGCGCCGCCAGGGCGAGGCTGTTCGTCACCGAGGCGTCTCGCTCCAGAAGGAGCGCGGTCAGGACGAGCACCGCCATGACGACGGCGCGCAGCACCGAGGGCGACGGCCCGACGACGAGCGCGAACCCGATCACGACGACGATCGCGGTGGCGGCCGAGGCGCGACGAGGGAGGCGCGCGAGGCGACAGAGCGCCCACACCGCGGCCGCCAGGAGTGCCACGTTGAAGCCGGAAACCGCCAGAACGTGATAGACCCCGGCGCGCCGGAAGGCATCGTCGATGTCGCGCGGCAGCTCGGCGCGGTCGCCGAGCAGGAGCCCGGCCAGCAACGCCGCCGACGTCGGCGGCAGCGCGCGCCCCATGGCGGTGATCGACGCGCGCCTCACGCGCACCGCCCACGGCGGTGAGGGATCGTCCAGCGGCGTGAGGGATTCGGCGCGGGCCGTGGCGACGACTCGCACGCCCTCGCGCGCGAGGTGCGCGGCATAGTCAAAGGTTCCAGGGTTGCGGAAACCCGTCGCCGGGTGAACCTTGAGCGGAGCCGCGATGCGTTGACCTTCGGTCAGCGGCGGCGGTACCCCGTACACCGTCACCTGGATGCGTCCCGAGGCCGGCGCGCCGTCGGCCTGCTCGGCGTCGATCAGCAGGCGAGTGCGATCGGGCGCCCAGCGCGTCGGCTCGACGGCGAGCCGCCCTTCGATACGCACGACCATGGGAAGGTCGAGCCGCGCGACGTGATCCGGTGGAAGCGGCGCCTCGCTGCCGCGCAGCGCGCCCACGGCGGCGACGCCGACCAGCAGCGCGGCCGCGGCACCTCGGCTCCGTCCCAGGACCAGAAGTCCCACGCCGATCGCGACGGCCGCGAGCCATGCGGCCCAAAGGACTTCGGGACCGGCCAGGGACGCGACGGCGATGCCCACGCCGAAGGCGGTAGCGAGCGGCGCGAGCGGCGTTCGCCTGAGAATCACTCGGCGATCATCATCGGCACATCAGCTCGACTTCCGGCGCCTGCTCGACTTCCGGCGCCTGGTTGAGGTCGATGTCGCCGGGCGGAGGCGCGGCATGCGTCGCCGTCGCTGGGGTGGCCGGCGCCTCTCGTGGCGCCCTGCTCCGCCGCACGCGTCGAGGCTCCGCATCTGACCTCGACCGCGCAGCCCGCGGGCGACCGCCGGGTTGCGGAGCGGAGACGCTCGCTGGGGGCGCCGGCGCGCGGTCGACCTGCTCGAGATACTCGACGATGTCCGGGTTGGCGCGGCGCCAGTGGCCGACGGCGAGGCCCAGGCCGGCGGCGGCGAGCAGGAGCAACAGCACGAGCAGCTGGCGGCGCGTGTAGAGGGTCACGGGCCGACGATCCCACCTCGCCGGCCGCGCGACTAGAGTCGAAAAAGTCAGACGGCACACCGCGCCGGCCGGCAGAGTGGGCGCGGCGCGTCAAACAATCATCGGAAGACGGAGTATCATGTGCCGCGGCAACGACTCGAGCCAGGAGGTCGCCATGGTCTCGTTCACGGTCAACGGCAAGCAACGGCAGGTCGACGTCCCGCCCGAGATGCCGCTCTTGTGGGTGCTCCGGGAGTCGCTCAACCTGACAGGAACCAAGTACGGATGCGGCATCGCGGTCTGCGGGGCCTGCACCGTTCACGTCGACGGCACCCCCGTGCGCTCGTGCGTCACGCCCGCCTCGGCGGTCGCCGGCCGGCGCGTGACCACGATCGAGGGACTGTCGGAGCGCGCCGATCACCCGGTTCAGAAGGCGTGGATGGAGGTCGACGTCCCGCAGTGTGGCTACTGCCAGTCCGGTCAGATCATGTCGGCGGCGGCGCTGCTCGCCCGCAAGCCCTCTCCGACCGACGCCGACATCGACGACGGGATGTCGGGCAACATCTGCCGATGCGGGACCTACCAGCGCATCCGGGCCGCCATCCATCGCGCCGCGGCGATCAGGAAGGGAGGCGCGTGATGAAGCCGCTCGTCAGTCGACGCGAGATTCTCAAGGGCGGCCTCGCGGTCGGCGCGGGGCTCACGATCGGCTTCGCTCTGCCGATTCGCGCTCTGGCGCAGACCCCGGGGGTGTTCGCGCCGAACCAGTGGCTGCGGATCGACCGCGACGGGGTCGTGACGATCACCAACTCGGTGCCCGAGATGGGCCAGGGGTCCTTGACGACGACGCCGATGATCATCGCCGATGAGCTGGACGCCAAGCTCGAGAACGTCAAGGTCGAGCAGGCGCTGGCGAATCCGGCGCTCTACAAGAACCCGGTCACCGGCACCCAGTCCTACGGCGGGAGCCGGGGCGTTCGCGACCATCTGGAGATGTGGCGGAAGGCCGCCGCCTCCGCGCGCGAGATGCTCAAGCAGGCCGCGGCGAACGAGTGGGGCGTGCCGGTCGAGAGCGTGGACACAGAAGAGGGCGCCGTGGTTCATCGGCCCACGGGACGGCGGCTGCAGTATGGGCAGCTCGTGGACAAGGCGCAGGCGCTTCCCGTCCCGCAGAACCCGAAGCTCAAGACCCCCGACAAGTTCCGCTACATCGGCAAGGTCGTCAAGCGGCGGGACACGCCGGACAAGGTCACCGGCCGCAGCATTTATGGCGTGGACGTGCAGGTGCCGGGGATGCTCGTCGGCTCGATCGAGCGCTGCCCGGTGTTCGGCGGCAAGGTGCAGAGCTTCGACGCAACGGCCGCCAAGAAGATCAAGGGTGTCAAGGACGTGGTCCAGGTGTCGAACGGCGTCGCCGTGGTCGCCGACAACTTCTGGACGGCCCTGCAGGGACGGCGGGCGCTCAAGGTGACGTGGGACGAGGGACCGATCGCCCAGGTGTCGAGCGCCACGATCACGCGCGAGTACGAGGCCTCGTCAAAGCAGCCGGGCCAGGTCGCGAAGAACGAGGGTGACGCCGAGAAGGTGCTGGCCGCCGGCGGCAAGGTGCTCGAGGCCGTCTACCAGGTGCCGTTCCTCGAGCACGCGTGCATGGAGCCGATGAACGCCACCGCGCAGGTCAGCCGCGAGGCGTGCGTGATCTGGGCGCCGACTCAGAACCCCGGCGGGACCCAGGCGACCGCGGCACGGCTCACCGGCCTGCCGGCCGAGAAGGTCATCGTCAACACCACAATGCTCGGCGGCGGCTTCGGCCGCCGCGGCGAGATCGACTTCATCGTGGACGCCGTCGAGACGTCCAAGGCCGTCGGCGCGCCCGTGAAGGTCATGTGGACGCGAGAGGACGACATCACCCACGGCTTCTACCGGCCCGCGACGTACAACGTCTTCCGGGCGGCCCTCGACGCCAACGGCATGCCGTCGGCGTGGTTCACCCGGATCGTCGGCCCCGGGATCCTGATCCAGAAGGGTCGGGCGCAGGCGGGCACCATCGACCCGGCCGCCGTCGAGGCGGTCCGCAACATGCCTTACGACATCCCGAATCTCCGCATCGAGTGGAACAACAAGGACCTCGGCATTCCGCTCGGCTTCTGGCGCTCGGTCGGGCCCTCGCAGAACGGGTTCATCATCGAGAGCTTCATCGACGAACTGGCCCACGCGGCCGGAAAAGATCCGTTCGAGTACCGGCGCGCGCTGCTCGGCAAGTCGCCGCGTCACAAGGCCATCCTCGAGCTGGTCGCGAACCGGGCGTCCTGGGGCGCCCCGCTGCCGGCCGGCCGCGCCCGCGGTATCGCCGTCGTCTTCTCGTACGGAAGCTACGCCGCCACCGTGGCAGAGGTCTCGGTGGCGCCGGCCGGCGCGGTCAAGGTCCACCGGCTCGTCTGCGGGATCGACGCCGGCCTCGCCGTGAATCCCGACGCGGTGAAGGCGCAGATGGAGGGCGGCGCCGTGTATGCCCTCACGGCCGCGTTCTACGGTCAGATCACGATCGACCGGGGCCGCGTGCAGCAGTCGAACTTCCACGATTACCAGATGCTCCGCATCAACGAGATGCCGGTGGTCGACGTGCACATCCTCGACTCGGGCGAGGCGCCGGGCGGTCTGGGCGAGCCCGGTGTGCCAACGGTGGCTCCGGCCGTGTGCAACGCCATCTTCGCCGCGACGGGTCGGCGCGTGAGGAAGCTGCCGATCGATCGCAGCGAGCTCAAGCGCGCGTGATCCTCGGGGCGGGTGGCCGGCGCGCCGGTCACCCGCCCGAGCCGTCGCACGCGTCGGAGACGGCTGCCTAGCCGGTGCTCATCGGGTGACGCCCTTGGCGACCTCGAACGCGTCGTGCAGAGTCCGCACGGCCAGCTCGGCGTATTTGTCCTCGATGACGCACGAGACGGCGATCTCGGACGTCGAGATCATCTGGATGTTGATCCCCTCCCGCGCGAGCGCGGCGAACATCGTCGACGCGACACCGGAGTGGCTGCGCATCCCGACGCCGACGATGGAAACCTTGGCGACGCGCTCGTCGTGGGCGATGCCGCGCGCACCGATCTCCCGCGCCACGTCGCCGAGCTCGGCGACCGCCCGGGCATGGTCGCCGCGCGGCAGGGTGAAGGACATGTCGGTGTAGCCGTCCTGGCTGATGTTCTGGACGATCATGTCGACGACGATGTTCTTGGCGGAGATCGCCCCGAAGACACGCGCGGCGATGCCGGGCCGGTCGGGCACCCTCAGAATGGAGATCTTCGCCTGGCTCCGGTCGTGCGTCACGCCGGTGACCACCGCCTGTTCCATGTCGTGCTCCTCCTTCGTCACGAGCGTGCCCGGGTCCGGCCGGAACGTGGAGCGCACGTGGACCGTGACGCCGTATTTCTTGGCGAACTCCACGGAGCGGGTCTGGAGCACCTTCGCGCCGAGGCTCGCCAGCTCGAGCATCTCGTCGTAGGCGACGCGCGCGAGCTTGCGGGCATCGGGGACGATGTTCGGGTCGGCGGTGTACACGCCATCGACGTCGGTGTAGATCTCGCACATGTCCGCCTTCAGCGCCGCCGCCAACGCGACCGCGGTGAGGTCGGAGCCGCCGCGCCCGAGCGTCGTGATCTCATCCGCGTCCGACAGCCCCTGGAATCCGGCGACGACCGCGATCTCGCCGCCGTCGAGCGCCCGGCGCACGCGGTCGGCATCGATCTGGGTGATGCGGGCCTGGGTGTGCGCGTGGTCGGTCCGCATGCCGACCTGGGGGCCGGTGAAGGAGCGCGCCTTGAGCCCGAGCGACTGCAGCGCCATCGCCAGGAGGGCAATGGTGACCTGCTCGCCGGTCGAGAGCAGCATGTCCATCTCTCTCAAGTCGGGAGCCGCGGAGATCTGGCGAGCGAGCGCCAAGAGGCCGTCGGTCGTCTTGCCCATGGCGGACACGACGACGACCAGCTGATTGCCGGGCGCGCTCGCGGCGACGCGCCGCGCGACATTCGTGATCTTCTCCGCGTCAGCGACGGACGATCCCCCGAACTTCTGGATGAGCAGCGCCATGCTAGAAGAAATCTACCACGGTTGAGCGGGCGCTCCAGCCGGCCTCACGGCCCGGGCGACGACAACCGCGCGTGCGCGGCTTCACCGAGGCTCACCTGTTCGCGCACCAGGTAGAGCCAGCCGAGCAGCGTGACCGGCAGCATCTGGCTGGCGTGGAAGAGCAGCGCGTAGCCGACTCCCGTCGCCTGCGGCACGCCGAAGAGGCCGACCGCGAGCACCGCGGCGGCGTGGAAGACGCCGACGTAGCCCGGCGCGGACGGGATGGAGACGCCGAGCCCGACGAAGGCGAGCACAGCCCAGCCCGCGATGAAGGGCAGGCGAAGGTCCAGCGCTAGAAGCATCGTCCACGCGGCGAGTGCGGGGGTAAGCCAGACGACGGCGGTCCACGCGACCAGCGGCACCGCATGGGACGGCGTGCGGATGCCGTCGAGGCCATGGACGAACGTCTCGAAGACCTTGATCGCTCGCCGCTGGAGCGCGGGCCAGCGACCCGCGAGCCGCGTGATGAGCCGAGCGCAGCCATCCGGTGCCACGACGAGCCCAATCAGGACCGCGATGCCTACGAGGTCGATCGCCAGCACGACGAGCGCGGCCACCTCGAGAAACCTCGGCACCGGGATGACGAGAACCAGCACCGCGAGGATGAGCACGACGACCAGGCTGTCCAGGACCCGCTCGACGACGAGCGTGGCGAGCGTCGTCCAGAAGGGATGGGCGCGCGCCGCCGCGCTCTGGTGGGGCACCTTCCAGCTCCGGGCGACCACATAGACACGCACGACCTCGCCCGCGCGGAGCGGGAGCACGTTGTTGGCCATGTAGCCGATCATCATGGCCGGCGTCAGGGCCGGCGGGTTGGAGTCCGGCGGAAAGAGATACCACCAGCGCCGCCCGCGCACCCAGATCTGGAGAGGCGCGATCGCGGTCGCGACCAGGATCCAACCCCAGTGGGCGCCGCGCAGCTGGCGGCCGAGCTCCGGCAGGTCGACGCTGCGGAAGAGGTAGACGAGGAGGGCGACGCTGATCGCGACGCCGAGCGCGACCTTGAGCCGGTTCAGAGGCCGAGCTGCGCCAGGACGGCGTCGACCTGGGGCGGCACCGCCGTCGGGCGCGACGCGGACTCGAGCGCCGTTTCCGGGTCCTTCAGCCCGTGGCCGGTAAGGGTGAGAACCAGGGTCGACCCGGGTTCGAAGCGTCCGGCCTTGACGGACTTGATCAACCCGGCCACCGTCGCCGCCGACGCCGGCTCCATGAAGATGCCCTCCTCACGGGCGAGCATGCGGTAGGCCCGCAGAATCTCCTCGTCGGTGACGATGTCGACCCAGCCCCGAGAGTCCTTCACGGCCTCGAGCGCCGGGCCCCAGGACGCGGGATTCCCGATCTTGATCGCGGTCGCGACCGTGCGCGGCTCTTCGACCACGCGGTTCTCGTAGATCGGCGCCGCGCCCGCCGCCTGGAAGCCGACCATGCGCGGCAGCTCTTTCACGCGGCCCGCCCGGTGGTATTCGCGGTAGCCGCGCCAGTACGCGGTGATGTTCCCGGCGTTCCCGACGGGGATCAGGTGATAGTCCGGCGCGCGACCGAGCTGATCGCAGACCTCGAAGGCTCCGGTCTTCTGACCCTCGAGCCGGAACGGGTTCACGGAGTTCACGAGCGTGACCGGGTGCCGCTCGGCGATCTGACGGACGATCGTCAGCGCCTGGTCGAAGTTGCCCTCGACGGTGAGGACCCGGGCGCCGTGGATCGCGGCCTGCGAGAGCTTGCCGAGCGCGACCGCGCCCTTCGGCACCATGACGAAGGCGCGGATGCCGGCGCGCGCCGCGAACGCGGCGGCGGCGGCCGAGGTGTTCCCTGTCGAAGCGCAGATGACGGCGCGCGAGCCCATCTCGAGCGCCTTCGAGATCGCCATCGTCATCCCGCGGTCCTTGAACGAGCCCGTCGGATTGAACCCCTCGCACTTGAGGTAGATCTGCATCCGCACGTCGGTCGCCTCGGCCAGCCGGGGCGCGGGAATGAGAGGGGTGTTGCCTTCGAACAGCGTGACGACGGGCGTCTTGTCCGTCACCGGGAGGAAGTCCCGATATTCCTCGATCACGCCGCGCCACAGCTTCACGCGGACCCACCCTCCACGCGGATCATCGTCGTCGCGGCGGCGACGTCACGCAGCCGGTCGATCTTCGCCAGCGCGGCTCGCATGTCACGCTCGCGCGCCTCGTGGGTCAGCATCACCACGGGGACCGCCTCGCGAGTCCCCCGGCCCTTCTGGATCACGTTGGCGATCGAGATGTCGTTCTCGCCGAGGATGCCCGCGACCCTGGACAGCACACCGGGCCGGTCCTGGGCGGTCACTCTTAGGTAATAGCAGCAGCGGATCGCCTCCATCGGCGTGAGCGGCAGCGCCGTCGGGCCCACCGACGGCAGCTCGAGGGGGAGCGAGGGGATGCCGTGCGCGATGCGCCGCGCGATCTCCACCACGTCCGACAGCACCGCCGAAGCCGTCGGCATCTGCCCTGCGCCTCGTCCGTAGAACATGAGGTCGCCGACGGCGTCGCCGGTCAGGAAGATCCCGTTGAAGACGCCGGATACGGCAGCCAGCGGAGAGGCGGCGGGAATCATCGTGGGGTGCACGCGGACTTCCACGCCGGCGCTGGAAGCGCCGGCCGGACCCGTCGCCTTGGCGATCGCCAGGAGCTTGATCCGATAGCCGAGCTCCCGCGCGTAGTCGATGTCCTGGGCGGTGACGCGCGTGATCCCTTCGGTGTGGATGTGCTTGAGATCCACGAACGTGCGGAAGGCCAGCGCCACGAGGATCTGCAGCTTGTGGGCCGAGTCCATGCCCTCGATGTCGAGGGTCGGATCGGCCTCGGCGTAGCCGTGCGCCTGAGCCTCCTTGAGGACCAGCGAGAAATCCAGGCCCTCGTCGGTCATCTTGCTCAGGATGTAGTTACAGGTCCCGTTGACGATGCCGGCCAGCGACAGCACACGGTTGGCGACCAGCCCGTCCTTCACGGCGCGGATCAGCGGGATGCCGCCGGCCACCGCCGCCTCGAAGCCGAGCGCGACGCCGGCCCGCCGCGCCTCCTCGTAGAGCTCGGCGCCGTGGTGGGCGAGCAGCGCCTTGTTGGCGGTGACCACGTGCTTGCGGGCGGCGAGCGCACGCGAAATGAACGTTCGCGCGGGCTCGAGGCCGCCGACCAGCTCGATCACGACGTGAATCGACGCGTCGGTGAGGACGTGGGCTGCGTCGCCGGTCAACGGCAGGGTCTTGAGATCGAGGCCCTCGCGAGCGCGGGTGAGGTCGGTGTCGGCGACGGCGGCCAGCGTCAGGCGGGCACCGGCCCGCTCTTCCAGCATCTCGCGCCGGGTTTGAAGAATCTTCACGACCCCGGCCCCGACGGTGCCGAGGCCCAGCAGGCCGATGCGCACGTCGCTCACGCCGGTCACTGGCGGATCTCCGTCGGCCCGGTCAACGGCTCAGGTGCTTGAGCCCGCGCAGCGCCTGACGGATTCGCTGCTCGTTCTCGACGAGCGCGAAGCGGACGTAGCCTTCGCCGTACTCGCCGAAGCCGATACCCGGCGACACGGCCACCTTCGCCTCCTGGATGAGCAGCTTGGAGAACTCGAGCGAGCCCAAACTGCGGAAGGCTTCGGGGATCGGCGCCCACACGAACATCGTGCCCTTCGGCTTCGACACGCTCCAGCCGAGCTTGTTGAGCCCATCCACCAGCACGTCGCGGCGCTTGCGGTGAACGTCGACGATCTCGGCCACGCACTTCTGGTCGGCCTCTAGCGCCACGATGCCGGCGATCTGGATCGGCTGGAAGGCACCGTAGTCGAGGTAGGACTTGATGCGCGCCAGCGCGCTGATCATCCGCGCGTTGCCGCACACGAAGCCCAGCCGCCAGCCGGCCATGTTGTACGACTTCGAGGTCGAGAAGATTTCCACGCCGACGTCCCTGGCCCCCGGGACCTCGAGGAACGACGGGGCCGTGTAGCCGTCGAACGTGAAGTCGGCGTAGGCGAAGTCGTGGACGACCATCAGCCGGTGTTCGCGCGCGAAGTCCACGAGCTTCACGAAGAAGTCGCGGTCCACACACATGGTCGTCGGGTTGTGCGGGAACGAGACAATCAGGAGCTTGGCTTTCGGCCACGCCAGCTTGGCGGTTTCCTCGAGCCGCGCGAAGAAATCGCCGTCGGGCGTGAGCGGTACCGAGCGGAGATCGGCGTCGGCGATGACGACCGAGTAGGAGTGGATCGGATACGTCGGGTTCGGCACGAGCGCACCGTCGCCGGGCTGGAGCACGGCCAGCGCCAGATGTGCCAGGCCTTCCTTGGCGCCGATGGTGGCGATGACTTCGGAATCCGGATTGAGATCCACCGCGTAGCGGTCGCGATACCACTTGGCCATCGCGACGCGGAGCCTGGTGATGCCGCGCGAAGCGGAGTACCGGTGGTTCTTTGGATTCTTCGCGGCCTCGACGAGCTTGTCGACGATGTGCTTGGGCGTGGGCATATCCGGATTGCCCATGCCGAGGTCGATGACGTCCTCGCCGCGAGCGCGTGCTTTGCTCTTGAGGTCATTGACGATCGCGAAGACGTACGGGGGAAGGCGCTTGATTCGATAGAACTCGTCCATGAGGAACTCCTCTTCGAGCCAGCCTTGCGATGATACCCGCTGCCCACGCGAAGTGTCAAGAAACGACGATCTCACGCGGGGTTAGAGGTCGGCCTCGATACCCAAAGTGACGCGGAGTGCCTGCAAGATTGCCGTAATGGCAGAGCACCGCCTCCCAAGTCCTTGATTGTTCAGGGCAGACCTTCCGGCATGTCCCTTGCCCCCTCCTACGGCTCGTGGGTCACCAGGAATCGTCTTCTGACAGTTTGTCCGGGCCGGTACCTGGGCCGGTAACGGACCCCGCCCAGCCTCCGACGGCACACCCAAGGGGCCGAGGTCGCTGGACCGGCCGCAAGCAATTCAGCCTGCTCATCGTTCGCGGCGACGGCACCCGTGTGGTCCGCTTCAACTTTCCCCGGCCCGCGGCTCTCGCCGCGTTCGCCGGAGTCGCGGTGGCGGTCACGACATTCGGCGCACTCCTCGGGGACTGGGTGCAGCTCCGGCAACTCACGGTCGAGGCTCGGACCTTTAAAGATCAGCTCGCCGAGCAGCAAACGACGATCGACTCCTTCAATCGTCGCGTCGTCGAGCTGCGCCAGGAGATGACAGGCTGGCGCGACCTCCACGCGCGGATCTGGGAGCCGTTCGGCCCGGAGCTCCAGCCCGGCGGTCGGGACCGCGCGATCGGCGGTGGTGCACTTCGGGCTGACCGCGTGACCGGCCGGCTCTCTCCGCGGGACGAGCTCGAGCGCCTCGCGGAGAGCGTGGCGGAGCATGGCGAGAGCCTCAAGGCGCTCGACCGGCTCGTGGCGCGGGCCGGCAAGGCGCTGGCTGCCCTGCCGTCGCGCTGGCCCGTACGCGGCGCCGTCAATTCCGAGTTCGGCATGCGGCAGTCACCGTGGGCGCAGGGGACGGAGTTCCACAGCGGTCTCGACATCCGCTCCCAGCACGGCACTCCCGTGCGCGCGCCTGCGGGTGGGACTGTCACCTTGGCGGGGACGTACCAGGAGTACGGCATCACGGTCATCCTCGACCACGGTCAAGACATCAAGAGCCTCTACGGCCATCTTTCGCGGACGAACGTCAAGCCGGGCGACCGGCTCGAGCGTGGCGCCGTCGTCGGGTGGTCGGGCAACACGGGGCGCTCGACCGGCGCCCACCTCCACTTCGAGATCCTGGTCAAGGGTCAGGCCGTCAATCCCCGCGCGTACCTCTGGAATTAGTTTAGTTGAACATCGGGGGGAGCGAGCGCCGCTCCGCTTTCGCCCAGTAGTGTAAGCCTCCCCGTCCCGTTTGAGGGGCGCGTAGCCGCCCTTTGTTCTCGGACGTACTGGGTCCGTTTCGCCCAGCCCGTCGCCGAACGTCTGAGAAAATCGTGATGCTCGGCTTGCGCCCCCAGGCCTGCACCACGATGACGGACGTCTGCACCGTCGTCGGCTTGGCCAGGTGCTGGCGACAGTCAGCGATGAGGGCGTCGAGCTCGGCCTCAGTTGACGAAGGTCTGAGGTCCCGGCTGCAGGCTGCGGGGATTCGGCGACCCACTCCGCCGGGTCGGTCGGTGGTAGTGTCTCAGTTTGAGCCCGAGCGGTAAGCCGCCAGAAATCTGGGAAGCTCGGACTCCAAAGTTTTGCGGCCATGCCGTTCTAGCGTCTCCTTCACCCACTGCTAGCCGGGCCAGACGTGATCCACCAGAATCAACTTGAGACACTACCGGTCGGTGAGTCCTGTTGACAACGGGTAGTTAATTTAGCCGGGGACGCTTCATACGCTATGGCGCGCATCCTCGTGGTCGACGATGATGCTGCCGTCCGCGAGCTGATGGCCGCGGTGGTGATGAGGGTAGGCCACTCGGTCGACGTCGCCGCCAACGGGCATGACGCGCTGGCGTTCCTCGAGCGCGCGGCCTGCGACCTCATCGTGTGCGACCTCAAGATGCCCGTGCTGGACGGCGCGGGACTGTATGAGCAGATCCGTAATCGCTGGCCGGGACCGCTCGGCCGCTTGCTCTTCGTCAGTGGCAGCGCCGCGATGTCCGAGTACGCAGACTTCCTGCGAACCGCACAGCCGTACATTCTGCCCAGGCCGTTCGCGATCGCCCACCTGGGGGAGGCGGTGCAACGAATGCTCGCGGTGCAGTCGGGAGCCCAAGCCTAGCCCCATCCGCCCGCCGACCATAGCGGTCGCACCACACTTGGCCATTCTGATCACGGAGAAACTGGAGCGTCTCAACAATACTATTCGCCGATGGGAAGGACGTTAGCTTCGACGCTGGGAGCGCGGGAGCCCTGGCCGCAGGTCAAGGCCGAGTTCACGAAGGCGCTCGCGCTGAGGAGTCAGATTCGGCGCGCGGGGGTGGTTCAACTGGCGCCGACTGACGCCGATGGTACACTCGGCACGATGACCAAGGACACTCGGTTCGCGATCGCTGCTCGTGACGATGAAGGCCTCTGGCTCGTCATGTCGTTGAGGCGGGACCGGAAGGGAAACGTGCACGCCTTCGGGCCCACTGGCGCGAGGGCCGAGAAGGGGTATAACTCGCACGTGAGCCATCATGCTTCTGGCTGGATGCACTTCAAGACCTTCGACAAGCCGCTCTTGCCGCCGGAGAAGCGCCAAAAGCCGGACGCCTCGTTCTCCGGCACCGAGCAAGTGGTGACCACACCGATCTGCCTCCAAACGCTGCGCGGGACTCGGGCGTTCAAGAGGCCATGTCGAGTGGAGAAGTACCCGGGAGGGGTCTTCGAGATCGCCGCGAGCGAGATTAGCCCGACGCCCCCGGGTCGTACCGCCGTCGCGATTGACCTGGTGTCGCCGGGCGCCCCGCCGCTCATCTATCCCCTGACTGCGGCGTTGCGTCGTCACATTTTTACCGACGCTATCCCGCATATCTCTGTCACCTTGTGGGACCAGGAGATGATGTTCGCCGGGGAGGACAAGACTACCGCATCAGTGTTGTAGTCGGGCGCACATCGCATCCAGAGTCAACGCTCCTGTGCCGGTGCTTGTTACGGTCGCGTTCACTCTTCTTACGTGTTGAAGGGGGGTCTGCATGCTGGATCTCCAGCTTCCCGCGCGGCACGACTGGGCCGTCCACGAAAAGAGCTACGGCAAGCTGGTCATGGAGCCCTTCGAGCCCGGGTTCGCCCTCACGGTCGGCATCGCCTACCGCCGGGCCCTCCTGTCGGCCATCCACGGGGCCGCGCCGACGTGGGGGAAGATCGAGCATGTCCTCCACGAGTTCTCGCACCTGCCCGGGGTCACGGAGGACACGCTCGACATCATGATGAACCTCCGGAAGGTGGTCTTCGTGCTGCACGTCAACCGCCCGAAGATCCTCCGGCTGAAGGCGCAGGGGGCGGGCACGGTCAAGGCGAGCGACTTTGAGAAGGACGCCGACGTCGAGATCCTCACGCCCGACGTGCCGCTCGCCACGCTCGACAAGGCCGGCGTGCTCGAGATGGAAGTGTGCGTCGAGCGCGGCCGCGGCTACGTGCCCGCCGAGAAGCGCGAGCCCGAGGCGCTGCCCATCCACGCGATCCTGCTGGACGCCGACTTCTCACCGGTCCAGCGGGTGAACTTCCACGTCGAGCCCGCGGCGGCCGGCAAGGAGCGGCTCGTCCTCGAGGTGTGGACCGATGGCAGCGTCGCGCCGGCCACGGCGGTCGCCGCGGCATCGCGGATCCTCGAGGACCACTTCGAGCTGCTCACGCACTTCCCCCAGGCGACGCCGGAGGAGGCGGCGGCCGAGCGCGCCGAGACGCGGCCGCGGACCGAGCGGACCGAGAAGCTCTTCCGCAACGTCGAGGAGCTCGAGCTCTCCGTCCGCGCGTCCAACTGCTTCAAGGCCGCGAACATCCGGACCATCGCCGATCTCGTGCCGAAGACCGAGGCCGAGCTGCTCAAGACGAAGAACTTCGGCAAGAAGTCGCTCAACGAGATCAAGACGATGCTCGGGGAGATGGGCCTCTCGCTCGGCATGCGCCTCGATCCCGAGGAGCTCGAGCGGCTGCGCGCTCAATACGAGCGCGCGCGTGAGGCGTAGCGCGCCCCCAGTTGTCGCTCCGAGATTTCCCTAAGGCGGCTAGAACATTCACGACTCAATGCGCGGTCGCGCGCGGGAAGTCCACGATCGCAGGCTTGCCTGTTCGGCCCTATTCATCTTCCATCAAGAAGCTGATCGGCTCGGGCTGGAAGCTCGTGAGGCCACAGATCGAAAAGGAGACCGCGCGGTCCTCAGACCGCTTTCGGCCACATCGACGATTCTCATCAGCCGGGTGCACCTCGATGTCGAAGTGTAAATCGCGCGGTGAGGAGACGCGCTGCCGTTGAGAAATCTGAGTCCATCGCGGAGACTAGCTGCGGGCGTTGTCCTTGTGGCGTTCGCTCTCGGTGCCGGGTGGTTTGCAATGCGCCGGCAAGACAGGGGAAGCGCTGAGGTTCGCGTCCCTGAGCTGTCGACCGTTGCTCAGTCTGGCCGGGTGGCATTTGACCGGAGCTGTTCCGCATGCCATGGCGTTCATGCCGCTGGAAGCGCGAAGGGGCCAGCGCTCGTGCATCGCGTGTACCATCCCGGGCTTCACGCGGACAGCGCCTTTGATCTCGCCGTCTGGCACGGAGTTCGCGCACACCACTGGTCATTCGAGACATGCCGCCGCAGCCGGAGGTGACGCCCACGGAGCTGGCAAACATCACTCGCTACGTACGAGAGTTGCAGAAGGCCAACGGGATCGAGTGACGCGAAGGCGCCGACAGCACGTCCGCGGTGGTATCGGCTGCGAAAGGAGCAGAGAAGAGATGGCAAGACGGTCGAATCGTGAGCGTTCTCCAGGCGGGGCCGCCTCCTGAGTCGCTGGCGGGTGCTTGCCAGGGGGTGCGGCCGCAGCCGGGGCCGCCGCGCTCGGGTCCTACTTCTGGGGCGGCGTCGGCGTCGAGGCTCGGCGTGCTTATGCGCTAGCGCCGGAATCCGCGTTGCCCCCCGACATCCAGCGAGCGAGCCCCGAAATCCGTGAGGCGTACCGGTTCGCTGTCGCCAACCGGGACACGCTCCGGTACATCCCGTGCTTCTGCGGTTGCGGTGCCGAGGGACACGTGAGCAACGCGTCCTGCTACCTTCAAGGATTCCTCGGGCCCGCAAAGGCTCGAGTTCGATCGGATGAGCCTTGGCTGAGGGATCTGCATCGGCATCACGCGGGACGTGATGCGCATGCTCGACGAGGGGAAGCCGCTTCGCGCGATTCGAACGTATGTCGATCGAACCTACAGCCGTCACGGCCGGCCGACCCCGATACCGCCGGTTCCATGACGAAGGGTGCGATAACGCCCGAGGGCACGGCGGCAGATGCCCTGCGCGCGGCCAGGGAACATCGGGACAGGCTTGCGCTGACGGCGATCGCCGCCGTCTCAGTGTCGTCGTTCTCCTCGTGGGCATCCTTCTGCTCGGCGGACCGAAGGAGAGCGCGAGGCGCCAGACCTCGGCCTGCCGGCCCTCTATCGCCTCTAGCATGTGGATCATCGCGTCCTCGGTAATCCTCGGTCTCATCGGGGTCGTCGCGAGCCGGATCGGCCTGACGCGCCTGACTGCCGACGGCGCTTCACACGACCCGCACGCCTACTGGGCCCTTGGGCTGGTCACGCTGCTCCCAGCCTGGCTCGTGGCCTTTGTCGGCCTCCTCGGCACCACACCTGGTGTGCGACCTCAGCTCGTGCCCGGTGCGGCCTGGCTGCTATCGGCAGCGGCCGGGCTCATCGGCGCGATCGCGACGGAGGCACGTGTTCGCGAGACAGGCGACTTTGCCGAGGCTCACCACGCCACGCGGCTGTGGCGGCTGGGCGTGCTCGCCTTCCTTCCGGCCTGGGTGATCGTGCTCAGCGGCCATGTGGTCCGGTGATGCGGCCCCAGCGCCTGGGGAGGTCGGTCCCGTGGACGTCTCCGGCAGACCTCCTCAACCACACAAGCCGACTGGCAGGAGCCTCGGCAAGAGATGTAGAATCCGCTCGGGCTGGACGCTCCACGTAGCAGCCGGCGGTACCCCGGCCCGCTTCGGTAGACGGGTTGCCTCGCATGTGGCAAGGGTTCTTTGGCGCTGCCCGTTAGGGCCGTCGGGAGCCGCAGTCGCCGAAGGCGTGGTCACCGTCCAGCTCCACCGCGTCCTCCGCATTGAACCGTCTAGCGCTTCTTGCAATCCTCCTCGTTCTTGTGAACCAGGACCTTTCCCGAGACGACGCCTGGGTTGGGCGACCGCCCCGGGACAATAGTTGTCGTGAAGAGTTGGCCCTTGAGAATCGGCTGATCGGACTTTGCACAGGTCCAAGGGTGACTCGGGAGAGGATGGGTGCGGGATGTCGAGGACGGGGGGTGGAAATGGACAGAGGGGCGGCGATGCCCTGCGGGCTCTGCGATAGCTGCACCCTGCGGAAGAAGGGGTTCGCGGAAGCGGGCCTCACCAACCCGCTGTGCTACGCCGCCTGATCTCGGCGCGCGGGCGGATGGCCGGGATCGGCGGGATCGTACTCATCATGGCGCTGCTGATCGCGTGGGTGGTGTTCCTTTGGCCCGCATATTTGGACTGAGCCGCACGCTTCAGTTGAATCACGTCCGAGGCGCTCAGTCACGGTCGGAGGGCACACCGCACGAACACGCGCTACTCAATCAACTGATCCGCCCGCCCCAGCAGTAACGGCGGAATCGCCAGCCCCAGCGCCTTGGCGGTCTTGAGGTTGATCACCAGGTCAAACTTGGTGGGTAGCTGGACGAGGAGATCGGCTGGTTTCGCGCCCTTGAGGATCTTGTCCACGTAGCTGGCGGTACGGCGGTACTGAGCCACCGCGTTGGGCCCGTACGTCAGGAGCAGTCCGGCCTCGGCATACTCCCGGAGAAGGTGGATGCCGGGAAGCCGATGCTGCACCGCCAGGTCGGCGATCTGCTGGCGGCTCACATAGGTCATGCTACCCCCGAGAATCAGGAACGCGCCCGCTCGGCTTCGGGTCATCGTGGCGAAGGCGCCCTCGATGTCGTTGGGGGTGCGGACATCCGCGAATAGGATCGTCAGGCCGAGCTTCCGCGCCGCAGACTCGAGCGCGGCGGTCTCGGCGCCGGAGCCGCCGGTCTGCCGGAGGATGGCCACTCGGGAGAGCTTGGGCACGATCTCGTTCAGGATCTCCAGCTGCGTGGCGATGAACTCCGGGCCCGTACTCAGGGTCGAGCCCGTGATGTTCCCGCCCGGCCGCGTGAGGCTGGTGACGAGCCCCGTACCGACCGGGTCGATGGCCCACGCCATGACAATGGGTACGGTCGTGGTGGCCTGCTTCAGAGCCGCGATGCTCGGGTTGCCCCCCGTCACGATTACGTCCGGCTTGAGCCGCACCAGCTCGGCAGCGAGATCGGGCAGCCTGTCATACTTGAACGCGGCGTAGCGGCGCTCGACCACGAGATTCCTCGCCTCCACGTAGCCCAGCTCGCGGAGACTCTCCTCGAAAGCCCCCCAGGGATGAGGCCTGGTCAGGCAGCCCATCAAAAAGGTAACCGATCCGGTACATGACCGCGAGTCCGATCAGCGGCATGGGCACCTCGATCCTCCTGCTTCAGCCCCACCTCGATGAGGGCCCGGAGGACAATCTGGAGGCTCACCGGGAGCTTGAGCGCGGCCGTCGCCTTCCCCGCCAAGACCCGAGCCGGTCCAGGACGTCCTGCGTGAGCCAGAGGAGGACTTTCGTCTTATTCATGAACACGCCATCTCTTGCCGGCCCAGCTGACTCCTGACCGGCGCCCGCGCTAGCCACTAGTATTTATATATTCTTTATTTAATATATAAAATATATCGTGATTTCAAGTAAGTCAAGCGAGATCGCGGGCAGCAAGGCCGAAGCACCCGGTCAAGGAGGGCCGACTGCGCACTCTCCTGACGGAGGAGGCGGCGGTCGAGCGCACCGAGACGCGGCCGCGGACCGAGCAGAACGAGAACCTCTTCCGGAACGTCGAGGAGCTCGAGCTCTCCGTCCGCGCGTCCAACTGCTTCAAGGCCGCGAACATCCGGACCATCGCCGACCTCGTGCCGAAGACCGAGGCCGAGCTGCTCAAGGCGAAGAATTTCGGCAAGAAGTCGCTCAACGAGATCAAGACGATGCTCGGGGCGATGGGCCTCTCGCTCGGCATGCCCCACGATCCCGAGGAGCTCGAGCGGCTGCGCGCTCAATACGAACGCGCGGGTGAGGCGTAGCGTCTCCCCAGTTGTCGCGCCGAGATTTTCTCCGTCACGACTCGGCAGCAGGATCGGTGGGTGCGACCGGACATTTGGGGAGATTCTCGCCTTCGGCTCAGCTATCGTGTCCATCGATCCGCGACCCAGTGTGAGCAGCCGATCGTGCTACGCTGCCCCCGCTGGCCACTGTGGCCTCCAGGGTTGACGCAGGCGGCGTGCGTCGAGCCCCAGTGACAAGGGGGGGGCCTCCAGCGGGACGAGAGGTCAGGAAGTACTCGGTGCGGGTCACAGGCGCCGACGTCGAGATCGAGGTGGGAAGCAGCGCGTCATCCCCGTATGCATCGCCTCTACGAGTCCGTCTGCCCGATGGTCGAGGAGGCGACGCGGGCGGAGGAGGATCCAGCGGTCACGTTCGTCCGGGTCCGCAAGCTGGCCGAGCCCATAGTGGGCCTGGCGCGCCGTGAAAGCCACAGGCCAGCACCGCGGGGCGGCCGGCGCCGGCCGCCCAGGCTCACCGAGCCGTGGTTCTGCTGAGCGGGCCCACCGAGGGCCAGTTCGGCCCTTGCAGGAGGAGAGAGCGGGCGTGTAGTTCGACCAAAACGCAGGGAGCGGAGGAGCGACGATGGGTCTCTTCAGGCGGTGGTTCGGGGGAACTGAGCAGAGGTCAGGTGAAGCGGTGGCGAGTCCGGCGCCACCGGAAACGCTTGCCGTGTCCGATGAGAGCGTGCGGAGTGACGGGGAGCAGGGAGAGGACTCCCGACTCAGAGCGAAGATCCAAGACCTGCTCGACACGGCGATCAACCCCGCCGTCGCCGGCCACGGCGGGGTGGTGTCGCTCGTCGACGTCAAGGACAAGATGGTCTACCTCCAAATGGGCGGTGGCTGTCAGGGGTGCGGCATGGCCGACGTCACGCTGAAGCAGGGCATCGAGACGATGATCCGGGAGGAGCTTCCCGAGGTCGTCGAGATCCTCGACGTGACCGACCACGCCGCCGGGCAGAACCCGTACTCCGCAGCTTCGAAGAAGTAGCATGCCGCGGCTTCTCCTGCTCCTGCCGACCATGACGTACCGCACGGCGGCCTTCCTCGGCGCGGCCCGGAAGCTCGGTGTGGAGGTCGTCGTGGCCTCAGAGCGGGCCCACGTCTTCCAGCAGGCGCAGCCAGGCCGTTTCCTGTCGCTCGACTTCCTTTATCCCGACCAGGCGGCGCGCCAGGTCGTCGAGTTCATGGCGACGCGCCCGATCGATGCCGTCGTGGGCGTGGACGACGCGACGACAGTGCTGGCGGCGGTTCTGTCGAACGCGCTGGGCCTCCCGCATAACGCCGTGAGGTCGACCGCGGCCGCGCGCGACAAGTACCGGATGCGAACGCTGCTCCGCGAAGACGGCGTTCCCGTACCGCCGTACGCCCTTCGCTCCTTCGACGACGACCCGGTGGTTGAGGCGCGGCGGACGGCGTTCCCGTGCGTGGTCAAACCCCTCATGCTCTCGGCCAGCCGTGGGGTTATCCGTGCGAATGACGAAGCCCAATTCGTCGGCGCGGTCCGCCGGCTCGAGAGAATCCTCCGGACGCCGGAGGCCGCCGCTGACGGCGAGGCCGCCCGGCAGGTTCTCGTCGAGGGCTTCATCCCTGGGCGGGAAGTAGCCCTGGAGGGCCTGCTGGTGAAGGGCGACCTCCACGTGCTCGCCCTCTTCGACAAGCCGGATCCTCTGGATGGTCCGTTCTTCGAGGAGACCATCTACGTCACGCCGTCGCGCCTTCCGTCCACCGTCCAGGCCGAGATTGCCTCCTGCACCGCACGGGCAGCCCAGGCGCTGGGTCTCCGGGATGGGCCTGTGCACGCCGAGCTGAGGGTCAATCGCCACGGGCCCTCGGTGATCGAGATAGCCGCGCGGTCTATCGGCGGGCTGTGCTCTCGCACGCTCCGCTTCGGCACCGGCCTGTCGCTAGAGGAGCTGATCCTTCGTCAGGCGCTCGGCATGGAGATCCCCTCGCTCGAGCGCGAGTGCCGTGCCGTCGGGGTGATGATGATCCCGATCCCGCGCGCTGGGGTGCTGAAGGAGGTCCGCGGCCAGACGGAGGCCCGGGCCGTCCCGGGCATCGACGAGGTTACCATCACTGCCCATCCGGGGCAGGACCTCGTTCCGCTTCCGGAGGGCGCGAGCTACCCCGGGTTCATCTTCGCCCGCGCCGAGTCGCCAAAGCGTGTCGAGGCGGCGCTCCGCGAGGCCCATCGCCGCCTCGAGTTCGTCGTCATGGCGCCGCGAAAACCCAGTGAGGCCGTCGAATCACGGTGCCGCCGCTCGCGAATCCAATGAAAAGAGATCTCCATGGGTGCCGACCACATCATGGCTCCATATCAGAAATCCCGGTAAAAGGTTAAGGCCAGGAAAATGCCGAAGAAGAAGAAAACTCGCGTCGTGCTTCTGAAGAAGGTCCACGTGCAGCAACCGATGACGCTAGTCGATCGCCCGAGCACGCATAGCCTCACGAACCCGCGAGCGGTCGAGTGCTATCTGGACGAGATGACGCTGCACCACGCGCTGATTCTGGCGGACAAATGATTTCGCGATGCACGGTCAGCAGAGCAGGAATCCCGAGAAAGCCCCCCTGTCTTGGGGGTTGACTGCTTACCTTCCCCAGAAGGGTACGTCGCCTTTCTCTCTCATCCACAACTTTCAACGATAACTCGTCGACCCCGAAGCCGGCCGGCTGCGCGATACGCCTCTCTCGTCGCGGCGATGCGTGCGTGCGCGGCTTCCCAGAGCAACGCGGGCTATCCGGTGGAGCAGCGCCAGGCGAAGCAGTCGAGCTAGTTCCGACGACGCGCGAGCCGTCGCCCTGGTAGACGTACCGGAACGTCAGGCACCCGGGCTGCGAGCGCGGACAGTAGTAGCTGACGAGCTCGATCTTCGCGTACCGGCCGTCCGCCGTGCGTACGGCCCAGACGTGCGGCTTCGGGCTCAGCACGTGTGAGAAGTAGCTGTAGCTGTACCAGCTCGCGATGGCCGGGTTGCGTGGATCCGTGCCGCCCTCGGTCGCCAGGTATCCCGCATCGGGCACCGTCTTCACGTCCGCGAAGGCGACCTCGCCGAGATCAACGATCCCCGCCCCGCCCACGAACTCGCGGCCACCGTTGGCGATGATCTGGTAGCGGCGGAACGCGAGGTCCCAGTCCTTCGCACCAGCGTTCTCGATCACGCTCCCGACGTGGAAGGAGAAGTAGTGCCACTGCTCGGGGTTGGTCGCGTCCACAGTGTAGAGGACGGGGCCGACGAGCGCGCGTCCGGCGTTCCGCAGCGACGGCAGCGTCGGCGCGTACGTCGGCACCTCGGGCTGGCGCAGCGAGAACGCGACCAGCGTCACGGCGACGGCGACGATCGCCGCGACGGCCGTCAGCTGGATGGCCCGCGCGATCCGAGGACTCCACACCCTGCCACTGTGCCATGCTTCCTCCACGCGTGAACGATCCGGCGCGGGGCACGGAGCGGTGGTGGGTGCGATCGGACCGCGTCGAGCAGGATCGGGGTATCCATCACAACAGGCCTCGGTCGGCGAACGACACGTAAGCGCCGTCTGCGCCAACGATGACGTGATCGTGGACGGTGATGTCCAGCAGCTGGCCCGCCTCGACAAGCTGCTGGGTCAGACGGAGATCCTCACGACTCGGTGTCGGCTCGCCGGACGGGTGATTGTGAACGAGGATGATCGACGCCACGCCCATCACGCGAAGGGCCGGGCCGAACACCTCGCGCGGGTGGACGAGCGA
>JAHFDK010000231.1 GCA_023249095.1 Candidatus Rokuibacteriota bacterium | reverse complement strand
GCCGGCCCGCACCGCTCTCAGGCCACCCGCGGTCGCCCCGGGCTCACGGCCCCCGATACAAATGAAGCCGGCCCGCACCGCTCTCAGGCCACCCGCGGTCGCCCCGGGCTCACGGCCCCCGCTACAGTCACGGACCCCGCTACAGTAATGTCGGACCTGGCCCCCAACGCCACCGCGACGCTCAAGTCGGTCGCCCTCAAGTCGGGAGCGACCGCCTGCGGCATCGCTGACGCGACGGCGTTCGACGCCCACGCGCCGGAGAAGCATCGCCCGGACGATCTGCTGCCGGGCGCCCGATCGGTCGTGGTGGTCGGCGGCGCCCAGCCGCGGGCGGGCGACTGGGCGGCGACCTCGCCGTGGGTCCTCCAGACGATGGGGACGACCGAGCGTATCCAGGCGGTCGGGCGGCGGCTCGCCCAGTACATCGAGAGCGAGTTCGGTTACTACGCGCTCTACGTCCCGCCCGGCACGGCCAGCGGCGACACGCCCTTTCTCTCGCTCATGCTCGCCGCCGAGCTCGCTGGTCTGGGCTCGCGGTCGCTGGCCGGGCCGGTGTTGAACCGCGAGCACGGCTTCATGTACTGGAGCGCGGTGATCACCACCGCCCCGTTCGACACCGACGCGCTCGAGGCCGAGCCCGCGTGTCCAGCGCCGCCCTGCCGCGAAATGTGGGAGCGCGAGGGCACAACACCGTGCCTGAAGATCTGCCCCGCCACCGACGGCGGATGTCTCTCGGGTAAGCTCGAGAGCGGCCGCGCGGTGCGGACTTTCTACGATGCCGCACGCTGCAACACCCGCGTGCACACGCACTGGATCGGCGGCTTCCAGAAGGTGCTCGAGGAGACGCTCAACGAGCCAGACCGGGACAAGCGCAAGATGCTCCTCTACGGTGACTTCTTCACGCGCAGCCTCTGGGCCATCACCTACTCGTCGACGAACATCGCCCAGTGCTTCGAGTGCATGCGCGTATGCCCCGCCGCCCACGGGCTCAAGGACATGAGGTAATGAGTGTGTTCAAGCTCGATCCGGAGGTCTACAAGCGCTACAAGGACGAGGTGTTGAAGCTCTGCAACTCGTTCCAGCGGATCGACCAGCCCGGCCTCTCCGACAAGCAGATCGCCGAGCGGCTCGGCCTCGACGAGCGCACGGTGACCGAGATCCGCTGTGTCGCCGAGCGCGATTGCTACTCGCTCGACGAGTGGGAGAAGGCGATCGAATTCAAGCGCAAGGCGACGCTCGAGTGGTCGGCGCTCGCCCTCAAGCGGCCCGATCTCAAGCAGAAATGACGCTTGCCAGGCGGGTCGTCCTCCTCGCCCTCCTGCTGGTGCCCTTCGCCGCCGATGCGCAGCCGGCGGGCAAGCCGCTGCGCATCGGAGCATTGTGGCCCAGTTCGGACAAGGCGGCCGCCCCGTATCTCGACGCCTTCCGAAAGGGATTGAGCGAGCTCGGCTGGGTCGACGGGCAGAACGTCATGATCGAGAACCGCTACGCGCAGGAAAGCAGCGAGCGCCTCGCCCAGTTTGCCGACGAGCTCGTCCGCGCCCAAGTGAGCCTCATCGTGGCCGCTCGCGGCCAGGCGACCCGTGCGGCGCGAAAGGCGACGGGCTCGATCCCCATCGTCTTCATCGCCCCCAGCGATCCCGTGGGCACTGGCATCGTCGCCAGCCTCGCGCACCCAGGGGGGAACGCCACGGGCCTCACCCTCATCTCGCCGGACCTGGGTGGAAAGCGCCTCCAGCTGCTCAAGGAGATCGCACCCGTCGTGGCGCGTGTAGCCGTGCTCTGGAACCCGACCGACCCGGGCAAGGCCCTCGAGTTTCGCGAAACCGGAGCCGGCGCGCGCACCCTCGGAATCGCGCTGCAATCGATCGAAGTCAAGCAGCCCGCTGACTTCGACGGGGCCTTCGCCGCGATTGCCAGCGCGCGGCCCGACGCGCTCGTCACGCTCGCGGAGCCGTTGACCATCGCCCATCGGGCCCGGATCATCGATTTCGTCACCAGAAGCAAGCTGCCGTCCATGTTCGAACTGAGGGAGTTCACCGATGTCGGCGGTCTCATCGCGTATGGGCCGAACCTCCGGGACCTGTTCCGTCGCGCGGCGATCTACGTGGACAAGATCCTCAAGAGCGCAAAGCCGGCCGATCTGCCAGTCGAGCAGCCGACGACGTTCGAGCTGGTCATCAATCTCAAGACCGCCAAAGCGCTGGGTCTCACCATCCCGCAGCCGCTGCTCTTGAGGGCGGACCACGTCATCGAATGACGCTTTACTTCTTCGAACGCGTCACCGACGACGACTTCATCGGGCCCGTCATCGTGGCCGCGCCCGACGAGGCGACGGCATGGAGTCTCCTGGCGGGACGCGAGTGCTCCGACGTCGAGGCGCTGAAGACGCTCGGCTGGCAGATCGCCCAGGACCTGGCCGCCATCCCCCCGAGGCCGACGATCGTCTACCCGAGCCACTACCGCCGCGCCATCCTCAGCTAGGGCTTATCGAGCCCTGAAACCTCTCCACGTCGTCCTCGCGCTGCTCGTCACTGTCATCTGGGGGTTCGCCTTCGTCGCGACCAAGATTGGGCTCGACAGCTTCTCGCCACCCCAGCTGACGGCGCTGAGATTCCTGATCGCGGCCGTCCCGGCCCTATTCCTGCCACGGCCGGCGCTCTCGTGGTCCGCCCTCGTGGCAATCGGGGCGACGCTCTTCGCCGGCCAGTTCCTGCTCCAGTTCTTCGCCATCGCCCGCGGCGTGCCGCCGGGCCTGGCGTCACTGCTCGTCCAGACTCAGGCGCTCTTCACGATCCTGTTCGCCGCCATCGCGCTGCGCGAACGGCCCACGGCGCGCGGGCTCTCCGGCGTGGCCGTGGCGTTCGCGGGCCTCGTGCTCATCGTCCTCACGGTCGGCGGCGACCTGCCCGTCGTCGGGTTCTGCCTCGCGATGGGCTCCGCGATCAGCTGGGGCGTCGGCAACATTCTCCTGAAGCGCATCGGCAACGTGGACATGCTGAGCCTCATGGTATGGCTCAGCCTGGTGCCCCCCCTTCCGTCGCTGGCGCTCTCGCTGATTCTGGACGGCGGGCCTGCCGCACTCCCGCGGGCGGTGTCGAACGCTGCGTGGCTCGGCGTCGCGGCAGCGTTCTATCTCGGCCTGGTCGCGACCGTCCTGGCTTACGCGATCTGGGGCCGGCTCCTACGCCAGCACGCGGCGGCCACGGTGGCGCCGTTCGCCTTGCTGGTGCCGTTCGTCGGCGCCGGTTCGTCCTCGCTGGTGTTCGGCGAGCGGTTCGGCGCGCTGCGACTGGCCGGCATGGCACTCGTGCTGCTCGGGGTCGCCGTGATCGTCATTCCCCGGGACCGCGCGCGGAACCATCGCGACGCGCGTTCTCGCGGAGTCGACCCCTCACTGACCATGTCGCCCGCGACGCGGGCCGACGCGCCCGGTGTCATCGACCTCATCGGCCGGGTGTACGCGGAGTACGGCTTCATCTACGATCCCCGCGTCGAGGTCCCCGACCTGCTGCGATTTGAGCAGCACTACGAGGCGCCGCGCGGAGCGTTCTTCGTCGCACGGGAGGGGCACCTGGTCGTGGGCTCGGTCGGCGTCGAACGGCTCGACGGCGACACTGCCGAGCTCCATCGCCTCTATCTCGACGCCCGCCTGCGCGGGCGTGGCACGGGTCGAGCGCTCGTCGAGGCCACGCTGGACTGGTGTCGCGCCGAGAAGATCACTCGGCTGATCCTCTGGTCGGACACCCGCTTCGAGCAGGCGCACCGGCTCTACACGCGGATGGGCTTCCGGCAAGCGGGCGCGCGAGTGCTCCCGGACGACCTCAACCAGACGAGCGAGTACGGCTTCGAGCGCCCCGTGTGAGGCGCCCGCGCGCTCAGTACCCCTTGCGCTTGTCGATCAGCGCGATCAGCGGCTGGCCCGACCGCATCCGGCGCAGGTTCTCGCAGAACGTCTCGATGACGCGACCGGCGCGCCGCGGCGAGCCGCCGGCCGTGTGCGGCGTCACGATCGCGCGCGGATGGTTCCAGAGGCGGTGGCCGGCCGGAAGCGGCTCCGGGTCGGTGACGTCGAGCCCGGCGCCGCCGATCATCTCCTCGTCGAGCGCCTTGAGCAGGTCGTCCCCGTAGACGATCGCGCCCCGGGTCACGTTGATCAGGTACCCGGTCCGCTTCATCTTCCGGAAGAGGTCGCGCGTGAAGAGGTGGTGGGTCGCCTTCGTGAGCGGCAGGCAGATCACCACGGCGTCGGAAGCGCCGAGCAGGTCGCCGAGCCGATCGGGCTTCCAGATCGCCTCGACGCCGGGCTCCGGAGCCACGTCCTCGATGTCGACCGCCAGCACGCGCATCCCGAAGCCGAGCGCGCGCCGTGCGACCGCGCGCCCGGTGCCGCCGAACCCGACGATGCCCATCGTCAGGTCGTAGAGCTCCAGCTGCCGGAGACGGATCGGCTCGCGCAAGGTGTAGTCCGGCTGGCGGATCGCCGTGTGCAGGCCGCGGGTCAGGCCCAGCAACAGCGCGAACGCGTGCTCGGCCAGATGGATGCCGACCCCGCCCTTCTCGCTGGCCAGCGGAACGTCGCTCTCGACCAGCTCCTGCGTGAGGATCGAGTCTACGCCGGCGCCGATCGACTGGTAGTACCGGAGGCGCTTCGCCAGGGCGAAGATCTCGGGCGCCACGCGGCCGAAGAGCGCGTCGGCGTCCACGATCTCGCGCCGCTGGCTGGCGGCGTCCTTCGCCTCGACAAAGGTCGAGCCCGGACCGGCGGCCTCGAGAATGGCCGCGCGCTGCTCCGCGCTGACTGAGGGCACGATCATCAACGGTGTGTAGAGGATCTTCATGGTCGGCTCCGTTTCTTCGATCGGATGTTGGCCATCGCCTGTTGGTGCTCGTCCGACACGAAGCACCCGGCCAGGGCCGAGTTCATCTCCTGCCGAAACGTCTCGAAGTCGAGGTCGAAGGCGCGCGTGCTCAGCCGCTTGCTCGCCGTGACGCTCACCGGCGGGAGCGCCAGGAACCGCTCGACCGTCTCGTCGAGCGCCTTCGAAAAGTCTGCGGCGGGCACCGCGCGGTTCACGAGACCGATCCGCTCGCCCTCGCGCGCCGTGATCGGCTCGCCCAGCAGGATCAGCTCCTTCGCCCGGGCCAGGCCGATCAGCCGCGGCAGGCGGTAGAGCGCCATCGACGGAATCAGGCACTCCTTGACGGCCGGCAGACTGAGCAGCGCGTCCTCGACCGCCAGCCGGTAGTCGCACACCAGCGCCAGCTGGAGCCCGCCGCCGATGCAATGCCCGTTGATGCCGGCGACGACCAGCTTGTCCATTCGCTCCATCGCGGTCATCGCGTCTTCCCACCTGACGAGATCGTGGAGCGTCAGCTCACCGGCGGCGAGCGCGTTGAGGTCCACGCCGGTCTGGAACGCCCGGCCCGCGCCGGTCACGACCACCACGCGCACGTCATTCCGGGCGGCGATCGCCGAGACCACGTCGCCGAGCGCCGCGGCGAAACGCGCATTACCCGCGTTCAGCACCTCCGGCCGATCGAACGTCATGCGGGCGACTTCCCCCCGCACGTCCAGTCGGATCGTCGTGGCGTCAGTCATGGGGCAATGGTTTACCATAAAAGACCTCGTGACGTCCCTGACCGCTCTGCTGTGCCTGACGACCTTCTCGAACACGTTCGCCGGCGGCGCCTTCCCCGCGATTCTGCCCGACATGGCGCGCGGCGCGGCGCTGGCCGACTGGCAGCTCGGCATCGTGGCGGCGGCCTTCGGGTTCGCGCGCATGGTCGCGGACATTCCCATCGGTCTCTTCCTGACCCATCACCTGCGGCGGGCGCTGTGGCTTGGGCCGCTGGTGATGGCGACGGGTGTTGTCTGCCTCACGAGCGGCGGCGGGTTCGCGATTCTGGTGCTGGGCCGCCTGCTCATGGGTCTGGGGCAGGCCCTCAGCATGGTGGGAGGGCTCACGGCCATTCTGCGCCTCCAGGCGGGGACGAGCCTCGCCTCGTCCCTGAGCGCTTACGAGCTCTCGGCGATGGTCGGGATGCTCGGCGGCACCGTCGTGATGGGCGCGTTGCCGTCGGGCCTGGGATGGAACACCGCCTACCTGCTCGCCTGCTCACCTCAGCTCATCGGTATCGTGGCCGTTCCCGCGCTGCTGGCGGCGATTCCGGGTCGACGCGGCGCGAGGGCGCTGCCGCTCTTCGCCCGAGCGGCGAGCCGCGCACCCGGCAACCCGAGCTCGCACGCGAACCCGACCTCGCGCGCGTCGATGGTGCCGCTCGCCTTCGCCGCCGGCGGGCTGATCGCCCTCTCTTACGCGACAGTGGAGCAGTTCCTGCTTCCACTCCGTGCGAGCCGCGAGTTCGGGCTCGAGCGCTACGGGGTCGCGCGACTCTTGATGGTCCAGCAGCTCGTCGACATCGCAGCGCTGATTCCGACGGGTATCCTCGCGGACCGGACCGGCGCGGCGCGCGTGCTCGCCGTAGTCTTGATGGTGATGGCGGCGGCGACGGCTTTCGTGGGCTTCGGAACGCTTCCCGTCGTCATCGTGGGTTGCGCGCTGTTCGGCCTGGGGATGGCGGGCTGGATGCTGCCCTTGAGCGTGCTGCGGCGAGAGACGGCGCCCGAGTACGTCGCGTGGCGCACGGGGCTCTATCGCGTGTGCGTGGACGGCGGAATGTTCCTCGGTCCGTTTCTGTCCGGCATCCTCGGCATGCACCTCGCCGGGCTCCTGCCCGCGGTCTGGACCGTGGCGCTCGTGCTCACCGGCGTGCTCCTCCTCGCGCGCGCCCGAAGCTCGGGTACCATGGCCGTGCATGGCTGACCGGGGACTGATCTTCGCCTGCTTCGGCTGCTGCTGCGGCCACACGAACAACGGCGCGGCCCGCATCGTACGACCGGCGCTGCGACGTGCGTTCGACGCAGCGGGTCTCCAGGGGCGGATGCGCTTTGCGTTCTCCGAGTGCCTCGGGCCGTGCAGCGAGGCGAACGTGGTGTTCGTCTACCTCGACGGCCGGCCATTGTGGTTCAAGCGGATCAACACGCCCGATCTGTTCGGAGCGCTGCTCGCGTACGCGGGCGCCGCCGTCGAAGCGCCCGACGCGCCGCTGCCCGAGCAGCTGGCCGCGCGCTCGTTCTCGTGGACCGGCGGCGGTCTCGGCCCGGAACCCTGAGGAGAACGTCATGGACTACACCGACTACCAGCACCTCGCGTTCGAGCCGAAGCCGAACGGGGTGCTCCTCGTCACCATCAACCGACCGGAGGTGCTGAACGCGGCGAACGCGCGCCTTCACTGGGAGCTCACCCAGGTCTGGCTCACCGTGGACGCCGATCCGAAAACCCGCGTGGTCCTCGTCACCGGCGCCGGCAAGGCGTTCTCGGCGGGCGGCGACCTCTCGCTGGTCGAGGACATGGCGGGTAATCCGGACGCGTTGACGCGCACGATGCGTGAAGCCTCCGACCTCGTCTACAACATGATCAACCTCGACAAGCCCGTGGTCTCGGCGATCAACGGCGTTGCCGTGGGCGCGGGGCTGGTCGTCGCGCTCATGGCCGATGTCAGTATCATCGCCGAGACCGCACGGTTCACCGACGGGCACACTCGCCTGGGCGTCGCCGCCGGCGACCACGCCGCCATCCTCTGGCCGCTCCTCTGCGGCATGGCCAAGGCGAAGTACTACCTGCTCACCGCCGACTTCATCGACGGTCGCGAGGCCGAGCGGATCGGTCTCGTGAGCATGTGCGTGCCTGCCGATCAGCTCATGGCGAAAGCGCTCGACGTCGCCGGCCGGCTCGCCCAGGGCAGTCAGCTTTCGATCCGCTGGACCAAGCGCGCGCTCAACAACTGGCTGCGCCAGGCCGGCCCGATCTTCGACCAGTCACTGGCACTCGAGATGCTCTCCTTCACGCACGCCGACGTCCTCGAAGGCGTCAAGGCGCTCCGCGAAAAGCGCGCCCCCGCCTTTCCCTCGGCGAGATAACGGAGACCGACGTCGTGGCCGAGAACTCACCGGCGCCGCGCGCCGATCATCCCTATCACATGCACGACGCGATTTACGCTCAGCCCGGGGCCCTTCGGCTCGTCGCCCGCGGCCAGGGCGACGCGATCGAGGCCGCGGCAACACGCCTGCGCGAGCTCGATCGCGTGCTCCTCACGGGCGTCGGCACCTCGTGGCACGCCGCGCTCGTCGGCGAGCTGCTTCTCGCACGCCTGGGTGGGCTCGGCCATCGCGCCCGGGCCTTCCACGCCTTCGAGCTCGCGCGCTACTGGCCTGAACCCGAGCGCACCGGGGTGATCGGCGTGAGTCACCGCGGAACCAACCGTGACACCCTCGCGGCGCTCGCCCGCGCCAGAGCGAACGGCGGCATCGGCGTGGCGATCACCGGCAAAGGCACCGACGCCGCCGCCACCGCCGAGTGGACGCTCCGCACCGTGGATCAGGAGAGCTCGGGTGCCCACACCGTGAGCTACACCTCGGCGCTGACGCTCCTCGCGACGCTCGCCGCAACCCTGGGCGGCAACGACGGCGCCCGACGCCGGCTCCAGGAAATTCCCGACATGCTCGCCCTGCTGCTCGGCCAGGAGTCGTGGGACGAGCTCGCGGCGCGCTTCGCCGATCGCCGCGCCTACTGGTTCGTGGGCGGCGGGCCGAACACAGCAACGGCCTGGGAGGCGGCGCTGAAGATGAGCGAGGCCGCCCACGCGACCGCGGTCGGCTTCAACTGCGAGCAGTTCCTCCACGGCGCATGGGCGGCGCTGGAGCGCGAGGATGTGGTGATCCTCGTGGCGCCGGCCGGTCCGTCCCACGAGCGGTGCCTGACCGTCGCGCGCGTCGCGAAGGAGATCGGCGTACCGCTCGTCGCCCTGGTGCGTGAGGACGATCGCGAGATCGCGCCGCTCGCCGCGGAGACGATCGCGATTCCGGAGATCGACGAGCTGCTCTCGCCGATCCTCACGGTCGTGCCGCTCCAGCTCTTCATCTATCACACGGCGATTCGGCGCGGAGTGAACCCCGACACGACGCGCAGCGACGAGCCCGCATACGGACGCGCGCGTGCGGCGTTGTCGCTCTAACGTCCAGCCCGCCCGAGGCCGACGGGAGCGTACGGGAGGGCGTCGACCGGACCACGCGGCACGCGCTCGCTGCCCCGCGGCGGCTGGGCTCCATCCAGGCGCGCGGGCGTCCGTCGCCGCGATTGCGGGAACGGGTCCGGTTCGACCCCCTCCCGTACGCTCCCGTCGGCCTCGGGCTACCCGTTCAGCGAAATCTTAGCGTGGTATCGGGGACGCTAGGGCCGGCGATAGGCGTCGAGGAAGTCCGCGAGCGTTTCGTCGAGAAGCTTGAGGATCTCGACGGGTGAGTCGCGCCACGGGCCGGCGGCCTGACGTTCCGCGTGCCAGACACTCGCGCGGACCGGCTCGGGCACGCCGACGACGGTCGCCATACGCTCGAGGCTCAGGCGGACTGGGCCGATGCCGTAGGTTCCGGAGAACGGTAGCCAGAAGCCGCGCAGGGCCGTGGCGCCGTAGGGTCGGACCGCAACCGTGAGTCTCAGGCGATCGCGGCCGACGGGACCGAGGGTCAGGGCCGGCGCGCCCTCGCTCAACCGCGCGTGGATTCTTCGCGCCAGCCGCTCGGCCAACAGCGACTCCTGACTCGGGTCCAGGTCGACGTCCACGCCGATCGTGCCAAGCCCGGCGAGCGCGCGCGCCGGCTCGGCGGCGGCCGGGCGCACCAACCCGGCGACAAATAGGAAAAGCAGGGTCAGCGTGCTGGCCGTCATCGCATCGCTACGACGGCGGCGGCGATCCCTCCGGTCGGGGGCCGCGGCCGCGCCGACGACGACGCGGCCCGGACGCGCCCTCGGCCGAGAATGGCGGCGGAGGAGGCGGCGCCGGCGTCGAGCGGCCCGCGTGCGGCGGCTCCGGGTGCGGCCGCCCGTGGGGACGGC
>JAHFDK010000472.1 GCA_023249095.1 Candidatus Rokuibacteriota bacterium | reverse complement strand
CGAAAACGCCCCTTGCGCTCTCACGAGCGAACGCGCTACAACACACCCGCTTGAGCGCCCGCCCCTATGGCCGGTTTTGCGCCGTCCACGTTTGGCCGGATTTGAAGTGTCCACCGAGGGTCAATGCCGCCGAGGGCACGCAGTAAGTCGCGTTCTCCCATTGCCGGACGCAGCAGGTCGAGGCGCGGTACTGGGGTCTCGACTTCATGCTCTAGGCTGCCGATCCCGACCGCCGCTGCGCGACGTTCGACGACCTCGAACACGCCCTCTTTCCGTTCCAGCCTGGGTAGCCTGACGGCCAAAACGGGAAAGGAGAGTACAAGCTGTTTGGGACCGTCGGGTTCATGCGCGCGCGAGGCGGAGAAATTCTTCAGCACTTACGACCCCTGTGACGAGGCCCCTCAGGAACGGATCAGAAATGGGGGCAATCGTGTAGATCGGTCGTCGGCGCGCATAGGCGTACCCGATCTCCATCACGACACTGCTCCCCAGATAACCGTCCTCGTTGTAGACGAGGATCAGATCTGCCCGGTCCATTCTCTCGAGATGGACGAGAATCGCCGCCCTCGCCTCCTCGTCTGTCATGGTCGTGGGGTTGCGACGTCCCTCGGATGTCGGCCACTCGCATGTGGTGCCGCTCGCGAGCAGAACATCGCGGAGGGCGACCATCTCGTCGTAGTGCCTGAAGCTTCCGCACATGCACACTGTCTTCATGCAGGATCTAGTTCGTCTTGGCCGCCATCCGTTGTCACCAGGGGGGTGGGGGAGCCACGCGAACGCTCCTCCTCTATCTCGCCCGCTCCATCGCCAGCCGCGCCCCAAACGCGATCAGAATAGCTCCGGTGGTGGCCTCGATGCCGCGTTTGACACGGGGCAGGATGATCCACGAGCGCACACGGGCTAAGAGCAGGGTCACGATCGAGAGCCAGATGACGTTCTCAGTCCAGTGAATCCCGGCGAGCAGCACTGACTTGCCCAAGACCCATTCCCCGGGACGGATGAACTGGGGCAGGAACGCGAGATAAAACATCGCGGCTTTAGGGTTCGTTACGTTGCTTAGCAGACCTTCCAGGAAAGACCGCCAACCTCTCGCGGGCCTCGGCGGCGGCTCCGGATGTCCAATCGATGCAAGCCCGCCCTGTTGCCCTCGAAGGGCCTGGGTGAGCGACCGAATGCCGAGCCAGATCAAATAACCGGCGCCGATCATCTTGAGGATTTCGAAGGCCGTCGCCTCGCTGACCGTCGACCAGGATCGGTTGCTGGCGTACTTCGATTATCCGGCCGAACACTGGAAGCATTTGCGCACCACCAACCCGATTGAATCGACGTTCGCGACAGTGCGCTTGCGCGAAGGGGTCACGAAGGGCGCCGGCTCGCGGACAGCCGGGCTGGTGATGGCGTTCAAGCTGCTGCAAGTCGCCGAAGGCCACTGGCGCCACATCGACGGCGCCGAGCTCGTGCCGCTGGTCCGCGCCGGAGTGAGCTTTGAAGATGGAGTGCAGATCGAGCCGCAGAAGAAGCGGAAGAAGGCCGTCGCTTGATTTCGCTCAATCCACAACTCTTGACAATAGCTCGATGACACTTTCACGGAGCAGTTACCCCATGACATTTTCATGTAGCACCGGCAGGTCAAGGAGCGGCCCTTGACAACTTCTGGAGGCCAGCGCAGAGTCCTGCTACATTCCTGACCGTCCGGCGGTCACAGGAGGCCAGCGGTGTTTCTGGATCGGGCAACCTTCCGCTGCCGTTCGTTGACCACACAGGTCGTTCCGCAGAACCACTCGCGCCAGCCGTAGGAGGTGCTGCGTATGGCAACCGCGACGCAGGGCTCTTTGGGTTCAGTGGCTTCCCTTTGTCGTTATCCTGTGAAGTCTATGATGGGGGAGGAGTTAAACGCCGCAGAGTTCACGGAGCGCGGTCTGACGGGGGATCGGGCCTACGCGGTGCTCGATCCCACCACCGGCAAGGTGGCCAGCGCCAAGAATCCACGTAAGTGGGCAAAGCTGTTCGACTGCCGCGCCACGTTCGCTGAGGCCCCGCGCGCGGGCCAAACGCTCCCGCCTGTCTGGATCGCGCTTCCCGACGGCGCGCGGGTCAGCAGCCTGCAGTCGGACATTGCCAAGGTTCTGTCGACCGTGCTTGGTCGTGACGTCACCTTCGGCACAACAGCCCCCGTAACACCGAGCCTCGAGGAGTACTGGCCGGACATTGAGGGGCTCGCCCATAAAGAGACGATCACCGACGAGGCGATGCCCAAGGAGACCTTCTTTGACTGCGCGGTGGTCCACGTGCTGACGACGGCGACCATCGACAAGCTCCGCGGACTTTATCCACAAGGGCGTTTCGAGGTTCGGCGGTTTCGGCCCAACATCGTCGTAGAGCCAGGGTCACGCGAGACGGACTTCGTCGAGAATGCCTGGGTCGGCCAGACACTCGCCGTCGGGAATGAGGTCCGCCTGAATGTGACAGGGCCGTGCCCTCGCTGTGTGATGACAACGCTTCCGCAAGGGGATCTCCCGCCCGATCCGGGCATCCTCCGCACGGCGGCAAAACATAACCAGGCCAATGTCGGCGTGTACGCGGCTGTGGTGCGGGGCGGCACGGTCCGTCGGGGCGACCCGGTCAGGCTTGAGTAGCCTCGGGAGGGCATCCCAGGAGCGTCGCGACCCCACGCTCGGCGCTCGTGGTGTTTCTACTCCGATCCGCGATGAGCCGGTTATCTCTCGACCGATCCCAGCTCCCGCGCTACCTCGGATGGCGTTGCGCGCGTAGACGCCCGAGCACTCTGACAAGGTCCCTCTGTAGGCTCCTGCCGATGCCTGACACGCGCTCCTCCCACGTCAAGGCTTCTATCTGTATCTTCAGGTCCGCCGCGATCAAGAGGATCCTCGTCGGGGTCGCGACGCCTCCAGACGAACCCGGAGTGACCCGGCAAGGCCCGGAACGGCTGTAGTAAACAGGCGTTGCGCCACCCCGTCTGGCGCTCCCTGGCGCGCCACAGCGATAGAAACAGGAAGTAGCACAGTAGTCTCGCAGTAACCCGCCAGGACGTTCCCGCGAGCAAAACGGGGGCTCTGATGAGGGCTCGCTCGGCGTTCGGTGGGTGAGATGAGATAGAAGAAGAACTCGCGGCAGGGACTACCCGACAAAACCGCCAAAACCCCCTCCGCGAGTCTCGTCGGTTACCGGCCCACCTCTGGGCTC
>JAHFDK010000032.1 GCA_023249095.1 Candidatus Rokuibacteriota bacterium | reverse complement strand
TCGACGAGCCCTTCGGTCAGCGCGAGCGCCCGCTCCGCCCACTCGATCGCGCGCTGATTGTCGCCGCTCCGGAAGGCGAGCCGCCCCATCTCCTGGTAGAGGTGGGCCCGCTCGACGTCGTCGCCGCCGCCCTCCAGCAGCGCCAGCCCCGCCTGGAAGCACTCGAGCGCGCGGTCGCGCGAGCCGGCGTCCCAGTGCAGCCCGCCGAGCTTGCGGTGAAGCCGCGCGTGCGAGCGCCGGTCCTTCGCCTGCGCGCAGCGCGCGCGCACGGCTTCGTAATGCTCGATCGCTTCCGCGCGGCGTCCCAGCGGTGCCAGGAGATCCCCCAGACGCTCGCGCACGGCGCACTGCTCGTCGAGCGCGCCGGCCTCCTGAAGCGTTCGGAGCGCCCGCTCGTAGTTGCGGGCCGCGTCCTCGTTGGCGTAGACGGCGCGCGCCCGATCGCCCGCCGCCACCAGATAGCGCGCGCCCCGGCGCCGGTCGGCCCCGAGGCTCCAGTGATGGCCGAGCGCCTCGACGTCTTCGAGGCGCTGCGGCTGGCCGCCGCAGAGCGTCTCGTACGCCTGTCCGGCGCGGTCGTGCTCCTCGACGCGGCGGGCGAGGAGCAGGTTCTGGTAGACGACTTCCTGCACCAGCGCCTGCGTGAACCGGTACCGCAGCCCCGGCGGCGCGAGCGCGCCCGGCGCCTGCGGCGCCTCCTCGATCAGCTCCGCCTCCTGCAGGAAATCGAGCGCGCCGTCCAACTGTTCCGGCGCGCCCCCCGCCATCACGCGCAAGACGTCGCGTCCGAAGACCAGGCCGAGGACCGCGGCCTGCTGCAAGAGCCGCCGCGCCGCGGCGGGCAGGCGGTCGACTCTGGAGAGCAGCAGGCCCTGGATGGTGGGCGGCACGTCGAGCGCGGCAACGTCGCCGGCGCAGGTCCACCCGTCCTGACCGCGGGTGAGCGCCCCGGCGGCGACGAGGCTCCGCACGATCTCCACGACGTAGAGCGGGTTACCGCCGGCGCGGCGCACGACGAGCGTGTGGAGGGCGGGCGGCACGGTTCCACCGTCGGCGCCGAGGAGCCCCGCGAGCAGCGCCGCGCTCTCCGCGTCGCCGAGCGGCGTCAGGCGGATGGCCGTGTGGGCCGTGCGCGTCGTCAGCAAGACATGCGCGTCGAACCCGGGACGATAGGTGACCAGCAGCAAGAGCCGGCGGTCGCTCAGCCGGTCGGCCAGGAAGCGGAGCAGCTCGATCGACGCGGTATCGGCCGACTGGAGATTTTCGACGACGAAGACGACGGGGCCGTGCTGGAGCCGCCGCTCGACCACGAGGCGGGTGGCCAGGAAGATCTGCCGCCGCAGCTGCTCGGGCTCAAGGTGGTGGAGCGCCTCGTCCGACTCGATGCCGAGCATGTGGGCCAGCGCCAACGCCACGCGCTCGGCTTCGACCTCGTCGGAGCCGAGCGCCCGGAGGCCGGCGCGCAGCTTGTCGAGCGCCGCCTCGAGCGTATCCACGGGTGCGAGCTGGTAGCCCTCGCGCAGGAAGGCGCGGAGCACCCCGTACGCCTGCTCGCCGAACGGGCTACACGTGGTGTGGCGCACGCTCACGCCGTCGAGCCGTCCCGCCGTCTCGAGGGCGGTGAGACATTCGGTCACCAGCCGCGACTTGCCGGTGCCGGCCTCACCCACGAGGCTCACGACCTGGGCGCGCCCGCGGATCGCGCGCTCGAAGGCCGCGAGCATCTGCTCCTGCTCGTCCCGGCGCCCGACGAGCGTGGCCGCGAGCCCGAACGCGTCGCGGCCCGCTCCGGATGCCGGTTTGGGCCCGTCGAGCAGGCTGCGTACGCGCCAGGCCTCCACGGGCTCCGCCTTGCCTTTGAGCGGTATCGCCGCGAGCGGCTCGAAGGCGAACGCGTGGGCGGTGAGCCGATGCGTCGCGCCGCTCACGAAAATCTGTCCGTCCCCGGCCGCGGCGAGAAGGCGGGCGGCCGTATTCACCGTGTCGCCGGTGACCGCGTAGGCCGCGTCGCCGCCGGCGCCGAGCTGGCCCGCCACCACCGGGCCCGTGTTGACCCCGAGGTGGAGCGCGACGGGGCCGCCGCAGCGCGCCTCCCAGCGTCCGCTGAGCGTCGCCATGCGCTCCACCATCGCGAGCGCGACGCGGAGGGCGCGCTCGGGATCGTCTTCGTGGGCGACCGGCGCGCCGAAGACCGCCATGACGGCGTCGCCGACGAACTTCTCGACGAAGCCTCCGTACTGTTCGATGGCCTCGGCGAGCATCTTGAAGAGGTCGCTCTGAAAGGCGCGGACGTCTTCAGGATCGAGCCGCTCGCTGAGCGCGGTGAAGCCGGAGACGTCGGCGAACAGGACCGTCACGAGCCGGCGGTCGGCCTCCGGGCCGGGTGCCGGGGCGGCCGCGGGGCGCTGCGGGGCGGGTGCCGGCACCGCCGTGAGCGGGGCGCCGCACTTCGGGCAGAAGGCGAAGCCGGGCGCGCAGACGAACGCGCAGGACGGACAGCTCTTCGACAAGGGACGTCCGCACTTCGGGCAGAAGGAGAACTCCGGCGCCGCGTCGAATCCGCACCCCGGGCAGCTCACTGGCGACCCACCACGGAGCCAGCCTACGGCACCGGCGCGGACCGAGCAAGGAGTGGGGCGCGTCGAGCGCGGAGAGACCGGCGCGCGGCTACGCCAGGTCCTGCTGCACCTGGGTGAGCGCGGACTCGAGAAACGCGATGTCCACCGGCTTGCGCACGAGCGCGACGCCGGGCCGCGACACGCGGCGGTCGCCTGTACCTCGGGGGGGCTGGCGGCAAGAGCCAGCCCCTGGTGCGTGCCGACAACGCCTGGGGGTGAGTGAGGACTTCTGAGAAGGGGCGTTTATGTTGCTTACTCTCGGCAGCGTGGTCCGTCACCTCGGCGCGGCGCGCATCGGCGACACGATCGTCGGAGGCGCTTTCCGAAGTCTCGGACAACGCTGCTGTCCTCACGATCCGGCTGTCACGTCGCCTTAGGCCGTTGTGACATCACGAGCCTGGATTCGGAACGCCAGGCTCTCGAAGGCTCTGGAACTTCGCCTCGACCTCTGGGTCCGTGAGCGGGTTCCGGGAGTGTCTCTTCGGGTAGCGGGTCTCCTCCGTCAGCCGCCGCCCGTCGGTGGTCGCGACCTCGATGCGCGTGCAGGACTCGGCGGGGTAGCGGCGGGTGAACTCCGGTCCTCGACGACGGTCGGCTTCTTGATCAGCGGGCGTAGCGACGGGTCCTGGATGCGCGAGCCGGAAGGTCGCCGACCAAGACCGCACGTTCGCGAAACGCTTTAGGGCGACTCTCTGCTCAGTTCGTTGACCGTTGCGGTTGTGACGTCCGGTAGATCGAGCAGCTTTTTCAGCGCGCGGCTGTTCGTGCGCACGGCAACGGCACCGAGATTCGGAAAGAAGTTGTATTCGATCGGTTCGGTGCGGGCGAGCTGCTCGACCGCTTTCTCCGGTCCGGACTTTTCCGTGCCGACAGCGCCCTTGCCCTGGCCGCGGAACATGATCACCGCATCGATGGTGGCATCGGCGGCGGCGCGGCTCAGCGCCTGCTGCAGACGTGGATCGATCTTGCGACGCCGCCCGCCCGCCGGTCCAACCACCCGCTTCGCGCCTTTCTTCCTCATGACGCTCGAAGTCTACACCACCCGGGCGCGGCGAGCGACGTCAACCGAGGCCGCGTCTACAGCAGGGCAAGCGCTCGTTCCGGCTGGATGAGTCCGGCCCCGTGCCGCAAGGCCGGCTCGCCGGTGATCGCGTCGCAGGATTTTTCGAAGGCGTCCATCAATTGTTGGGCCGTCGCCTGCGGCTTGGCCTCGAGCAGTAGCGCGGCGGCGCCTGCCATGTGTGGCGTGGCCATGGAGGTGCCGTCCATGCTCTGGTAACCGCCCCCCGGTTTCGCCGAGATGACGTCCACGCCCGGCGCCACAACGTCGGGCTTGTCCGGATCGCCCTTGCGCTTGAAGTGCTGGCTGCCGCTGAAGGCCGCCGTATGGTCCGAGTCGTCGACCGCGCCGATCGCGAGGGTGCCGGGATAGTTTCCCGGCGACCGGCTGGTATTGGGTCCCTCGTTTCCAATGGCGAACACGGGGAGCACGTTGCGGCTGATGAGACGCTTGACGAGTTCGCGGAACACCGGCTCATAACCCGGATAGCCAAGCGACATGCTCACGATGCGCACGTCGTTCGCGACCAGCCACTCGAGGCCGCCCAAGATGCGCGCGGTCGTGTTCCCGCCTTCGATCACCAGTCCCGAGAGGAGTTTCGCGCCGGGCGCCACACCGACGTGTTGACCCTTCACCGCCACACCGCAGATGGTCGCCGCGGTGTGCGTGCCGTGGTCGGCCGAGTCGTGCGGCGACGCCGTGGGCTTCTTGCGACCGAGGAAATCCCATTCGGCGAAGTCTTCGATCCGGCCCTTGAGCGCGGGATGCTTGCCGTCCACGCCGGTGTCGAGGTGGCCCACCAAGACGCCCTTTCCGGTGAGTCCCTGTGCCCACAGCTTCGGGACGTTGAGACGCTTGAGGCCCCACGTATATTGCTGGGTGAGCTTTGCGGCAGCGACCCGGACCGGGCGGATGTGCTGCAAGAGCGGCGCGGGGTATGCCGCCGCGATGCCGGGATGGCTCTTGATCCGCTTGAGCCCACCCGCGTCGGCATAGCCTAGCGTGATGCCGAGGTTCGGGTAGGTGATCGGCGCATCGGCTGCGGCGGCGCGCTTGACGTACGACGCCGAGACGGCTTTCGTCGCGCGTGCCGTGCGCAGATCCATGAACAGCTTGGCCGGATCCGGAAAGCAGGCTTTCACGCTTGTCGCTGCCGCCGCGCCCCCGCCCACCCCGTCCGTTCGGTGAAACGCCAGCACGAGGCTGACTGTGCCATCTTTTCCTCCTCGAGACGAGGTGCTCGGGATGTGCCACGAAAAATTCTCGGAGCCTAGATCGGCGCGGCGCGATCGTCAACCGATTCTTGTCCTTACTGCGTGCGCGCTCACACCTGCAAGGAATGGCCTCCAGGCTAGGCGACGACCTGACCGCGCGCAAGCTGTCCGGGCGGGCGAGTGAACGGATCGACCTCGACGCTCCTTGACGGCATTGCTATCCACAAAGCAGTATCGCGAAGGCCGACCGGCGCACGGAGAGAGACCATGGACAACACGATCGAGCACCCCGCGACCGCCGCCACCACCACGATCGAGGTCGAGGCCTATCAGGCTCTGCTCGCGCGCGCCCACCGGAAGACGGGGGCCGTGCCGCCGGAGCTGGTGGTCCGCCACATCCTCGCGGTCACCGCCGGGGCCGACTGGCCGGTTCGCCGCGAGGCGCTCGAGGCGCTGTTGCGCCGGGTCGCGTTCGGCAAGGCCGACGGGCTCCGGATCGTGTCCCGGCCGGGCGGGGGCCGCCTCCTCGGCCTGTACGCGACCCGGCGCAAGGGCTCGCCCGCGCGGCCCTATCGCACCCTGCTCCGTCGCCTCGACCCGATCGTGGGCCACTGCGATTGCGCCGACTTCCTTCGCAGCTCGCTCGGCCTGTGCAAGCACCTGCTGGCCGTGCTGGAGGACCTCACCGCGAAGCCGCGCGCTTTCGAGAAGGCCAGGCGGGAGCCCGCCCCGAACGAGTCGCCACTGCGATGGGACCCCGTCCGCCCGCTCACCGGCCCGGGCGACTGGCTGGCGCAGGTCCGCTGGGTCGACGGCACGCCCGGCGCCGGTCTCAGGCGGTGGCTGCGTCCCGCGAAGGCGGGAGGCTGGACGCTCGAAGTCCCCGGGGGTCCGGGGCGGCGGCGGCAGGTCGTGGAGGAACTCCTCGGTGCGCTCGGGGATGGGCGCAGCGAACCCGCACTCTACGCCTTGCTTCAGGAAGACCGCCGGCGAATCGCGCGCGCGAGTCAGGGCGCGCGGGACCTCGACCGTCTCAAGGAAGCGCTCCGGACGCTCAAGCAGCGCCTCTACCCGTACCAGCGAGAGGCCGTCGAGCGGTTTCTCTCGCGCGGGCGGCTCCTCCTCGCCGACGACATGGGCCTCGGAAAGACCGCGCAGGCCATCGCCGCCTGCCACGCGCTCTGGCACACGGGCCGCGTCCGGCGTGGGCTGCTCGTCGTTCCCGCCGCGCTCAAGCCCCAGTGGCTCCGCGAGTGGCGGCTCTTCACCGACGCATCCGCCGCCGTGATCGACGGCAACCCCGGCCAGCGCCGCGCGGCGTTCGACGCGTGCCGCCGCGGGTTCCTCGTGGTCAACTATGAACAGCTCCTCCGCGATCTGGGAATCGTCCGCGACTGGAACCCGGACCTCGTCGTGCTCGACGAGGCCCAGCGAATCAAGAACTGGGCGACCAAGACCGCCCTCACGGTGAAGCAGCTCGATCCGCCCTTCCGCCTGGTCCTGACCGGGACGCCGATGGAGAACCGGATCGACGAGCTGGCGTCGATCGTCGAGTGGGTGGACGACCTCGCGCTGGAGCCGAAGTGGCGCCTGGTGCCATGGCACACGACGGCGGTGGACGGAACGACCGAGATCAGCGGCGCCCGCAACCTCGACACGCTGCGGAGCCGCCTGGCCGGCTGCATGATCCGGCGCATCCGCAAGGACGTGCTCAGCCAGCTCCCGGAGCGGACCGACACGAGGATCCCCATCGAGATGACGCCCGAGCAGGTCGAGGAGCACGACGCCCTCAACATGCCGATCGCGCAGCTTCTGGCGCGCTCGAAGCGGCGGCCGCTGACGCAGGCGGAGTTTCTGAAGCTCATGATGCTCCTCACGACCCAGCGAATCATCGCGAATGGCCTGGCCCAGCTCCGGTTCGAGGAGATCTGGCCCGACCTGTCGAGGATCGAGCGGCCCACCGAGACCACGCTGAAGGGGCTGGCGTGCCCGAAGCTCCTGGAGCTGCGGGAACTGATCGTCCAGATCGCCCTCGATCAGGAGCGCAAGGTCGTGGTGTTCAGCCAGTGGCGGAGAATGCTCCGCCTGGCGCACTGGGCCACGCGCGACGTGCTCGCCCGGGACAACGTCCGGGCGGCGTTCTTCACCGGTGAGGAGGGCCAGAAGCGCCGGACGCAGAACATCGTGGAGTTCCACGACGACCCCGCGTGCCGCGTCCTCTTCGCCACGGATGCGGGCGGCGTGGGCCTGAATCTGCAGCGCGCCGCGAGCGCCTGCATCAACATCGAGCTGCCGTGGAACCCGGCCGTCCTCGAGCAGCGGGTCGGCCGCATCTACCGCCTCGGCCAGAACCGCCCGATCGACGTCTACAACCTGGTCAGCGAGCCCGGCATCGAGTCGCGGATCTCGGACCTCGTGGGGACGAAGCAGGCCTTCTTCGTGGGGCTGTTCGACGGAACGAGCGACGAGGTGGCGTTCGAGCGTTCGGGGAGCTTCCTCTCCCGGATCGAGCGGATCGTGGCGCCGGCGCTGGAGCGCGCCCCGGCGCGCGGCGTGGAGGCTGCCGAGGCGGATGACGGCCCCGCCGAGCGCGAGATCGACGCCATCGTGGCCGCGGGCGACGAGTCGCGGGACGCCCGCGTCCCGGGCGCGCCCGAGCCGGCGCCGCCGCCGTCCGCGGTCGACGTCCAGAAGCTCTTCTCGGGGCTCACGGTGCAGCGAACCGCCCACGGCGGTCTCGTGATCGAAGCGCCTCCCGAGACCGCCGCGACGCTGGCTGCGCTGTTTGCAGGCATGGCCCAGCTGCTCCAGGCCGTCGCGCCGGGGCCCGCGAGCTGAAGGACCGCGTCCGCGTTGAGCGGGGCCGTCGCGATCCCGCCGGCCGGCGTGACCGCAAAGACGGCATAGGCTCGTTGAGCCTGGGCGAGGCGCGCGTTCACGTCGTCAACTGGAATCTGCCGGTGCGCCTTCCGTCCGGTATGATTGTGGCGAGCGTGAGCGATCCATGCGTGCCCGAGCGTTCTGGAAGGCCGTGACCCTCGACCGAGCGGATTTCCTCGATCGGCTGATCGCCCTGCTGACCGAGCACGACATCCGCTTTTGCGTCGTCGGTGGTCAGGCGGTAAATGGGTACGCCGAGCCCGTGGTGAGTCTCGATCTCGACCTTGCCGAGCAGCTGGCGCGTGCCGAAGCGCTCCTGCGCGAGGCCTTCGCCGTCGAGCGGTTTGCGGACATCCTGAACGTGGCCGACGTGGGATCCGACCTTCGGGCCCAGATCCAGACCGATCCACGGTACTTCGCCTTTGTGGACCGGGCGGCGCCTCGCGACGTCCTCGGCGTCCGCCTGCCGGTGGCTCACCTCGAGGACGTGCTGCACGGGAAGATCTGGGCGGTGACGGATGCGTCTCGGCGGCCGAACACCCCACGACCCCGCTGATCGGCGGCTCGACCTCGGTCACGTCGACCGGTCGTGCCCGTCGACGGGGGCGGCCGCAAGGAGTGGGTGAAGATGCCGAACGTGTACGGGTTCCCTGGAGGTCTTCCGCTCGCATCACCCGAAGGGCCGCCGCCGACTTCTCGGGCTGTCTCGGCCGGCGAAACCGGGGCGCCGGCGCTCCGGAGACCGTGACGTTCGACCGGAACCTGAGAGGCTAGAGGCTAAGCGACATAAAGCCGTTCTCGGCAGCGCGACGGGAACCCTCGGAAGACTATTTTGTTACCTATGTCCCCGACCGTTCAGCCCCGTAACCAGGTGGACATACTTACGGCGGTGATTGACCTGCTCCGTTCGTCTTGCTGGAATCAGAGGTGGCCCAGGCTTTCTGTGTTCATCTCCCGACGCCAGCACCAATGAAGACAATGGGGAGGGTCCTGGTCGCTTGCTTGGCGGCGAGGGCGGCCGCAAGAGCGGGGAGCCGCTCGAGCTTCCCCTCGGCCCGCCAGGTAGCCTATTCGAGCGATCTTGGCCGCCTGCTGGGCCTCGGCCGCAACCGGGCTGAAGAGCCCACCGAGGAGAAGGGTGATGCTGAAGGCGAGCCTCAGCCCTATCATCTCGACTCCGGGTCTTCGAACGTCGAGGAGCCTCGTGATCCACTCACGATTGCCCTCCGGGGGACGAACCACCAAGGGAAAATCGAGCGCGCGCGCCAGCGTCGCCCATGTCCGCGACGGTCTCCATCGAGAACGGCGAGTGCTCCATGTCGACCCGTGCGAAGTCCAGGCCCGCGGCCCGGAGCAGCGTCAGCACCGCGGGCGTCCGGATCATGTTGACCCACGTACCGATCTGCACCTCGCCGCGCTCGGCGCGTACCCGGTAAGCATTGTCGTTCATCGCTTGTTCCTTTCCGCCCCGGCCTGCACGACCGCGCGTGAGGCGAGGAGTTGGGCGATGTTGGTCGGCGTACGAGAACGCGCCCGAGGTCAATCGCCTGATGCTGGAATTCTTCTCCAGCTGAGCTGGCGGTCCGACGCCCTCAGCCCCGGGCGAGGAGTCGCGGAATCGGCCGGCCGGCGCCGGCCGGCAGCTCCACGCCGAGGAGGCTGGCGAGGGTCGGGGCGAAGTCCATGATCGACACGGCGCCGGGCAGTCGCTCCGCATCGAGGCCGGGCCCCACGGCCACGAAGAGACCCTCGCGACGGTGGTCCCCGCTCCGACAGTAGCCATTGGTGCCCTCGATCGTCCCGATCCGGGCCGAGGTCAGTCGCAGGGTGGATCCCCGCCCGCTGCCGACGGTGGCGCTGCCGAGCGGCCGGTCGAGACTCCACTCGACGAGCAGATCGGGCAGGTGCGGTCGGTAGGCGCCGCAGTAGAGGTCGTCGGTCGGCAGCACGCGACCCACGATCGGACGTCCGGTCTCCGCGTCGACGACGTCGAGGAGATCCCGAGCGAGCCGCCGACAGAACTCCGGCGCGGCGGCGGGCGCGAGCCGTCCGTGCGGCTCGCGTCCGGTCAGATTCAAGCGGATCCCGCCGACGACGAGCCCGTTGTCGACGACGAAGCAGTGCCCCGCGCGGGCTTCCGGGGGCAGCGGCCGGGGCCAGGCGCGCGCATCGGCCCAGCGACGCACGTGCTCGCGCGCGAGACGCACCGGTCGCCGGAGCGCCTCCGGCGTGTGAGCCCAGCCCCACGCCAGCGTCTCCGCCAGCGGTCCCGGTTCGCCGCCCGCCGGCGGGGGCGCGGGCGCCGCCGCCGAGAGTCGAACCAGCAGGTCGGGCAGCAGGAACTGGGCGCCGACCCGGTACGACATGCCGTGGCTGACGAGCAGGACGACGAGCGTCTCGCGGTCGACGTCGGCGAGGATGTCGGCGATGGCGTCGTCGATCGCGACGTAGACGTCACGGATCGGATCGCCGGTCGCCGCCACCGTCGCGGCATCCCACCCGGGGACAGCCGGATCGTGCAGGTGCCAGCACTGGTGGCCGGCGCAGTGGCTCTCGGTGAAGACCTGCACGAACAGATCCCATTCGCCGCGCGCGAGGTAGTGTCGCGTGAGTGCCGCCTTCGTCCGGGCGCCCTCGACGAGACGGCGCGTGAAGTCGGCGAACTCGGCCGGGGAGCGACGACCCACATCGCAGCTTCCCGTCAGTGGATGGAGTCCGAAGCGTCGCTTCACCTCCCGCGCCAGCCCGCGCGGCCACGCGCGGAAGCCGTAGTTCGCGTCATGCGATCCCCACTCGACCATCTGGATGCCGTTCAGGCCCGGCGACACCCCGGACAGCGGCACGTCCAGGATGGCGACGCGCCGGCCCGCCCGACTGAGATGGTTCCAGAACGGCTCGCGCTTCACGTAGTCGCCCGTGTAGCAACGGTCCAGATCGTAGGTGCCGGGCCGGAGCTGGACGAGACCGTGGATGCCGTGCTCGGCCGGCGAGGCTCCGGTGTAGAACGAGGGCCACGTCGATCCGACGAAGAACCCCTCGACGCTCTCGGTGCGCCCCACCACCCCACGCGCCATCAAGGCGCGAACGGTCGGCAGCACGCCGGCCGCGGCCCAGCGCTCGATGATCGCCTGGTTGCCGGCGTCGATCGCGAGCAGGAGAATGCGCGCGCTCACGGTGCGCCGATCGGCGGGCCGAACGTGGAGGCGACGACCAGCCTCGCCGTGTACGGCACGTGCCGCCACCCCGAGGACTGGGCGAGGGTCTTGAAGTGCCACCGCCAGGCCGCGCGGTAGTTGCCGGCGGCCAGCTCGTAGGAGGACGCCGCGTGCAGGTCGCTCGCCAGTCGGACCCGCAGCACGGCGCGAACGTCGCCGGGCAGCGCCAGCTCGAGCATGCGAGCGATCGCGGCCGGGCCGGCCAGACAGTAGCCGCGCGACTTCGACAGGGAGCCCAGCGTGTCGGTCCGGTAGACGAAGGTAGGGCGAGCGGCAAAGCCGATCTTCAGGCTCAACGCCAGCCGCAGCGCCAGATACGTCCATTCGCGCTGGGGCATCCCCTCGAAGAACTCGGCAGTCACCGCGCTGGTCCGAAAGAGGCCCGCGCACGGCGGCAGCCAGTGCTGCACGAGCAGCATGCGCAGCGGGTCGGCCTGGATCCGCCCGAAGTCGGCGATGTTGAGCTCCCGCCGACCGAACCCCTCCAGGAAGCCGTTGGTGACAGCGACGTCGGCGCCGGGCGCCTCGGCCAGGACCTCGAGACGGATCTGCAGCGCCGCCGGCATAAGCTCGTCGTCGTCGTCCAGCACGGCGAAGTACGGTGTGTCCACCATCGCCCGGCCGGCGCGGAGCGCCGCCGGCAAGCTGGCCTCCTCCAGCCGGGTCAGCCGGATGTCGGCGCGCCGGCGAAGGTGCTCCAGCACCTCGGGGGCGGCGCCGCCGCCGTTGACGACGACCAGCGGAATGCCGCGCGCGCCCCCCTGCGAGACGACGGTGTCGATGGCGCGAACGAGGCTGCCCGCCCGCTCGCGGCAGGCCAGCGTGGGCATGATGATCGAGATGTCAGGCGCGCCGGCGCTCATGTCCCCGAGCCCTTTCTCTCAGATCGCATGCGGGTGAGTCAAAAAAGAAGAATGCGGGGACGTCGCGCCACCGCGCCGCGAGAGGCCCGCGAGTATGCTAGGCACGGCGATGGAGGTGGACGCGCGGACGCTGGACGCCACCGGGCTGGACGCCGATGTCTGCGTCGTCGGCGCGGGCCCGGCGGGGCTGATCCTCGCCGGCGAGCTCGCGGCGCGCGGGCGGCGGATCGTCGTTCTGGAGAGCGGCGGCCGGAATCCCGATCCCGCCGTCCAGGCCCTGTCCGAGGGGACGACGACCGGAGACGCCTATGCCGGCCCCGGCGCGACCCGACACCGGCAGGCCGGTGGCACGGTGGGCGCCTGGAACACCTGGGTCGAGGACGAGGTGGGCGCGAAGTACGTGCCCCTGGACCCGATCGATTTCGAGGCGCGCGCGTGGTGGCCGCTGAGCGGCTGGCCGTTCGGACGTCCGGAGCTCGACCCCTACTACGAGCGGGCTCAGGCCCTCTGCGGCCTCGGGCGCGGCGGTTATCGGGCAGAGGACTCGGCGACCTCGGACCGCCCGCGCCTCGAGCTGTCGCCCGGTCCGCTGACGACCGGCGTCTATCACTTCGGCGCCAGTCGCCTCTTCACCGAGACTCATCTCGGGGAGATCCGGCGGTCGCCCAACGTCCTGCTGTGCGTGAACGCGACCACGGTGGACCTGGAGCCGGCCCCGGGCGCCCCCTCGATCAAGCACGTCCGGGCGGCGAGTGTGACGGGCCGCACGCTGCGGGTGCGCGCGAAGCTGTTCGTACTCGCCGCGGGCGGGATCGAGAACGCCCGCCTGCTCCTGCTGGCGAATCATCTCCACGGCCTCGCCGACGCCTCGGGCATGGTCGGACGCTGCTTCATGGAGCATCCGCGCGATGTCTCCTACCGTCTCGTTCCCGCCGATCCACGGATGTTCGACCGGTGCGGCCTCTACGATTTTCACCACGGCGCGGATGGCGTCGTCATGGGGCGCCTCACCTTCACCGAGGAGGCGAGGCGCCGCGACCAGCTTGCCGCCATGTCGATCACACTGCTGCCGCTGCCACGCCCGCTGCGCTGGCGCCCGGCCGAGTCGCTGCGCAGGCGCGTGCTCGGGGCGCGCCGGCGGCACGGCCACACATGGTCGCGCCTCTCGAGCAAGCCGCGCCGGTTCGCGGCGTTCGAGCTGCTCATCAACCTCGAGCAGATCCCGGACCCCGACAACCGCATCACGCTCGGGCGCGATCGCGATCGGTTCGATCTCCCCAGGGCGGCGATCCACTGGTGCTGGCGCCCGCGGGACCAGCGGAACCTGGCCAGGATCCACGCAATCGTCGCCCAGGAGTGCGAGCGCCACGGGCTGGGGCGCGTCGAGGTCGCCGCGGCAGGGCCTCCGGACCCGAACGCGCACCACCACATGGGCACGACGCGCATGCACGAAGACCCCCGCCGGGGCGTGGTGGACGAGCACGCGCGTGTGCACGGGATCGCAAACCTCTTCGTCGCCGGCAGCTCGGTGTTCCCGACCGGCGGGTTCGCGAATCCGACGCTGACCATCGTGGCGCTGGCGGTACGGCTGGCCGAGCACCTCGACACGCAGCTCTAGCGCACCGCCGAACAGCCTGAGATGCATCGAGTAGCGAGAAAGGCTAGCTTGAGGCTAAGAGGCTAAGCGACCCGCACCGTGGGCGGCAGCGTCGGGATCGCGGTCGTCACCACGCTGCTCGCTCAGCGGAGCCAGCTCCTGGCCTACGCGGACGACTTCTGGCTCCTGGCGGTGATGTTCACGGCGGTTCCCCTGTTCCTTCCGTTGATGCGCCGTATCCGGCTGGCGCCGTCGACGCCCGCGACCGCGCCGGGCACCGAACGCGCCGCCGCGCACGCCGTCGAGTGCGGGCGCCGCGTGACGACGCCGTCGGTTCAGCGGCTGCCGGCGTCCTCTGTGCGCCATTCGACGGCGCCGAACCGAGTGTGGCCCAGGAAGTTGTAGGCGAGGCTGACGGTTTGCACCTGCTGGTGCCGGTCGCGCTGGCCGGGAACGCCCGCGTCGCGCGTCGAGACGAGGTACTGGATCCCGATGGCGTGGGGGCCAAAGATACGTACCGTGAATCCCACGATCCAGCGGTTGATGATCTCCGCTCCAAAATCGGAGCCGCTGGTCCCGCCTCCGGAGCCCGTCCCGGCGACGTAGTACAGGCGCCCAGTCCCGTCGAGCATGGCCCGCTCGCCGAAGATGAGGCGCAGCCCGAGAATCACCTGCGGGACGACCCCGTAGTGGTAGTCGCGTTCTTCCTTGTCGGCGACGGTGCCGGCCGCACCGAAGCCGACGCCGCCGAGGGCCGTGCCTTGCAGGGCCGTCGCGCGAGAGAGCCACCACTGGGCGGTGGTGCCGAGCGCGAGGGCGGTGGTCGAGACACGAAAGATCTGCGGCGACAGGTAGTCAAAGATCCCGAAGAGGCCAAACACTCCGCGATAGTCGTCGCCCACCTCGTATTTCGCTCCGGCGAGCAGGCCGCGAATCGAGACGTTCTCGATCGCGTTGGACACCGTGCTCGCGTTGGGCACCGCGGTGAACTCGAAGTGAAAGTAGTCGAACGGGCGCGAGTATCGGTAGCCGGGCTTCCCGGGAAGTCCGTAGGTCATGGCGTAGTCGGCGAACCCCTCCTGCTCCTTGACGTCGTTCGAGAGGCCCCCGTTGTTCACGGTAGTGGTGAGCGTGGCGCCGAACCGTAGGCGGATGAAGACCTCCGGATTGCGACTCGGGAAGACCGCGTCGAACCGGTCGCCGAAGACGAGCCGGTTGAAGCCCGTGGGCGGCGAGAGCACCGCGGCGCCGAGCTCGCGCCAGAAGCCGGGCGTCTCACCGCCGCGCTCGAGCAGCAGGCTGGCCATCCGGAACAGCGCCTCGCCCACGAAGGACCCGCCGATGCCGCTCGCGATGTGATCGTTGAGGGAGGGCGGCGTGCTCTCCCCGAACGTTTCCCAGAGGTAGCTTCCGGCGAGACTGTACGCCAGCGACTGCCAGTAGTTGAGGCCGGCCGACCGCGCGAGTCCGTAGTAGATGCTTCCCTGGTAAGGATGTCCGATCTGGTTGATGCTGAACGGGTCCTTGTCGATCGCCGTCGGGCCCGTCAGGTTCTTCCAGATCGAGTGCCCGTCGGTGTTGTAGTCGTTGGAATCGGTGAGGAACCGGTTGAACAGGTGGAGCCCGAGGATGAAGGCCGGAACCTCGAGAGCAGGGATGAAGTAGCTCTTCCCTTCGCCGGTCTCCCAGGACAGCACCCGGGAGGCGGCAGGCTCCTCCGCGAATCCCGCGCGCGGCGTCGCGAGGGCGAGAGCGATGGCACCGGTGAGGAGAACCTGCCGAAACACGCCGGCACGTGACGGAAGCATCGGGTGAATTTAGCACAGCGTTCAAGCCGCGTCCCGCCGCCGCTTCACAGGCGGCTACGCTCTCATCCTTGCGAGTCGTCTCCTGATTTCTCCCGAAGAAACCCGATGGCAATGCCGTACTGCCCCAGATAGTACGTCGGCCAGATCAGATACTCGGCCAGCGGCACCGCCGTCTTGAAACGTCCAGCGGCAATCAGCGAATCCGAAATCACGAACAGCACCGCACCGATCCAGACCAACGGCTTTGAAAATCCGGCCAGGATCGTCGCCACGGTCATCACCGTGATCGCACAGCTGTAGACCATCACCGGCACAGCCTGCGTGCCGAGTCCGGACCACAGCCAGCTCGACACCAACAGACTGTAGACGAGAACCAGCGCCGTCAGGAGCATCTGACTGCCGCGGGCACGCAATGGTCGTGGCCAGCTTCGCGTGAAGAGCACAATGTAAGCGAGGTGCGCGAAGAGAAACGCTCCCAGGGCGTGCCGGAAATAACGGCGGGGATCGAGATGAAGGAAGATATCGCCGAGGCACGAGAGCGCCAGCGCCGTCGCCAGGATGAGGTTGTCGCGCGTATGCACTCTGAAAGCCAGCACTGCCAGCGGAGCGATACTCAGTGCTTTGAGCGCGACGCTGCCCGGAAACGGCTGAACCCCTCGCGTGGCCAGATATGCCGCGCTGCTAATGATCGAAAGCAGCAACAGGCATTTGTCCACCCGGCCGAAGTTTCGCAGACGGCCGAAGGTCAATGCATCCATCTACTGAGTTACCTTGACGGCTCGATCTGCCAGATCTCGACGCCGTAGGTCAGCTGTCCACCGTCCACGGCGGACGTGATCGCCGCAAACCCGGTCGCGTCGTCGGTGATGGCGACGGTGTGGTAGGCCCTCGATCCCGATGCGACGACCTGTGACGTCCCCGGCCCAAGCTGGTGGTGCTGAGGCTCGTGCCGGCACGTGCCGCGTCCGCGCCTCTCGATCCGTGCACGGTCCTCCGCGTGGCCGGCGCCGACCACCTGCTCGGCGGCCAGACGCGTGCGCGGCCGGCGGAGCGCCGCGCGTCCACCCCCGGCCCGACCTGCGCGCTGGATCGCCGCGATGGCTCCAGCGCGATCTCCCTCATGCTCGTCGCCCCGCCGGGCGGAGCCGCCTACATCGACACCGCGCGGGGGGAGGCGCAGGCCAGTCGCCGCCTGAAGATCGAGGACGAGCCCGCGCTCGGCGCCGGCGCCTTTTCGGGCGCCAGCGGCTGGACTATCGACGTAGTCGCGCTCAAGCGCGGAACGGCGATGATTCTCAAGTTCGAGGCCCTTGGCGCCGAGCGCGTCGAAGTCCGGCGGTTCGTCCAACGCGTCTTCGATGCGTTGTAAGCGCGCCCGCAGGCTTCGCGGTAGAGGCTAGCGCGGCGTCCTACCCCGCCTGATGCCGCGCATAGATCTCCGCGACCTTTTTGTGCGCCTCTACGACCGCCTTCTCGACGTTCCAGCTCTCGACCAGCACCCGGTGCATCATGCGGCCGATGACGAAGGTGGCCAGCACCTCGCCCGAGGCGGCATTCGTTGTGCCGGGAGAGGGGAACTGGCGTCCACGCTCCAGCATGGCCCGCCAGTGCTGGAACACCGGCCGCTTCCAGAACTGGGAGTCGTACATGTTCTTGTATGGTGGCCCCCAGCGGCCATCGCCTTCCTCGATCATGACCTTCAAGTTTTCCGGAGCCATCCAGTACTCGGCCAGCCCTTTGGCCACCTCAGGATAGGGGTTGTGTTTGAAGAGCAGCCATTCCGCTGTCGTGAGCTCCTCGACGGCACCAGCCGGCCCCGCCGGCACCGGCAGCAGTCCCGTGACCTTGTACAGCTCCTTGTCGGAGTCCGCCAGATGGGCGTAGATGCTGGTAGGATTCAAGACGAAGATCACCTGGCGTGACTGATAGGCTTTGTTATTGGAGGTGTTGTCCCACGCAATTGCCCCCTTCGGGATGATCTTGTGCTTGTTGAACATGTCCGCGATCAGCTGTACGGCTGCTATCGTGCCCCTGGAGTGCAGCGCCACTGTTTTGTTGTCCGCCTCGACGAGCTTGCCACCGTAACACCAGATCATGTTCATCACGTTGTTGTCGGTATCGTTTTGCAGCCCAAGACACAGACCAAAGCCGGTGAGCTTGGGCGGTTTTTGCAGCTTCTTGCAGACCTCGGTGAGCTCCTCCCACGTCTTCGGTGGCTCGACCTTGGCCGCCTCGAGGAGATCCAGGCGGGTGACCAGTGGCCAGGGGCTGATGGACTGCGGCACACCATACGCTTTGCCTTGATGCATGACGCTCGGCAGGGAGACAGGAAAGAACCCCCCCTGCTGTTTCTGCATCTTGTTGACCAGGTCAGTCACCTCTACGAGGTGGCCTTGCGAGCGGTAGAGCTGCACGTACCCGCCACCCAGCCGGGTGATATCCGGCGGGTTTCCGGCCTCGAGCGACGCCACCAGCTTGGGCACGAGTTGGGGACCACCGATAATCTGATAGTCGATCTCGCTTTCCTTGATCCCCGCCTGCTTGGCGTAGGCATAGCACTGCTCCTGCATGATCTTGTCGACCTGCGGGGCGAGAGCGGCTGGATTCCATACGACGAGCTTCGCCTGACGCGCCGCATGGGCTCGACGCACCAGCCACCAGGGTGCTGTCGTGGTCAGGACGGTGGCGGTCTTCCCGGCCTGCTGCAAGATCTCGCGTCGTGTCGGCATTGTTGCCTCCCTATCCCTTCACTCCTCCGAGCGTCAACCCCTTGACCACCCAGCGCTGGAAGACAAGAAACATGAGCACCGGGGGCAGAGCGCTCATAACGGTTGATGCCATCAGCGGCCCCCAGAAGAACACGTCCTGCGACATGAAGTTCACCAGGCCGGTGGTCACCGTCCGGGCACCGGTGGTGCTGGTGAACACGTGCGCATATAGAAATTCGTTCCAGGCGTGCGTGAACGAGAAGAACGTCACCACGACGAGGGCCGGGAGTGACATCGGCAGCACCACCCGCACGAGCGCACTGACGCGGTTACAGCCGTCCACCCGGGCCGCTTCCTCCAGCTCCACGGGCACGGACTTGAAATAACCCATGAGTAACCAGGTGCAAAACGGCACATCGAATCCCAGGTACGCGATGATGAGTCCGTGCAGGCTATCGGTGAGGCGAAGCATACTCATCATGGCAAACATGGGAATGAAGAGCAGCGAGGTGGGCACGAGATACGTGAACACCAGACCGCGCGCGAGGAGGGCCCGACCGGGGAAGTCAAGCCGGGCAATGGCGTACGCCCCCAGAACGGCGATGATCATCGACAGCACCGTGGAGCCCACGGCGACCACCACGCTGTTGCGCAGATAGAGCATGTAGGGGGTCTCGCGAAACACGGTGGCGTAGTTGTTCAGCGTGGGCCGCTGGGGAATCAGGGTGGCCTCATACCCGTAAATTTCCTTATCGTGCTTGAGGGACGTGGCGATCATCCAGTAGAACGGTATCGCCGTCCACAGGAGCATCAGCACCAACACGCCATTCCCCAGGCCCTGGAGCGCGCGACGCTGGGTGGTCATCCTCAGCGCCATGGCCTACTCCCCCTTCTCGCGCAGCATGCGGCGCGTCAAGAACACGATGAAGACGACCAGAATGGGGAAAAAGATCAGCGACACGGCTGCCCCCATCCCCAGGCGCTGGGCGCCGCCCAGCGCCAGGTGATAGGACAGTACTGAAAAGATCATGGTGCGATCGGCAGGGCCCCCGTTCGTCAGGATCAGGACGAATTGGATGGCCGCAGAGGTCAGGATGGCCGACAGCATTACCGCAGTAATGAAAATTGGGTGCAAGCGGGGCAGCGTGATGTAGGAGAATTGCTGAAGCACGGACGCCCCATCGATCTCCGCCGCTTCGTAGAGCTCCTTGGGAATGGCCTGCAGGCCGGCCAGAAAGCTCATGGTAAAGAACGGCGTGCCCTGCCAGACCACCACCGCGATCACCGAGAACATGGCGAGGTGTGGGTTGGAGAGCCAGGAGATGGTCTCTTCGATCAGGTTGAGACGCACCAGGATATTGTTGATGAGCCCGCTGGCATCGTCGAAGATCCAGCGCCAATTGAGAGCAGACATCACCGTCGGAATGGCCCAGGGGATGAGCAAGAAGGAGCGAAACAGGTTGTTGCAGAAGCGCTCTTGATTCAGCACCAGCGCCATACTGAGGCCAAGGAGGAATTTGATCCCCACGCCGACCGCGGTATAGACCGCGGTGTTGACGACCGTCCGCAAGAACTGCTCGCTACTGAACAGCTCCCGGTAATTGTCCAGCCCGATGAAGCGTCCCGGGGCGCCGGCAGTTTTCGCCTGGAAGGTCATCACGATGGCGCTGGCAAAGGGGTAAGCTACCAAGCCCACGATGACGAGCAGCGCCGGGAAGAGAAACAGATAGCCCAGGGTCCGGTCGTGCAGCAGAAAGCGCTGGACCTTGTCGCCCCGCCAGCCCAATCCTCGCCGTGACGATGGGAGAGGAAGACTTACCGTCGTGGACGTGCCCATAGCCCATATCCTCCGTCAAGGAGCCCTTTCGCGGCCGCCAACCCGTGCGTCCTGCCCCGGCTGCGCGCCACGATCGCGCCCCCGGCGGCCGAAGTCAAGTGCCTCCGGGAGGGCGAGGCGGCGGGTCAGCCTGAGCTGCATAGAGTAGGCACGGGCCGCGGCGGGTCCGTGCTCGCATCCTCAGCGGATCGCGGGCGCGGGCTTCAGTTTGGTGGTTCGGCCTTCGTCTCGCTCGAAACCCGGATAAAGCGCCTCGATGAAGGCATTCCGGAGGAGGCCTCGCACCACCGGCCAGGTGCGGATCTGCGGCTGATCCACCCGGCCCGAGACGTCCATCACGGTCACGATCTCGCGCCGCGGGCGATTCTTCAGAACCTTTGCCGCAACGTCCACCAGGCCTTCGTAGAGCTTCTCTCGGAAGCTAGCCGGGTCATCTCGGGACATTTCGAGACCCCGCACCACTGGCTTAATGTTGCCGTCGATCGTGCCATCTCTCACGCGCAGGTCGGCGTACATCGAGAACGCTCCGGCGGCCACGTCGAATTTGCCGTACGCCCGCGCCAGGTCGCTCAGGCTCACCATCGCGGTGTCTTCCACCTGGACCGTGAGATCCATGTCCCCGCTTTCGGTCTTGGGACGGAACTGGGCCCACACCTGCGTCTCTCCAGTCCCCATGAGCTTGCCTTTGAGTTGCACGGTCGCGTCGCCCTGGATGTGCTGATTGCTGAGGTTCTCCGCCGAGAGATCCGCGTTGGTCAGGACCACTCGATACGAAGGGTTCGCGGCCCGATTCACGAGTCCGACGTTGGAGCGAGCGATGTTCAGCTGATCGATCTTGAGTTGGACGCCCGGATCGTTCGAGACGCTCTGCGCCGCCTTGGCGGTGGATTGGGCCCTCTCGCTCTCGACGCCTGCCGTCTGCGGCGTGTGGACGTAATCGACGGCGAGCCCTTCGACGAGGACGCGTTCCAGGACCGCCATCTTGAACTTGGGCGCGTACTCGGTGCTCCCGGCGGCCGTCAGCATCCCGTTGCGGACCGACAGATTGGCTCGGTTGGCGAGTGGCTTGAGGTAGTCCAGCTCGATCCGGTCGAGCTGGAAGCGCGCGAGCAAGCCCGGGTGCGGCTCGGCAAGGAAGTCGGCCTGTCCGCGCAGCCAGAGTCGCCCGGAGTCGAACACCACGCTCTCCACGTGGACGTCGGACGGGTAGACGCGAACCATCGAGCGGATGTTTCGGATGTTCTCCGCGGTGACGTTGAGCCGGCTCAGGTGCAGGGACTTGAATGGCCCCCGGTCGACATACGCGACGTCGCCGTCGACGACCCGCAGCCTGTTGATCTCGAGATCGAGGGCAACGACCTCGAGCGCCGGCTGCCATCCGCGGTCCTTCAGGGCGACCTCGTTCGTCGCTTCCGTCTGGACCTGCGTGAGATCGACGTGGATCTTCGGACGTTCGAACAGGATGTCGGCCACGACGCGGCCGTGGCGGAGCGCGCGCCAGTCCAGGGTCGTCCGGAGCCGGTCGATCGAGGCCACCGGAGGATTGGGGTTGGCGTCCTGAAAAATGATCGAGTTTCTCAGTTCGAACGAGCCGAGGCGCGGGTGGATCTCGAGCGCCCCGATCCGGGCGGTGTAGCCGGTCAGCCGGTGGTTGACCTCGCGCTCGACGTACCGGCGGAGCGCCTCGCCCGTCAGGAACGCGAAGGCATAGGCCAGGAGGATCGCGGCAATCGCGACGCCGAGCACCCAGCGCCAAACCCTGGACGTGGGTCGAAGCCAATGGAACGCTCGCTGCAATCCGCGCATGTCGTCCTCATTATTGGAGGCGACGAGTCGGGTGCTCCAGCACGCCGCTCCGGACTCCCCTGGGACGAAACAGCCGTTGGTGGACGTCGAGCCGCGCCGTGGTCTCCGCGTCGAGCTTACCCGTCACCGATAGCTTCTCGGCGCTCTGATACTTCGCCAGGGCAGCGCGTCGCGAGCCCCGTGGCGATGAGAAGCGCGCACACCCGACGGAGTATCTTCATTGCCCTCACCTCCGCTGTCTTCCGAGTAGTGCGAAGTCCGTGCCAGCCCCCCTTTCGCCCCATCGCAGAAGTACGGGGCCGACACCACAGAGCGCGACGGGAATGCCAGTAACTTCTACACGCACCAACCGCAAGTTCTCCACGTAGGCGGGCAAAAGACCGGCGAACGAGCCATCGTGATCGGGATGCGGCGAAGAATTTTCTTCCCGCTTTGTAATGGTTACACGGTGATCCTGTTCGTCACGTTTGCCGGCGCGGACAAGCCGACGACCGCCGGCGAAATGCAATGTTGCCGCTAACCAAGGCCACACCTGTACCCGACGAAGGCGAGCGAGACGGCGGCGACGACGAAGACGAGGTAGAGCACGGGGGCAGGCACCTACTTTTGCCCACACGGGTCCCATCAGTGCGGGTCCCATCGCGCGGGTCCGCTGAGTGGTTTGAACGCGTGCTACGCTCGGAGCCGATGACGAAGGGGCTGCTCGGTCTCGCCGCGCTCCTGGCCCTGTGGGGCTGCAGCGCAGCAGCAACGGTCAAGATGACGCCGCTCCGAGATCAGAGCGCGTCGCAGATCGAAGCCGACCGTACGCGATGCAACGAGTGGGCGCAGGGGACGGCGGTCGTCTCGGCCGGCTATGCCGCATGCATGATCTCAGCGGGCTACGAGGCGCCGCCCGGGGTCCGCTCCACGTCGCAGAGCGTGCGGCTGGCCCGCACGCCGACCCCGAATGATCCCATAGGCATACTGATCGACTTTCTCGAATGCGACCGCGAGGCACGGCGGGAAGCCGAGAGCGGGCTTGGGACGGTGGGGAAGGCGATCCGAGACTTCGTCGGTTGGTCCGCAAACGCCGACAAACGCCGGCAGGTTTTTGTCGACTGTCTCAAGCCCCGTGGCTACAACATCGGGAAGAGCTGAACCGCGCGCTCGGTGAAAGTCGCGTTCGCCCCCGACGATCCACACAGACTGAACTCGATTCGCTGGGCGACCTGGCCGTACAGTAGCCGGAAGGCGTCTACTACGGACGGCAGGGCGAGCCACGGCGTTCGGATTGCGTTGAGCGCGAGCGCCTCATCGCAGTGTGCGTGGTGACGCTTTCCCTGGATCGCCGTCCACACCGGGTCAACATCGCGGAGCACGGCTGGCCAATCTAGCGCTGCGTACGGTTCGACGAGGGAGCGGCATCACCGTACCGGGCCCCGCATGTAACTCTTACCGCGCTGTGGTGTAACGCTTCCACTAGTCTCCTGTCCGCGCGGCGGCAACCTGGGCCCGTCCGCAGCCGGAAGTGCCCGACGCCATTGGAAAATCGCGATCGCTGGCATTCCACTTGCTCCTCCTCGGAGCGTCGGGTGCTGTTCGGAGCCTGACACCACAAGTAGAGGATGAAGACATGAGCACGAATCGGCTGTTCGTGCTGGCGGCCGCCACGGCGCTCGTGGCATGGAGCACGGCACCAGGGTGCTTCCCCGACTCGTGGCGCGCCGATGCGAAGGCGAGCGTGAAGACCGACGAGAAGGCCACGCCCGGTCCGGGGGCAACCGCAGAGCTTCCCGGCTCTGCCCCCGGCGCGTCCGCGTCTGCCTCTGGCCGCAGCGGCCAGCAAGGCCCCAGGGAGTCGAAATTGGAGGTGCGCCCATGAAGAAACCCATACTTGTACTAGCAGCTGCACTGTTTCTCGGCGGCTGTGCCGTCTACGCGGAGCCGCCCGTCGCCCGGCTCTACGTTCCGGGGCCGCCCCCCGTGTACGTCGCCCCGCCGCCGGTGGTCGTGAGCCCCTATCCGTCCTGGGGATGGCGCCACCCTCACCGTTGGCAGAACTGATCCACCGCTGGCAGAACTGATCGCCACGTCGCCGCCCCGGGCTTGGACACCACACGCTCGGGGCGGCTCCCTCCTACGGTCGTGTCCGCCAGTTGCGTAACCCGCAGGTTCTACGGCTCGTCCGACTCGCCGAGCGCGCATGGCGCTCCGACATTCGCCACGGAGGTAGCTACGGCGACCGCGAAACGGTGGCCGACGAACCGAACGCGGCTATTTCTGCTCGACCCCGCTCTCCCACCGATCGCCCTTCAGGTATCCGACGATCTGCCGACGGGTATCTTGGGCCGCCGAATGGCTGTAGCCCATGCGCCAGCCGTGGAAGTGTCGAAAGGGCAGGTTGTCCATGTAGCCGTGGAAGGCGCCCTTGTAGACGATGACCCTCAGAGGTGGATGGCCGTCCTTGCGCTTCGTCTCGCCCATCTTGATGCAGAACGCCGGATCGTTGGCGTCATCGTCTCCGGCTATGAAGACGGCCAGCGGCGCGTAGAATTCAGCCGTGACCTTCGCGCGGCACGCGGGAACCAGTGAGAATCCCGCCGCGAACTTGTACGGGTGGTGCACCGACATAATCTTTTCGATGGCCATGAGCACGGCCGATCCACCGTTGGATCGGCCGACGAGATAGACTCGGCTCATGTCGGCGTAGCCGGTCGTGGCCAAGAACTCGAGGGCGGAGTAGGCATCCTGGGAGCGCCGCCGGGCCCAATTGCCCTCCGTGGGCCTGCCGCATACGTCCTTGACCTTGCGAGTCGTGAACGAGTCGAGGGCGATCGCCCCGACGCCTTCCTGAGCAAGGAACTCCGAATACGTCTGGACCCACCTCGTTGCGACGCTGTCCATTCCGCCGCATCCATGCATTAGGACGACGAATCGAAATGGGCCAGATCCTTTCGGCTTGAACACCTCGGCCGGTAGGAACCCGTCGCGCTGGACGACTCCGTTCTCCTCGGGGAATCCGTTCATGAAGTTCTTGGACCAGCCCAGCTGGTAGTCCGCGGAGAACGTCCGCTCGTTATTGTGCGGGTAGTTGCCGTTCCACCTGACCTGGACCTTCTCCCCGGCCAGCCCTCCACCCGCATCGAGCAGCAGAAATGTGGCAATACCGGCCACCACGGCGATGTCCTGAGACCGCATCGTTCCCCTGCCTCTCCCCTCACCTTCACCACCCCTCACAGAGCGGTGGTCGGACGCGTGACCGTGAGCTAGAATGCCGACTCGAGCGGAGGAGGTCCAGCCATGACTCAACAATGGAATGCGGATCGGTCGCCCCTCGCACCGGAGGCGGCGCCTGCGCTGACCCAGAGCGAGATCGACCAGCGCGTGCTCGATCTCTACGACGAGTACTGCCACGGGAGCATCGACCGGCGCGAGTTCCTGCAGCGGGCCGGCGCGCTCACGATCGGCGGCGTGTCGGCGCTGGTCATGGCGCAGGCGCTCTTGCCCCGCTACGCGCTGGCCCAGACAATCTCCTTCACCGACCAGCGGATCAAGGCCCGGTACGTGACCTACCCGTCGCCTGGCGGCACCTCGGGCACCATGCGTGGGTATCTAGTGCAGCCGAATGCGCCGGGACCGTTCCCCGCCGTCCTGGTGATCCACGAGAACCGCGGGCTCAATCCGTACATCGAGGACGTCGCGCGCCGGGTCGCGACCGAGGGGTTCCTGGCCCTCGCTCCCGACGGGTTGTCACCCGTGGGCGGGTATCCGGGCAACGACGACGACGGCCGCACCCTCCAGGCCGGCCTCGACCAGGGCAAGCTGCGCACGGACATGGTCAACGGCGCGGGCTTCCTGAAGGCGCACGCGCTGTCCACCGGCAAGCTCGGGATCACGGGTTTCTGCTGGGGCGGCAGTACGACCAACTTCCTGGCGGTCACGCTCGGCGCAGACCTGAAAGCGGGCGTCCCGTTCTACGGCGCGGCGGCCGAGACGGCGCGCGTGCCGGCCATCAAGGCGCCGCTGCTGATCCAGTACGCCGAGAACGACGAGCGCGTCAACGCGCTGTGGCCGGCCTTCGAGGCGGCCCTGAAGGCGAGCGGCGCCCAGTACGAGATGCACATGTATCCCGGCACCCAGCATGGCTTTCACAACAACTCGACGCCGCGCTACCACGAGGCGTCGGCCAAGCTGGCCTGGGAGCGGACAATCGCCTTCTTCAAGAAGCACCTCGCCTGAGCCCGCGGGCCGTGACCTCGAGCGGGTGACGGACAGGGCCGCTGCCTAGTGGAGCATGGCCTGCGCTCTCGCCTCGACCTCGGCGAGTCTTTCGGCAATGAGCCCTTCGTCGAGAGCGGCCGCCACGGTCGGATATCCGGCGCGCGTCAGCATGGCCGGCAGCTTCCCGGTCTTGAACTGATCGAGCGCCCACTTGAAGGGATCCGGCACCAGCGTCTTGTCCAGATAGATCCGCTCGTTCTTGTACCTGGGCCCGTAGTGGTAGTGCGGGTAGATGCGGAAGCAGTCGAAGGCGAGTAGCTCGACCTCCTGGCCGGCGATGTCGCCGAGGACGTGAATGGCCATGCCGCCGTCCCCCTGACCGGCGACACGCATCTCCAGGCCGAACCGGATGTTGCCCGCCTCGATCACGTCCGTCCCGCGGTTGTGGCGAACCGTGCGGCGCTTTTGGATCGCCATTTCGCACGCCTTGGTCTCCACCTCGTCCAGCGTAGGCATCAGCTGCGAGGGGTCGATCTGCAGCGCGATCTGCTCATATCCGGCGCGCCCCAGCATCGCCGGCAGCTTCCGGCGCAGCTGGGTCATCGTCCACCGGAGCGGATTGCCGGTGACCGTGGGATCGAGCATGACGCGGACGTTCGTGTTCGCCGGGTCGTAGTGATAGTGAGGGTGATTGTCGAAGCACTCGAACCGGAGCAGCTCCCGCTCGGCGCCGTCCACGGTGCCGACTACTTGAAGGCACACGCCCTGGTCGGCATGGTTCCCGCCTCCCCCTCCCGCGCCGTGGGGTGCGCCACCGTCGATGTCGCGATACTGCAGGGCGAAGCAGATCGGGCCACAGGGGATCTTTCCGCTACCGATGTCCATGGTCCTCCTCCTCTCACACGATCAAGTGCGCGCTGGTCCTCTTATCTCCGCCACCTGAGCGCCCTTGTCAAGAGCCCCGGCGAAGGCGTTCGGTCGATAATTGCCCTTCGACAGGGGTGGTCGGACGGGGGTACGCTTCGGCAAAACCGGGCATTGACCCAGCCTGTCGAGGAGGAAACCCATGAACGTATCGCGTCGTGACTTCGCGGTAGCAGGCACATTTGCTCTCGGCGCTTCCGGCCTTTTGCTCAGCGGCGTCGCGGGCGCCGAAGCCGCCGACGAGGCGGCGGTCGCCCAGAGCGTCGAGATCCTGCGAAAAGCATTGCTCGAAGCCGACAAGGGCAAGTTGGAGCAGGTGGCGTCCGCTCAGATCAGCTACGGCCATTCTGACGGAAGGGTCGAGACCAAGGAGCAATTCATCAACGGGGTGATGACCCGCAAGCAGGTCGTCAAGTCGCTCGCCTTCCCCGAGCTCAAGGTGGCAGTGGTCGGCAATGCCGCCATCGCGCGCCACATCTACCTGGCCGAATCCGAACTCGAGGGCAAGGCGACTACCACCAGGATCGGTGCCCTTCAGGTCTGGCAAAAGCAAGACGGCGGCTGGAAGCTGCTGGCCCGGCAGGGGTTCAGGCTGCCGGCATAAACCAGGAGGAGCGCCACGGCTTCGTAGAGGAGCGCCACGGCTTCGCCGCGGCGCGACGAACGCTGGGGGGTATGGGGGGCCATTTCGTGGCCCCCCATGTCACTTGAAGGCCGGCATGACCTGCGCCGAGAAGCGCTCGAGCTGTTCCAGAATCACCGCCTGGGGCGTGCCGACCGGCTGGCCGACGTTGACGACCTCCAGGCCGGGGTACTTGTGCTGGAGCTCCATCAGTTGCTCGGTGATCAGCTCCGGTGGGCCGATCAGCCACGTGCCTGCCTTGGTCGCGTTGCGCAAGGTGGGCAGCCCCGCCTGACGCGCCCGCTTGGGGTCGGCGACCGCGTCGATCTGCTCTGGCGTCAGACCGGGCACGAAACCGAGCGGGGCGAACATCTTGATGTTCTCCTCGAAGAATGGCGTCGCTTCCTTGATGCCCTGCTCGACGCTGTCGGCGATGTGGAATGAAAACCCGATGCAGAGGTCGCCGCCCAGTTCGGTCTCCCGCCCGGCACGGGCCCGCGCCTCACGGAACGCGTGCACGACCTTCTCGGTGGCTCCCCCCTGCGCCGCGCCCCCACCGATGATGCCCTTGATGCCGTGCTTGGCCATGAAGTCCAGCGCCCGCGGGCTGGCGCTGACCACCGGCTGCCAGCACTCGACGGGCAGCGTCTTCGGGCGCGGCACCAGCGTGATCTCTTGGAGCTCGTAGCCCCGGTAGGGCACCTGGGGCGGGAGCGTGTAGTACTTGCCCTGATGCGAAAAGGCGCGTTGGTTGAACGATTTGAAAATGATCTCGACCTGCTCCTCGAACAGCTCGCGGTTGGCGTCCTGGTCGAGCAGCGGCGCGCCGAAGGTCTCGACCTCACGCGTGTGGTAGCCGCGCCCGACGCCGAAGATGACCCGGCCTTCGGTCAGCCGGTCGACGGTGGCGTAGTCCTCGGCCACCCGGAGCGGGTGCCACATCGGCGCGATGTTGAAGCCGCAGCCGATCTTGATGTTCTTCGTGATGTGGCAGAGGTGCAGGGCCAGCAGCAGGATGTTCGGGATGCACTCGTACCCTTCGCGCTGGAAGTGGTGCTCGGCCAGCCAGAAGGTGTCATAGCCGGTCCGGTCCATCAGCTTCGCGATGGTCTCGCTCTTCGGAAACACCGTCGCCAGATGCTCGTCGGAAAGCCAGCGGTCGTTCGCCGGCGTGCCGTCCAGCCCCTCGTCGTCCAGATCGACGTGGCCCGCGAACAGGCTGCCGAACTTCGTGATCATGCTCGGATTCCTAGTCGAGGGCCGCGGAGACGCGGTTGGCGTCCTTCGTCAAGGCGGCCGCCGGCGTGTCGATGTTGTAGAGGCGCGCGCAATTGTCCCAGAGGATCTTGCGGCGGACCTCATCGCGGAACGGCAGCCCGAGAAACTGCTCCATCGCCTCGGGAAACGCGCCGTCGGAATGCGGATAGTCGGTCGAGACCACGAAGTAGTCGGCCCCCATCTTGTTGACGACGTCGACCGCCGGCTCCTCGTCGACATCGAGCGCGATGTAGCATTGGCGCTTGAAGTACTCGCTGGGCAGCATCGACAGCTGATGCTCGCAGCCCGGGCCGAACTTCTCCCACTGGTCATCGAGCCGCCACAGCCACCAGTAGAGCCACCCGGCGGTGCCTTCGAGGAAGGCGCAGCGCAAGCGCGGGTGTCGCTCGAGGATTGCGCCGGTGGTCATGCTGGCAATGGCCCCCATCAACTCGACCGGATTGCGAATGGCATGGGCGATCGGGTGGAAGTTGGCGTGACCGACGAAGCGGCGCCCCGCATCGTCCTTGAGCGAGGTGTTGCCGGTCGGATGGAATCCGATCGGCACGTCGAGCTCCTCCAGCGCGCTCCACAGCGGTTCGCACACCTCGTCGTGCAAATGCTGGCCGTTGACGGGGTTCGGGGTGCCGATGATGGCGACGGCGCCAAGCTCCCTGACGCCTCGGCGCGCCTCTTCGATTGCCGCCGGGATGCTGTGCATCGCGACCTGGGCGGCGAACTTCAGCCGCTGCGGCTGGCTCTGGCAATAGTCGTGCGCCCAATTGTTGTAGGCACGCGCGAGCGCCGCCGCGTAGTCCGGGGCGAGGTCGTCGTGCATCAAGATCTGCCGCCCGCGCGTGCCGTACATGACGGCGACGTCGACGCCTTCGATATCCATCGCGGTCAGGGTCGAGTCCGGGTCGAAGCCGCGCCCGCGCGCAATCTGGAAGTGTGGGTGCCGCGCGCGGCTCCGGCGCCGCAGCTCGCGGCTGGAGGCGGTGGCGGCAGTCGCCTTGGCATGCGCGGGAATCGCCAGCCCCTGCACCTCCATCCCCATGATGGTATCAGCGTTGCCCTTGTCCTCGGAGCTCTCGCTGAGTGTTCGCTGCTGCCCGCCGAAGAACCGCGGCGGGCTCGCTCGATGTGGACCTTCGAGGTAGCGGGCCCACAGATCGTCCGGCTCCATCATGTGAAGGTCGCTGTCGAGGATCAGATAGCCGTCGCGTGCCATATCGCACCTCCACCAGTTTCGAGAGACTGCACCGCCGAGCGTCCCATCGCGTCCCGCCAGCGGGCTATGCCACGCGGATTATCTCCAGAAGCCCAGGCGACATAAAGGCCTCTTCTCGGCCACGCCAACTCCGCTGCGGGATCAGGCAGCGGCGGGGCGCTTCCAGCCGAGCCAGTCGACGACGGCCCCGCCCATCACCCGCTCGAGGTCGCGGCCCTTCAGCCACGGCAACTCCTCGGTGAAACATCGTCAGCACGAGGTCGGAGCCGAGCGACGCAGCACCATGCGGACGACGATTGACGGCGGCAGCGTGGGGCCGGTGGCGGCGTGGTGAACTTCGGGTAGGCCCCGATGAATCGCTCGAAGGCCGTCCGGGCGGCGGCGGAATCCGGTCGGGTCGCGTCTTGAGGGAACAGGACGTTGTAGAAGCCGCGGCCGACCGATTCAAGCGCTGCCTCGTCCGTGACCTTCAAGAAGCTCGGCATGACAGTGTCGGCGAGCTATCGCTCCAGCGTTGAGGCCGAGTCCGCGAGGCGCCACGTAACGGACTCGCCGGCAGCCGCGCCGTTGCGCCGGAAGACGCCGAGAACCCCATCTCGCCCTGGCCGGCAAGACGCCCGCCGAGCGCGTGTGCGAGCTCAAGATCACCCGGCGTGCTGTGCAGGCGATGGCTTGACTAACACACGCACTAGGCACGAGCGGGAGCGCTATTCCGACAATACGAAGAGAACATCGTCAAAGCTTCCGGAAAGACAGATTCCGGAAAAGACCGAGCTTCTCTATTGTGAAAAGTCATTCATCTTGACGGAGCGTGTCTGACGGCATCAATATTGTCGAAGAACATTATGAGTGAGGTGAAGAATATGTCAGAACAGAATGAGGTGAAGCATATGTCAGAGCACTTTGAAACGTCAGGCACGACAAGAAGAGGGCTCCTGAAGGCTGTCTTTGTCGCTCCCGTGATTCTCACGCTGCCCGCCATCCCATCTTTCGCGAGATCCGGTTCGAATGGTCACTCGGACGACGATCTCCAAGACGGTCTCCAAGAAAATCAGGGCGGCCAGCAAAACGGCCAGCGGCGCCGGCGCCGGCACTCTTCGTGGTGGTCGATCTTCGGCTTTTGATTGCGCTTCGACCCGCTGGCGTTGTCCTGAGACTGATCGCCCGAGTGTTGCGTACGTCTCGATGATCGAGCCTGCGCGCATCCGACCGTCTTTAGTTTCGCTCGGACGGGAGCAGCGCGTCCGTTCCCCCTCTGCTTTTGTCGAACTTCGTTACTCACTCGGGGCAGCGCCGGTCACCGTTCGTAAAAGCCAGTTCCGCGAAGGTAACAGGTTCCAGAAGACCCGTGCGACGTTTCGAGACGGCGGTCCCGGCAACAGGAGGGTCCGCCAAAGGATCTCAAAGTTTCGGGCGCTCACGAGCGGACCGAAGCCGCGTCCATCGGTGACGTAGCGATCGATGAGCACATGAAGCGCCTTCAGATTGACGCGGCCAAAGGAACGTTGCCGTAAGAAGAGCCCCTTCAGGATCTGGGGAGGAATGTCGACGAGTCGACGCCGTTCGAGATACGAGAGTAACAGGTACACGTAGGTCGACGCGACCGAGCTATCCAACCAGTCGATGATCCGCTCCCAACGAAGCGCCCGTGTGTTTCCCAGAAGATAGATCAGATCAAGCATACCCACCATGCCGCCAACGCGCCTGAACCCGAAGGCCCAGTGGGCCGCGAGATAGACGACCTGGAGCTCATCGCTGAGGCGGTGGACAGGCCGTCCTCGGAACTCTGAAGGTTGGAGTTCGGCCCCAAGATTCTCCAGGCCGAACACCCTGTCCGATCCCACTAGGCTGCTCGCCGGAAACAAAGCACGGTGAATCTCCACCCAGACCTTCGTTCGAGGGTGGAACAGTGGGGTGATATGGTGATGCGCCTCGTAGAACTCCGGCGGGTACTCCGAAACATGGCGGTAGCCCAACTCCAGCAGGAGCGCTTCGACGATCGGAATGGCTTCTTGATCGACGAGGACGTCGATGTCCCCCATGAGCCTGAGGTGCGATTCGGGATAGTGCTGCTCGCAGATGGAAATGCCCTTGAGGAGCGTCAGGGGCGGGGTGTTTCCTTCGCAGGCACGGATGATCTCATCCATCGCGCCCAGGTGTTCAGCGGCGATCACTCGCGCGGTCAGATCTGCTCCCTGCACGAGGGGCCAGAACGGCGACGTCTTCGCCTCCGGATCGTCGGCCGTGGCTCGCCGGAGCAATGGACCCAAGCCTGTCTCGACGGCCCAACGAACCTGCTCTGCACTGAAGCTCGCCAGGGGCAAATTCATCCGGTTCTGCGAGGCAGCCTGAAGCAGGAGCGTCAGTGACGGCGTCGTTGGAATAGATTCCTCCAGGTCGGGAGAGATTCGAGTAAACTGCACGGGAGCCGCCGGCACACCAATTTAGCGCTATGGTAGAGAACTGTCCAAAGCGACGATCCGACGTTAGCAGCCGCGCCGTAGAGGGAGAGATGGTGGTGCTCGACCTCGAAGCAGAGCAGGTTCATCAGCTCAATCCGACGGCTAGTTTCATCTGGCAGCGGTGCGATGGTCAGCGTACGGTGGCGAAAATCGTGGACGAGCTCGCAAGCTCGTTCGACGTTGATCCCAATACCGCGAGGGAAGCCGTCATCGCGGCGCTCCGGCGGCTTGACGAACTGGGTCTCCTGGACCACCCGCGGGAATAAGACGCGCGCCGAAGGGCTGCCAGTGTGCACGTCCTGACGCTGAGAGTACTGGACCGAGGTGTCCGCGTTGGCTGCGAGGAGCCCGACACAGAGGCCCTCGTCACCGCCGCCTACGGCTATATGCAAGGCGACTCCAGAGGGACAGACCTCGACTACACGGTTGGCCGAGACGGTGTGGCCGCCACGTTCTTCATCAAGCGACCCGGAATTGAGCCTCTCACGGCACGGGATGACGGTCAATTTCTCGCCCTGTTCGACCAGGATATCGCGATCGAGCTTCAGAAGCTTCGGTGCGACCTCTACTTCATTCACGCTGCCGTTTTGCAGCGTGCCGACGTCGCGCTCATGCTAATCGCGAAAGCCGGAGGCGGAAAATCGACCGTTTGCTGGGCCCTGATGCATCACGGGTTCCGCTACTTGAGTGATGAGCTGGGGCCGGTGGACCTCAAGACCCTCGAGGTTCTCCCCTACGCCCGAGCCCTCGCCTTAAAGAAGCAGCCCCCGGCGTCCTACCCGTTACCCCCGCAGACGATTCGCACTTCTCGGAGCCTGCACGTGCCGGCAGAGGACATGCCGGGCGGCATCAGCAGAGTTCGGGCCCCACTCTCCGCTGTCTTCTTCCTACGCTACGAGCCCGGAGTCCCGGGGCCTTCGATGCGACGGCTCAGCGCGGCCGAGGCCACCGCTCGCCTCTATGCGAATGTTCTCAATCCCTTGGCGCATGCCGGCGACGGCCTCGATGGAGCGATACGGATTGCCACCGCGAGCCCATGCTTTGAGTTCATCACTGCGGATCTCACTGCGAGTTGTGCTCTGCTAACGGCCACGCTGGAACAGTCTCTCTAGGAGTGCTGACGGCATCGGAAAGTTTGTTTCTGGCGGCTGAATATGACGCCAAGCTCCTCAGCAGCACCTTGGGGAGCACTCGACGCCCCAGTAGCGTGTCGTGCTAGTCCCGGCGAGCGCGTCGAGAGCGTAGGCGACATAAAGGCCCCTTCTCGGCCCGTCATCCCCGTTGCGTGATCAGGCAGCGGCAGGGCGCTTCCAGCCGAGCCAGTCGACGACGGCCCCGCCCATCACCCGCTCGAGGTCGCGGCCCTTCAGCCACGGCAACTCCTCGGTGAACATCGTCACGCATTGCCGATACGAGCACGGCATGCGGGTAATGTCGGTGCCCCAGAAGGAACGCTCGGGCCCGAACGCCTCGAAGATCTGGCGCAGATAGCCGTGGATGTTCTTGTACGGGTAGGGCTGGCTCGAATAACTGGGAGCGCCCGACATCTTGACCCCGACATTGGGGTGTTTGGCGAGCGCAAGCATGTCCGGAAGATCGGCGAAGGCCGCGGCGTCGGTTACCCCGCTGCCGCCGCCGCTGCGCCCGAGGTGATCGATGTGCAGCTTCAGACGGGGATGCCGCTCGGCGATCTTGGCCAGCGCCGCCATGTTCCCGCCGGCCAAGAGCCCGATGGGCAGCCCCGCCCTCTCGCAAGCCGCCCAGAACCAGTCGAGCGAACCATCGGTCCACCAGGCCTTCTGACGTGGCTGGTTGAAGGTAAACCGAAACCCGAGCATGCCCGGCCGCTCGCGCCAATGGGCGACGATGCTCTCGTGATCCGGGCTTTCGAGGTCGAAATGCCCGAGGATGCAGAATTTGTCGGGGTGCCGGCGCACCGCCTCGACGGCGAGAACATTGACCGCCTCGCCGAGCGAGCTGGGCGGATGGATCACCGCGCAATCAACCCCGGCCGAGGCCATCTCGGCCAGCGCATCATCGACCGAATAGGTCGGGATCTGGCGATGGTGCGCGCTCATCTTGCCGTTCTGCCAGAGGTGGATCTGGGAATCGACGATCAGCATGGCTTCCTCCTCGCGGCACAGCTTACCTCAACGCGTCATCCTCAGGTTATCCACCAGATCCACATCCTCCACCGAACTATTTTGCCGCCCGGCTTGACTTGCTCGTGCTTCGAGGACAACGATACGCGCATCGTGTTGCTATTCGTCCGACTCAGATCGTTGCTCTTCGAGTTGTGTCCGGATCATCCGGTGGCGCTCTGTAAAGCGTGCCGCCGAACTTACACGCCGGAGCAGCTCGGGACCGAGATCGACGACGCCTGCTATCTCTGCCGCCAGTGCGGAGTCGATCTGAGAGAGTCGGTCGTCGCCCACGCGCGGACGTGCCCGAATCTCACACCGCAGAAACCACTGGCGCGGATGGCGTCTGTCACCAGCTCGACGATCCCTCCAGCGGTTTCGGAGCGTTTCGCGACCCGGCGTAGAGTCCGGCTCGGGCTGGAAACGTGAGGACTCCAACCCTAGATCGCATCGAGTAGGGGACCGAGCGCCCACGCAGCGGCATCCTACGCTCCCGGCCGGCCGATGGCGGCGCAGTCGTTGCGGGTGATCTCGCGCTGGCCCGTGAGCGTACCCGGCCGACCAAAGACCACGAGCACGACGTCGGCCGAGTCGTCGGCGAGACGGCACACGTCGCGGGCCACAGCGCGGAAGATGCGGTCCTCGGGATACGACGGCACCGCCAGTTCGCCCATTGACCACTCCCAGACATCCAGCACGTTGGCGCCCATCCGGTTCCTGGCGACGTGACGGCGGGCGGCGTCGGGAAGCCGCGCCGCCACGGCATCGGTGACGGAGAGCGCCGCCACCTTCAGGTTGCCGGAGTAAAGCGCGCCGGAGAGGTAGGCGTCCCAGCGGCCGGCGAAGCTCAGCGCGGGCAGGACCCCGAAAAGGACCAGCGCGGCGGCGTGGGCGCCGAGACGGCGTGGGA